>DATAZN010000393.1:0-8095 GCA_036272035.1 Mycobacterium sp. | reverse complement strand
ACCAAGTCGAAGTTCGACAACAAGTACGGCTGCCGGCACTCGCTGATCGACGGCATCAACCGCGGCACCGACGTGCTGATCGGCGGCAAGAAGGTGCTGATCTGCGGCTACGGCGACGTCGGCAAGGGCTCGGTGGACTCGCTGGCCGGCCAGGGCGCGCGGGTGACCGTCACCGAGATCGACCCGATCAACGCGCTGCAGGCGCTGATGGAGGGCTACGACGTCAAGCGGGTAGAGGACGTGATCAGCGAGGCCGACATAGTCATCACCACCACCGGCAACAAGGACATCATCACCCTCGAGCACATGAAGGCGATGAAGGACAAGGCCATCCTGGGCAACATCGGCCACTTCGACAACGAGATCCAGATCTCCAAGTTGGAGAAGTCGGGTGCCACCAAAGTCAACATCCGCCCGCAGGTCGACCTGTGGACCTTCGGGGACACCGGCAAGTCGATCATCGTGCTGTCCGAGGGCCGGCTGCTGAACCTCGGTAACGCCACCGGACACCCGTCGTTCGTGATGAGCAACAGCTTCTCCAACCAGGTCATTGCGCAGATCGAGCTGTGGACCAAGAACGACGAGTACGACAACGAGGTCTACCGCCTGCCCAAGCACCTCGACGAGAAGGTGGCCCGCATCCACGTGGAAGCCCTCGGCGGCGACCTGACCAAGCTGACCAAGGAGCAGGCCGAGTACATCGGCGTCGACGTCGACGGCCCGTACAAGCCGGATCACTACCGCTACTGAGTCGTCGGTCGCCGAACGTGAAACCAGCTGCACGTTCGGCGCCGAGCGTGAAACCAGCCTCGCGTTCGCGCAGGATTTAGGCTCGCGCCGTGCTGATTGCTATTGAGGGGGTCGACGGCGCCGGCAAGCGGACGCTCACCGAAGGCCTGCGCGCGGCATTGGAGGCTACCGGGAAATCGGTGGCCACATTGGCATTCCCGCGGTACGGACAGTCGGTGACCGCCGACGTGGCCGCCGAGGCACTGCGCGGCCGGCACGGCGACCTGGCCACTTCGGTGTACGCGATGGCGATGTTGTTCGCGCTGGATCGCGCGGGGGGAGCTGACCAGATTCGCGACCTGTGCCGTGACCACGACGCGGTGATTCTGGATCGCTATGTGGCCTCCAACGCTGCATACAGCGCCGCGCGCCTGCACCAGCAGGCCGACGGCGAGGTGGTCGGCTGGGTGCACGACATCGAATACGGCCGATTGCAACTTCCGGTGCCGGACTGGCAAGTGCTGTTGGGCGTCTCGTCCGAGCTGGCCGATCAGCGCGCCCGCCACCGGGCCACCCTCGATGCCGGCCGGGAGCGGGACGCGTACGAACGCGACGGCGGCCTTCAGCAGCGCACCGGCGCGGTGTACGCCGGGCTGGCCGCGGCGGGCTGGGCCGGACGCTGGCTGGTGGTCGCCGCCGAGGTCGATCCGGCCCGGCTGGCGACGCAGTTAACGGCCTAACGTCTGCCCGGCGTGGCACGGCTGTGGTAATAGATGCAAGAAACACGCGCGTGGTAGCCCCGTTTTGTCCCGATCTGGTGACACCATGGACACCATGAGGCAAAGGATTCTCGTGGTTGACGACGACGCGTCGCTGGCCGAGATGCTGACCATTGTGCTGCGGGGAGAAGGGTTCGACACCGCCGTCATTGGTGATGGCACCCAGGCGCTGACCGCTGTGCGCGAACTGCGGCCCGACCTGGTGTTGCTGGACTTGATGCTGCCGGGCATGAACGGCATCGACGTGTGCCGGGTGCTGCGGGCCGACTCGGGCGTCCCGATCGTGATGCTCACGGCCAAGACCGACACCGTCGACGTGGTGCTCGGCCTGGAGTCCGGCGCCGACGACTACATCATGAAGCCGTTCAAACCCAAGGAGCTGGTCGCCCGGGTGCGGGCGCGGCTGCGGCGCAACGAGGACGAGCCGGCCGAGATGCTCTCGATCGCCGACGTGGACATCGACGTGCCCGCCCACAAGGTCACTCGCAACGGCGAGCAGATTTCGCTGACGCCGTTGGAGTTCGACCTGCTGGTGGCGTTGGCGCGCAAACCGCGTCAGGTGTTTACTCGTGATGTGCTGCTTGAACAGGTCTGGGGATACCGGCACCCGGCGGATACCCGCTTGGTGAACGTGCACGTCCAGCGTCTACGGGCCAAGGTCGAAAAAGACCCCGAGAATCCGACCGTTGTGCTGACCGTTCGAGGAGTGGGTTACAAGGCCGGACCGCCGTGATCGCCGAGCGTCGCGATGTTGAGGAGCGGCGCCGGTGATCTTTGGCTCGAAGCCACGCTTTCGCGGTCGTTCGGGTCGTTCGGGCCCGGTGATGCGGGGCATGGGTACGTTGAGCCGCGCCCTCGGCGTGGCCTGGCGCCGCTCGTTGCAACTTCGGGTGCTCGCTCTGACGCTCGGCATGTCTCTGGCGGTGATCCTGGCGCTCGGTTTCACGCTGACCAGCCAGGTCACCAACCGCGTGCTTGACGTCAAGGTCCGCGCTGCCACCGAGCAGATCGACCGGGCCCGCGCCACGGTCAGCGGGATTGTCAGCGGGGAAGAGGCGCGCTCACTGGACAGCAGCCTGCAGCTGGCCCGCAACACCTTGACGTCGAAGACCGACCCGACCTCCGGAGCCGGCCTGGCCGGCGCGTTCGACGCCGTTCTGGTGGTGCCCGGCGACGGCCCGAGGCCCGCCGCCTCGGCGGGGCCGGTCGACCAATTGCCCGACGCGCTGCGCGATTTCGTGAAGGCCGGGCAGGTGGCCTACCAGTACGCGACGGTGCACACCGAGGGCTTCTCCGGTCCGGCGTTGGTTATCGGCAGTCCGACGATGTCCCGGGTGAACAACCTCGAGCTGTACCTGGTCTTCCCGCTGGGCAACGAGCTGAGCACGATCGCACTGGTCCGCGGCACGATGGCCACCGGCGGCCTGGTGTTGATGGTGCTGCTGGCCGGTATCGCGTGGATGGTCACCCGGCAGGTGGTGGTACCGGTGCGGGCGGCGGCGCAGACCGCCGAGCGATTCGCCGACGGGCACCTGTCCGAGCGGATGCCGATCAACGGCGAAGACGACATGGCCCGGCTGGCGGTGTCGTTCAACGACATGGCCGAAAGCCTGTCCCGGCAGATCGCCCAACTCGAGGAATTCGGCAACCTGCAGCGCCGGTTCACCTCCGACGTCAGCCACGAACTGCGCACCCCGCTGACCACGGTGCGGATGGCCGCCGACCTGATCTACGACCATAGCGAGGACCTCGACCCGACGCTGCGACGGTCCACCGAGCTGATGGTCAGCGAGCTCGACCGGTTCGAGTCGCTGCTCAGCGACCTGCTGGAGATCTCCCGCCACGACGCCGGGGTGGCCGAATTGTCGGTCGAGGCAGTCGATCTGCGGACCACGGTCAACAGCGCGCTGAGTAATGTCGGTCACCTGGCTGAGGATGCGGGTGTCCAGATGATCGTCGACATGCCGGACGAAGACGTGATCGCCGAGGTCGATCCACGCCGGGTCGAGCGGATTCTGCGCAACCTGATCGCCAACGCGATCGACCACGCCGAGCACAAGCCTGTGCGGATCCGGATGGGCTACGACGAGGACACCGTTGCGGTCACTGTCCGCGACTACGGCGTCGGGCTGCGGCCGGGCGAGGAGAAGCTGGTGTTCAGCCGGTTCTGGCGGTCGGACCCGTCGCGGGTGCGGCGCAGCGGTGGAACCGGGCTCGGGCTGGCGATCAGCGTCGAGGACGCGCGACTGCATCAGGGCCGGCTGGAAGCCTGGGGCGAGCCCGGCAACGGCGCCTGCTTCCGGCTCACCCTGCCGCTGGTGCGGGGACACAAGGTCACCACCAGCCCGCTGCCGATGAAACCTATTGCCCCCGACCGCAAAGACGGCAAGGCCCGGCAGCGCGAACACGCGGAGCGCGGCGCGTGATGATGCGGAGACTAGGTCCGCTGCTCGCCGCGGCGGCCGTGCTGGCAGGCTGTGCGGGTGTGCCGAGCGCATCGGCGCCGCGGGCCATCGGCACCGTCGAACGTCCGGCACCGGCGAATCTGCCCAAGCCGACGCCCGGCATGGATCCCGATGTGCTGCTGCGCGAATTCCTCAAAGCCACCGCTGATCCGGCCAACCGGCACCTGGCGGCGCGACAGTTCTTGACCCGGTCGGCGTCCGATGCGTGGGACGACGCCGGTAGTGCGCTGTTGCTCGACCACGTGGTGTTTGTCGAAACCCATAGCACCGAACGGGTTTCGGTCACGATGCGCGCCGACAAGCTCGGTTCGCTATCCGACATGGGCGTGTTCGAGACCGCCGAGGGGCAGCTGCCCGATCCCGGTCCGATCGAGCTGGTCAAGACGCCGGGTGGCTGGCGCATCGACAAGTTGCCCAACGGGGTGTTCCTGGACTGGCAGCAGTTCCAGGCCACCTACAAGCGCAACACCCTGTATTTCTCCGACCCGACCGGCAAGACGGTCGTGCCGGATCCGCGCTATGTCGCAGTGTCTGACCGCGATCAGCTGGCCACCGAGCTGGTTTCCAAGTTGATCGCGGGCCCGCGCCCGGAGATGGCCAAGAGCGTGCACAACATGCTGCTTCCGCCGGTGCGGCTGCGCGGACCGGTGACGCGCGCCGACGGCGGCAAGAGCGGCGTCGGCCGCGGCTACGGCGGAGCCCGCATCGACCTGGAGTTGCTGACGGTTGCTGATCCGCGCAGCCGGCAATTGGTTGCCGCACAGATCATTTGGACGCTGGCCCGCGCAGACATCAAGGGCCCCTACGTGATCAGGGCCGACGGTGCCTCGCTCGACGAACGATTCGCCGACGGGTGGAACACCACCGACGTCGCGGCCACCGACCCGGGTGTGGCCGAGGGTGCCGCCGCCGGCGTGCACGCGCTCATCGGAGGCCGAGTGGTAGCGCTGGACGGCCAGCGCTCCGACCCGGTGCCGGGGGCCTTCGGGCGAACCACGGACCAGACCTCGGCCACGCTGTCCCGCAACGGGCATCAGGTCGCCTCGGTAGTGACGCTTCGCCCCGGCGCCCCGGACATGGCATCGTCGTTGTGGATCGGCGACCTCGGCGGCGAGGCGGCCGAAGCCGCTGACGGACATACCCTTTCGCGGCCGACCTGGTCGCTGGACGACGCGGTCTGGGTGGTGGCCGACGGCAACACCGTGCTGCGCGCCATTCAGGAGACCGCCTCAGGGCAGCCGGCGCGGCTACCGATCGACTCGGCCGCGGTCTCCAGCCGCTTCCCCGGAGTGATCGCCGAGTTGCAACTGTCCCGCGACGGCACCCGCGCCGCGATGGTGATCAATGGTCAGGTGATCTGCGCCAGCGTCGAGCAGACGCAGGCCGGCCAATTCGCATTGGCTTATCCGCGGCGGCTCGGGTTCGGGCTGGGCTCCTCGGTGGTGTCGTTGTCGTGGCGCACCGACGAAGACATCGCAGTGAGTCGCAACGATGCCGAACACCCGGTGTCCTACGTCAACATCGACGGAGTGAATTCCGATGCACCGACCGGCAATCTGCAGCAGCCGGTCGGGGTGATCGCGGCTAACCCGTCGACGGTGTACGTCGCCGACCCACGCGGGGTGATGCAGCTGTCGATCTCGGGCGCCGAAGGCGCCCAGGGCTGGCTCGATGTCCCGGCGTTCATGGCGGGCGGGGCGATGCCGGTGATGCCCGGCTGACGTGCGTTATCCGGCCATTGCACTGCGTGCGGTGGCTAGCTGGTTCTCCCTACGCTGCCTAGCGTTAACGGCGTGATCAGCCAGGTGCCCGCGACAACGTCCCCACGGTCTATCGATGTGCGACGGGCACTGGTTGCATCGGGAATCGTCAGCAAGACCGATCCAGCCGCACTGACTCGGTGGTGCCGGCAGCTGAAGCCGGCGCGTTTCCCAGCCGGACACGTCATCGCGACCGGCGGCGATGACGGCGGTCGTCTTTACGTGATCATGTCCGGCAAAGTGAAAGCTTCGATCTGCCGGCAGGGCGGTTGTGAACTTCTGCTGGCCGTCCTGGGTAGCAACGAAATCTTTGGCGTGGTATCGCTTTTCGAGCCGGTCGCGCGTGAAACGCGAATAACCGCGCTCACCGAAGTTCTGGCAGTGCCGATTGAACGCGGACAGTTGCTCAGCTGGATGGCCGAGTGTCCAGAGTTGAGTGCTCGAGCGCTGCGCCTGTTCGCACGGAGGGCGAAAGAGATGACGGACGCCCTGACAGACTTCGCCTCCGCCGATATTCGAGGCCGCGTCGCGAGCCGACTGTCGTTGTTGAAACGACGGTTTGGTCAGCGGGAAGGTGAAGTGGTACGGATCGTGCACGAGATGACGATGGAAGACTTTTCCCGCCTAGTCGGCGTCTCGCCAGAGGTGGTTCGTAATGCATTGGGTGATCTCGAGAATCAGGGCTGGATCCGTTTAGACGACGACAGTGTGGTGGTCGTCGACTCCCAGGCCCTAGCGGCAGTGCGCTCGAAAAGTATGTAACCGAAACATCGACGAACATGAGCCTGAGTGCCGGGTTTTAGACCGGCGCAATCGAAATAGCCTTGGGCCCTGACATTTTCGCAGCGAGTTCAGATTAGTTCCACAGCTGATCAACAGGCGTGCAACGCTGAAGCTGCACGCCAGTAACCCCCGGGACTCGCATAGCGGAACAAAGCCAGCGTCAACATTGTTCGCGCCACGGGTAAGGACGGGATCTGCGGACGCTTAGCGCTGTGGCCAGCATCACGTGAACCTGGTGACTGATTCGAACGTAGAGAAAGTTATCTGCGGACGATGACAGGGGCCAGATTGTGACGGAACGACCGATAGCGGACACCGAGGATCCGCATATCTGGATCCCGGTGAACGAGTTCGACCACTTCGTCGAGTTGTGCGCCTGTGACCGGCCGCACTTGAACCTGCTGACTGATCCGGACTTGTTTTCGACGACCCAGCGCGGGGGTCGGATGGGTTCAGTGACCCTCCAGGACGTTGTCCTGGGTGCTGACACTTCCATCGATTGCGGTGACGTGTGCAGCACCTATCGAGTGTTTCTAGTGCGGTCGGGCCGCGCAGCGGGCAAACATCGGGGGCTGGCTGCCGGCGGCGGTGCCGGCACTGCGGCTGTGTACGCGCCAGAGGGGCTTTCCGGGCTGCAATGGGACGCGGGTACCGAAATACTCCTACTCAAGATGGCCCGTCACGCCGTTGAGGACGCGCTCGGCGATGCACTGGGCCGACAGCTGAGATCCCAACCCGACTTCGCGCCCCTCATGCCGACCAATACCGCGGCAACCCGAAACTGGATCAACATGCTGGTGCTGTTCGCGGAGCAGTTTTTCCATCCGGACGGCCTGCTCACTCAACCACTGGTCGGAATGCCGTTCGTCGACACCTTGCTGCGCGGATTCCTATTGGCCGCCGAGCATTCCCAACGCGACGCTCTGATGGGACGGGAACGCTCGCTGACGCCTCGCGCAATTCGTAGAGCAGTCGATGTCATCGAAGCGGAAGCGCAGTTGCCCTTGACGCTGTCGTCGATTGCCGCTCGCAGCCAGGTGAGTGTCCGTTCGCTACAGCAAGGTTTCAAGCGTCATCTCGGGATGTCGCCGATGTCGTATCTGCGTGAGGTGCGGTTGCGCCGGGCCCACCAGACCTTGATCGAGTCGGACCCATCGATAGTCACAGTGGCCTCGGTTGCCTACGATTGGGGCTTCACCAATCTCGGCAGGTTCGCCGCTGCCCATGTCGACCGCTACCGCGAGCCGCCGGCAAAGACGTTGCGCCGCACTGCCTAGGTGATTCCGGCTGCGCAATCTGGCCAGAGGCGTGCGTGCCGCGGCTAGTAAGGGCCCCGTCGCTTTCCTAACGTTGTTCGAGTAATCAACGCTCCCAATGTGTTTGACGCCCAGGAAAGATCGGAGTTTTCATGACGGCCCACCGCAACCGACCATTCATTCGTCAGGTCCGCCGCTGGCGCATCGCCCTCGGCATGAGTGCCGGTGCCGTCGCGGCTGCCGCGATACTCGGCCTTTCCGAGGCCGCAGACGCGCACGCCGACGATAGCGGCGACGTGCTGGGCCAAGCTGCCATGGATTTG
>DATAZN010000392.1:0-8262 GCA_036272035.1 Mycobacterium sp. | reverse complement strand
CACCATCGAGGCGATCACCGTGGTGGTGCCCACCGAACATCTCAAGGTGCAGTGGGCTGAGGCTGCGGCCGCCGACGGCATCGCGCTGGACCCGAAGTTCAGCAACGCCGCCGCGCACACGTCGGCGGAGTACCACGGCGTCGTCGTCACCTACGCACAGGTGGCCAGCCATCCGACCCGTCACCGGGTGCGCACCGAGGGCAGACGGACGCTGGTCATCTTCGATGAGATCCACCACGGCGGCGACGCCAAGAGCTGGGGCGACGCGATCCTGGAAGCGTTCGGCGACGCCACGCACCGATTGGCGTTGACCGGCACGCCCTTTCGCAGCGACGACGCCGCGATTCCGTTCGTCCGGTACGAGCCCGATGCCGGCGGCGTGCTGCGGTCGCGGGCCGATCACACCTACGGCTACACCGACGCGCTCGCCGACGGCGTGGTGCGACCGGTGGTGTTCCTGGCCTATTCCGGAGAGACCCGGTGGCGCGACAGCGCGGGCGCGGAGTATTCCGCCCGGCTCGGTGAGCCGGCCACGGCCGAGCACACCGCCCGGGCCTGGCGCACCGCGTTGGATCCCGCCGGCGAATGGATGCCCGCGGTCGTCACCGCGGCAGATACCCGGCTACGACAGCTACGGGCCGGCGGCGTTCCGGATGCCGGTGGGATGGTGATCGCGTCGGACCAGCAAGCGGCTCGCGCTTATGCTGTTCTGCTGCAACGGATTGCCGGCGAGAATCCGACCGTCGTTCTTTCCGATGACCCTGGCGCTTCGCGGCGCATCGCGCAGTTCTCCGCGGGCACCGGCCGCTGGCTGGTCGCGGTGCGGATGGTGTCGGAGGGTGTCGACGTGCCGCGGCTGGCGGTCGGCGTGTATGCGACCAGCGCCTCCACTCCGCTGTTCTTCGCTCAGGCGATCGGTCGGTTTGTCCGCTCCCGGCGACCCGGTGAAATCGCGAGCGTATTCCTGCCGTCGGTGCCGACACTCCTGTTGCTGGCCAGTGAGCTGGAGGCCCAGCGCAATCACGTTCTCGGACAACCGGATCGGGAGGCCGACGAGCTGGCCGAGGCGCAACGTCGTCAGGACGAGCCGTCCGAGCTCGAGAACAAGTTCGAATCGCTGGGCGCCGAGGCCGAACTGGACCAGGTCATCTTCGACGGCTCGTCGTTCGGCACCGCGACTCCCGCCGGCAGCGACGAAGAGGCCGACTATCTAGGCATCCCAGGGCTTTTGGATCCTGGGCAGATGCGCGACCTGCTGCGCCGCCACCAGGAACAACAGTTCGGCCGCCGCGCCGCCGTATCCGAGCCGGTCACCCGGCACGGGCAACTGCGCGACCTCCGTCGCGAACTCAACGCGTTAGTAACGGCGGCGCACTATCGAATTGGCAAGCCGCACGGTTGGATTCACAACGAATTGCGCCGTCTCTGCGGCGGCCCACCGGTGGCAGCGGCGACTAGCGAACAGCTTGCCGCCCGGATCGAGGCGGTGCGCAGGCTGAGCGCTTAGCGGCGATGGCAAACTCGGCGTAGCCAAGTGCGGCGGGTCGGCGCCATTGAACTTAGCGGACCGCCCAGATACTGTCGGCCACCCATGGCGACGCCTCGGCCGCAACCGCCCACACCAGGTCTTCCGGCACATCTATCAACGGGTAGCGCTTGACGCCCGCGGCGGTCGCCGCCACCAGGGTCGCCACCTTGGCCCGGCGCTGAAACGGTGACTGCCGCACGGTCCAGCTGATAATGCCCGCGGTCGCGAGGCAGTCGCGGCGTCGTTCCACGCTGCCGGCCCGGATCACCAACCAACCGTCGTGGACCCGGTGGCCGAGGGCGCTCACCCGGTCGGCGGCCAGCAACGCGCACCATGCCGTAACCGCGATCCATGCCGGCCACACCCACACGGGTACAACGGATTTCCCGGCAACCGCGGCCATCAGCGCCAACGCAACACCGATCACGACCGGAAGCCCCAACGCCCGTGTCCAGCGTCGGGACGCGGCGCGGCGGCCGTGACCCCGCAGCGGGCCGGTAACGACATCCCGATCGCCGACCAGCCCGATCAGCACCGATTCGGCAGTGGACACCGGACACGGCGGCAGCAGCACCGACGCCTCACCGGCGCCGTGCACACCGGTCATCACCGCGTCCAGGCGGGCGCCACCGAACAGGCGCACCAATAACGGTTGCCGCAGCGTTCCGCCGCGCAGCCTGCTCATGTCGTAGGCCCGCTCACGAAGGCGCAACAGGCCATGATGCAAATGCAGAACGTCTCCCTGACGCAGCAGCACCAGATTTGCGTATGTGAGCAGCGACCTCAGCACCGCGAGTAGCACCGAAACCAGCAGAATCACCCCGCCGACGACTTCGACGGTGCTCGCCGTCCCCAGCCGCTGGGCAGTGGCAAGTGCTGACTCGACTGGCCGCGAATGCTGCAGCGGCCCAACGAATCCGCTCTCGTACACCACGCCGGCCGCGGCGGCCAGTGACAGCAGGCCGGACACACTCAACGGCGAATACCTCAGCCACGACGGCTGCCAGCGAGCCAGCACCACGCCGTCCGCGGAGGTCTCCGCGGATGACGTATCGACGTGCTGCGCCGAGTCGGCCAGCAGAATCGCCCGCAGCCGGGGCACCTCGCCGGCCAGGACGGCATTCAACTCGAAGACCCCGGACCCGTTCCCGCTTTTGGCTTCTTGGCCGGTGTTCACTCGCACCACGGCCAGGCCCATCAGACGATGCAGCAACCGCGCATCGCTCTGCACCGAACGAATCCGGTTGAGCGGCACCGACAGTACTTTGCGCTGCAAGAGACCGGCCCGCAGTTGCAGTTGGCCCGACTGCGGGTCTGCGTCGATACGGTAGCTGGTGGTGTACCAGCGCGCCACGCCGATCACGACGGTGTACGCCAACACGGCCACTGTCCAGGATTGGTTGCCGGTAGTCGAACCCAGCACGATCGCGCCGATCAGCCATGGGAGTTCGCGCAGCAGTTCGTGCACCGGGTGAACCAGCAGCATCCTGGGACTCAGCCGCTGCCAGGCGATTCGAGCCGGCCCGGCCGTGGTTGTCACGTAGCGTCCTCCGCGCCGATCGCTGCGATGTCGGTCAATTGCGCGACGACGTGGTCGGCGACGTCCACGTCGAGCGCGACGATGTGCACCGCACCCGCCGACGAGGCGGTGGTGACGGTGACGTTGGCCAGGCCGAACAACTGGTCCAACGGGCCACGGTAGGTATCGACGGTCTGCACCCGCGAGATCGGCGCGATGCGCCTTTCCTGGACCAGCCATCCGGTGCGGGTGTACACCGCCTGCGGGCCAATCTCCCACCGGTGCACCCGATACCGCCACATCGGCACGACGGCCAACGAGATCACTGCGCCGAGCACGGTGACGACGCCGAGCAGGATGTGCAGCCACGGCATTCGCTTGTCGAATTCGAACCACACCGCTTGACCGGCGGCCAGCAGCAGCCACGGAATGACGCCGCCGATCGCCCATCGCAGCGGTGCGCGCCGGCTGGGCGGATGGGCGGGATCGACCATGCCGGCGACCGGCAGGCCAGGGGTGCGGTTATCCACGTCATCGAGGATGCCATCGACGTGATAGCGGATTGCACCGACACGACGACATCGATCTCTCGATGGGTATGGTTTTCTCCGATGAGTTCCAACGACAAATGGACCACGGGCGACATACCGGACCAGCGCGACCGCGTCGCCGTTATCACCGGCGCAAATACCGGCCTCGGCTACCACACGGCGGCCGCGCTCGCCCAGACCGGCGCCCACGTCGTCTTGGCGGTGCGCGATCTGGAGAAGGGCAACCTCGCGCTGGCGCGCATCGTCGCCGCCTGTCCGGACGCCGACGTCACGCTGCAGGAACTCGACCTCAGCTCGCTGGCCTCGGTGCGAGCCGCCGCCGCGGCGCTGCGCAAGACCTACCTGCGTATCGACCTGCTGATCAACAACGCCGGGGTGATGTGGACTCCCAAGCAGCTCACCGCCGACGGGTTTGAAATGCAGTTCGGCACCAACCATCTGGGTCACTTCGCGCTGACCGGGTTATTGCTGGACAACCTGCTACCGGTACGGGGCTCGCGGGTGGTGACCGTCAGCAGCACGGGCCACCGGATCCGCGCCGGGATCCACTTCGACGATCTGCAATGGGAACACGGCTACGACCGGTATGCCGCCTACGGGCAGTCGAAGCTGGCCAACCTGCTGTTCACCTACGAGCTGCAGCGCCGATTGGCCGGCCACCAGAAGAACACCATCGCCGTCGCCGCCCACCCCGGGGCATCCAGCACCGAGCTGGGCCGCAGCGTGCCGACGCTGATCAAACCGCTGTTCGCCGTGGCAGGCGGCCTGCTCTTCCAGGGTGCCGCGATGGGCGCCTTGCCCACGCTGCGCGCCGCCACCGACCCAGACGTCGAGGGCGGGCAGTACTACGGCCCCGACGGCCTGGGTGAGCAGCGCGGGCACCCCAAGCTGGTGTCCTCGAGCGCACAGTCGCACGACGAAGACCTGCAACACCGGCTGTGGACGGTCTCCGAAGAATTGACCGGCGTCACCTATCCGGTCTGACGGCCGCCACGGCTCCGTAAGATAACCGCGTGGCACGACGTCCCCGCTTGACCGACGAAAACCCGACGGTCAGCCCGCAGCATCTGCTGTCGCTAATGCGCTCGACCGTTCCGCCCGTCCACCCGGCCGGGCTCCCGTTCATTTCCGCGGGGTTGGGTCTGGCCCTGGTCGGCCGCCGCTCCCGTTGGCTGCGCCGGGCCGGCCTGCTGGCCGCCGGAGCCTGTGCCGGCTTCTTCCGGCACCCGCCGCGGGTGCCGCCGACTCGGCCCGGCGTCGTCGTCGCACCTGCCGACGGCTTGGTGTGCCTCATCGAATCGGCCGCCCCGCCGCCCGAGTTGGAGATGGGTGACGCGGAACTAACCCGGGTCAGCATCTTCCTGTCGCTGTTCGACGCTCACGTACAGCGGGCCCCGGTGAGCGGCGAAGTGACCGCGGTGCAGCACCGGCCGGGCCTGTTCGGCTCGGCCGACCTCCCCGAGGCCAGCGATGACAACGAACGCAACAGCGTGCGGATCCGCACCGAGGACGGCGTGGAGATCGTCGCCGTGCAAATCGCGGGTCTGCTGGCGCGCCGGATCGTCTGCGACGTTCGCGCAGGCGACAAGCTTTCGATCGGTGACACCTATGGCCTGATCCGATTCGGGTCACGGCTGGACACTTATCTGCCCGCCGGCGCGGAGGTGTCGGTCAGCATCGGTCAACGTGCGGTGGCCGGCGAGACGGTGTTGGCGCAGCTGCGGTGATAACCAAACCGCGCGGCAGGCGAGTGGTCAACCTGCGCATCCTGCCCAGCTCGATGAGCGTGCTGGCGATCTGTGCCGGGCTGACCTCGATCCGGTTCGCACTGGAGGGTCAGCCTCACGTGGCGATCGCGCTGATCGCCGCCGCCGCAATCCTCGACGGGCTCGACGGGCGAGTGGCCCGCGCGCTGGATGCCGAGTCTCGGATGGGCGAGGAGATCGACTCGCTGGCCGACGCGGTGAACTTCGGGGTGGCCCCCGCGGTGGTGGTCTACGTGTCGATGTTGCCCGCATTGGCGGCAGGCTGGGTAGTAGTCCTGCTGTATGCGGTGTCAATCGTGCTGCGGCTGGCCAGGTTTAACGCGCTGCTCGACGATGCAACCCAGCCGTCTTTCGCACGGGAGTTCTTCGTCGGCGTGCCCGCGCCGGCCGGCGCGATCTGCGCACTCGGCCCGCTGGCCGCCAAGCTGCAATTCGGCGCGGGCTGGTGGACATCGCCGTGGTTCGTCTGCACATGGCTGGTGGCCTGCTCGATGCTGCTGGTGAGCCGGATCCCGATGCGCAAGATGCACGCCGTCTCGGTGCCGCCGAATCTGGCCGCGCTGTTGCTGGCCGGGCTGACCATCGTCGCGGCTGCCGCGTTCCTGTTCCCCTACATCCTGATCATGGTGATGATCGTCGCCTACCTCTGCTACATCCCGTTCTCGGTACGCAGCCATCACTGGCTGGCAGAACATCCCGAAGCGTGGGGTGAGAAGCCCAAGCAGCGGCGCGCCACCCGGCGCGCGATCCGCCGGGCGCAGCCCAACCGCCGATCGATGGCGCGACTGGGACTGCGCAGGCCCACCGGCCGCACATGACGTCACCCGCCCGGCTCACCCTGACGGCTCGGCTGAACACCTCGGCCGTGGACTCTCGCCGCGGTGTGATCCGACTGCATCCTAATGCCATTGCCGCCCTTGGCATCCGGGAATGGGATGCGGTGTCGCTGACGGGGGCGCGCACGACGACGGCGGTCGCGGGCACGGCCGGCCCACAGACCCCGATCGGCACCGTGCTGCTCGATGACGTGACGCTGTCCAACGCGGGGCTGAGCCAGGACACCGCGGTCATCATCGCCGCAGCCACCGTGTACGGCGCCCGGTCGGTGACCCTGAGCGGCTCGACGTTAGCCAGCCAGTCGGTCCCATCCACAACGCTACGACAAGCCCTGTTGGGCAAGGTGTTAACCGTCGGCGACGCGGTGTCCCTGCTGCCACGCGACCTGGGCCCTGGCACCTCGACGTCAGCGGCTACTCGTGCGCTGGCCTCGGCGGTGGGTATCAGTTGGACGTCGGAGCTGTTGACGGTCACCGGAGTAGACCCGACCGGGCCGGTGAGCGTGCAACCGAACTCGTTGGTGACGTGGGGAAACGGCTTTGCGGTCGACGACGGTACGGCCGTTGGCGCGCCGCAGCCTGAGCAGGTCGAAGCTAAGGCGCCACAACTCACCGTAAGCGACCTCAAGGGCGTCAGCGCGCAGGCGGCCAAGCTGACCGAGTGGCTCAAGCTGGCGCTCGACGAACCGCACCTGTTGCAAACCCTGGGCGCTACAACCAATTTGGGTGTGCTGGTGTCGGGCCCGGCCGGCGTCGGCAAGACCGCGCTGGTGCGCGCGGTCTGCGCAGGCCGACGGCTGATTGAACTCGACAGCCCGGAGGTCGGTGCGCTGGCCGCCGACGACCGCTTGCAGCGGGTGGCCGCGTCGGTCGCGAAAGTCCGCGACGGCGGCGGAGTCCTGCTGATCGCCGACATCGACGCGCTGCTGCCGGTCACCGCCGAGCCGGTTGCGACGCTGATCCTGGCCGAGTTGCGCAAAGCGGTCGCCGCCGCCGAGGTCGCTGTGATCGTCACGTCGGCGGTGCCGGAGAACCTCGACCCGCGGCTGCGCGCCCCGGACCTATGCGACCGCGAACTGGTACTCAGCCTGCCTGACGCCCCGACCCGCATCGCGCTGCTGCAGAGCCTGCTGCATCAGGTGCCGACCGACCATCTCACCCTGAGCGAGATCGCAGACCGTACACCGGGTTTCGTGGTCGCCGACCTGGCCGCACTGGTACGCGAGGCGGCACTGCGCGCCGCCGCGCGGGCCAGCTCCGACGGCAACTCGCCGAAGCTCACCCAAGACGACCTGCTCGGCGCGCTTACGGTGATCCGGCCGTTGTCGCGATCGGCAACCACGGAGGTGTCGGTCGGATCGATCACCCTCGACGATGTCGGCGACATGACCGCCACCAAGCAGGCGCTCACCGAAGCGGTGCTGTGGCCGCTGCAGCATCCCGACACATTCGCCCGGCTCGGGGTCCAGCCGCCGCGCGGCGTGTTGCTTTACGGCCCGCCGGGCTGCGGCAAAACCTTCGTGGTGCGTGCGCTGGCCAGCACCGGACGGCTTTCGGTACACGCCGTCAAAGGGTCTGAGCTGATGGACAAGTGGGTCGGCTCTTCGGAGAAGGCGGTGCGCGAATTATTCGGCCGAGCAAGGGACTCCGCGCCGTCGCTGGTGTTCCTCGACGAGATCGACGCATTGACCCCGCGGCGCGGGCAGAGCTTCGACTCCGGCGTCACCGACCGGGTGGTGGCTGCGCTGCTCACCGAGCTCGACGGCATCGAACCGCTACGTGATGTCGTGGTGGTCGGCGCCACCAACCGGCCGGAGCTGATCGACCCGGGGCTGCTGCGCCCCGGCCGGCTGGAGAAGCTGGTCTTCGTCGAACCACCGGACGCACAAGCGCGAGCGGACATCCTGCGCACCGCCGCCAAGTCGATTCCGCTGCGCGACGTGGACCTGGACGCGTTGGCGGCCGACTTGGACGGATACAGCGCCGCGGACTGCGTGGCGCTGTTGCGCGAGGCCGCGCTTACCGCCATGCGGCGCTCAGTCGACGCCGCGGAGATCACCGC
>DATAZN010000391.1:0-9439 GCA_036272035.1 Mycobacterium sp. | reverse complement strand
TCGTCTCGCCGATCCGGATTGTTCGATGCGAACCGACCCCCGGTCGGACCCGCGAATGGTCGAGGCGTTGGCCCAATTCGGGCTCGACGCCAACATGCCCGTCGTGCCACTCACCATCGATGCGCCGCTGGAGGAACGCCTCGCGTATGCGGAGATATGCGAGGCGGGGATTGGCGCCGTACTCAACGCCTTCGCGTCCGGCGTTCCCGACGCGGATGCCGTCACCACTACGACGACCACGATCACTGGTGCGGAGGGCAACGATGTCACGCTGTACATCAGTCGCCCGGACGTCGACGGTCCGCTGCCGGCGGTGGTGCATCTTCACGGTGGCGGGATGGCCATCGCCAGCGCGGCCGACACGATGTACTCGCGCATTCGGGAGTACCTCGCGGGGACCGGCCTCGTCGTCATCGGCGTCGAATTCCGCAACTCCGGGGGAAAGCTTGGCCCGCATACGTTTCCGGCCGGATTGAACGACTGCGCGTCGGGCGTGCGATGGGTCGGGGCGCATCGCACTGAACTAGGCGTAAGCCATCTGATTGTCTGCGGCGAGTCGGGTGGCGGCAATCTCACTCTCACGGTCGGGCACAAGGCCAAACGAGAAGGGTGGTTGCACGAGATCGCCGGGTTTTACGCACAATGCCCGTACATCTCGAACCGGTGGCACGATGTTCCCGACGAGTTGCCATCGCTGCGTGAGTGCGACGGATACTTCATCAACCTTCAGCAGGCAGAGCTCCTCGGTTCGATCTACGACCCCGACGGTGCGCACTCGAACGACCCCACGTGTTTCGCCGGTGTCGCAACCGATGACGACATGAGCGGTCTACCCCCGCATGTGATTTCGGTGAATGAGCTCGACCCGATGCGCGACGAAGGCTTGGACTACTACCGGCGTTTGGTGCGTGCGGGCGTGCCTGCCGTGGGCAGAGTGGTCGCCGGTACTTGTCACGGCGGTGACATGTTGTTCGCGGGCGCGATGCCCGACGTTTTCGCCGCCAGCGTACGCGATCTCAGCGGTTTCGCGAAGGGTCTCGGCTAAGCCGGACCGAGTTCTAGATCGATAGGAGACCCCAGGAGGTCGAGAACCTGCTTATCGGGCGCGACGATGTCTTCGGCGCGGCTGTGGTCGGTGTTGACGACCATGAGTTCGGAAAGCGGTTGCGCGCCTTCATTGTTTCTCAGCTGGGCGCCCCGCAGGACGATGACGAGATCAAGCTTCACGTCAAGAACAACTTGGCGCGCTACAAGGTTTCCCGAGACGTGGTGTTCATCGACGAGCTGCCACCCAATGCCACGGGAAAGCTGCTGTGTCGGGTCTTGACCGAGATCGACGTCGACAGCTGACCTAGTGGGCGCGAGAACGACGCAGACTCATCGGGGCACACGCGTAGCGAGGTAGTACTCGTGATGTCGGGCGTTGTCGACGGTATAGCCGATCGCCGTCGTGACGCCGTTACTGTCGTAATCCAGCCAGCGCTCGGTGCGTTGGCGCTCAAATTCGCTCCAGGACGCGACGGTGAACCGCTCGAGGAAGATGTCAGGTTGTCCGACGCTGTGATACAGCCGCCAACTGTGGCCACCGGTCCGTAGCCGTGATCGCCTGACATTGCCCATCGACTGGACGAATTTTTCGAGGTTCTCAGCCGCCACTCGGTAGCGCACGGCAACCAGCACCGGCCCGTCCGCGGGGGATGGCTCAAACATGAGCATCGGTGTCGGCCACGCGTTGGAAACCCCGACGTCTATCTTCCCGGTGGCCGGCCGCAATGGCAGCACGGCAACGCTGAGGACAACGATGCCCAGGGCGACCGCCGACCCGAGCAGCGCGACGTCGAGTCCCGCCCGCGTGGCAAGGGCACCCCAGACATACGCGCCGATCGCCTGAGATCCGGTGGCGACCAACATATACACCGACAACCCGCGGGCCCGAACCCAGCGCGGCAACGTCAGCTGGGCCGCCGCGTTCAACGTGGTCAGCGTGATCAGCCAGGCCATACCCGCGATCACCAGGAAAGGTAACGCCGCAGCGAACGGAAGCCACGCGACCGCCAGGATTGCCAGACCGTAGGCGGCGGCGGACGCCGCCAGTTGCAGGTTGTCAGACAATCGCACGCGTATCAGTCCCGCAACCGCGACAGCAACCACGGCGCCCAAACCGACGGCCGCCACTGAAACGCCGTAGCCACTGGCTCCCAGGTGCCATCTGCGGGCGGCGACCACCGGCAGCAGTGCCAAGAGGGCGGAGGCGGGGAACAGGAAAAGCGCTGCGTGCAAAAGGATCCTGCGAAATATCGGAGCGTTGCTAACGAACAGCAGCCCGGTGACGATGGCCTGGCCGAAGTGTTCTCGTTCGAGTGGCGCGATTTGCTTGGGTCGTTTCCACGCCAGCAGGGCAACGATGATTCCCGCGAACGAAACCGCGTTGATCGCGAAGACCGCTGCGGGACCGGCCAATGCCAGGATCACGCCGCCGATCGCCGGTCCGATCGCGCGGGAGGCATTTCCCGAGACGCTGCCCAAGATCGAGACAGCCGGTATCTGCTCGCGCGGGACCACCTCGGGCTGAATCGCCTGCCAGGCCGGGGCCGCCAGTGCGGAAGCGCAGCCGATGGCCACGGTGAACATCAACAGTGCTGTCGGGCTGACGCGACCGAGGTAGGTCAGCACCGCCAAGGCCAGCGCGACCAGCACCGCATACGTCTGCAGAACGATCAGTAAGCGCCGCCGGTCGAACAGATCGGCCAGCACACCGGCGAACAATGCGAAAACCAGCGTCGGCCCAAGGCTCGCCGTCTGCACCAGTGCGACGATGACGTCACTGCTGTGCTTTTCCACCAAAAACCATTGGGCCGCCACACTTTGCATCCACGTCCCGATGTTGGAGACGAACGACGCGATGAACAGGTTGCGATAAATGGGGTTGTGTAGCGGCGCCCACGGCGACGGTTGCTCAGCGTCGGCGAGCTCCCGAGTCTGAGTCACGGCCGACGCCCTTTCGCGCTGTACAGGGATAGAATTCTAAGACATGCGCACCCTGCGCGCGCACCACGGATCATCACCGATAGCGGCATTTCCAAGTTCAACATCGGTACGGTGAACACCCGTTGTTAAACGGAATTACTGCCTTCGTTCACACTTACCGGGGCTGGTGTTTACTTTGAATCATATTGCAGTCACAGAGGATTCGGCGATAATCTGTGTCCATGACTCAGACCAGCACAATCATCATTGACGGCGGCGGAGCCGGCGGCGGACGCATCCTCGGCGGCGGTGCCGGCGGTGGCCGTGGCGGCGGCGCCGGTGGCGGGCGCGGCGGCGGTGCCGGCGGCGGCCGTTAAGGCCAAAACCACTTTTCCCTTACGATTGCGCCCCTTTGGTCCCCACGGCGCAATCGTGGGGCGCTCGGCCCGCGCGGCACTTATCCCGCAAAACTATCTGCGGGATAAGCGAACCACCCGTTAGGCGGTTTTGCTTGCGTGTACACGCGACCCTGATGTCGCGCGAGAAGCGAGTTCGACCGAGCCCGTAGACAATTGAATCTCGCATCGCCCGCTTCGTTTTTAGCCGAGCCAACTCGGCATCACTATGAGTCGCGATCGGAAGGGCGGCTGAGACAAGACGGTTAGCTCTTCCAGACGACCTTGTCGGTGCCGCCGGCCTCCCGGTAAACGACGCTATCGGGCCCTGTGCCCCCTTTAACGTCGAAGTAAAGCCTTCCGGTTGTTTGGGCGCCCGGCGCGAGTGGTTGGTTAGGAAGGCCGTCTGTCTCGTTCCCCTTCATAACGGCATAGGTCGAGCTGTTGACGGCCCGCGCGTTGAAGTCGGCAATGTTCGGAGTCGGGGAGCCGCTTACACCTTTGGCCGTTACATCGGAGTACCACACGCCGTCGTTGTGACCGCTGGGCTGCAAGTCACTCACGGTGTAGTCGATGGCCCCAGAGCCAGCTGCCCCCGGAACCTCTGCCGATTGGCCGAACGCGACGGCTTGGGGGTCCGCCAACGCGGGCGTTGCCGTTAGGATTCCTGCCGTCGCAATACCAGCAGCAGCTGCCGTCGTCTTCAATGCGATCTTGGAGAACATCACGTCAATACCCCTTCCGCTACGTTCCTGTGATCCAGAAAGTGGTAGCCGCGTCTTCGACTACTCCATAGGGCCTATCCAAACGCGGGGATTTCAAACCAGCCCGGCAAGGGCCGTTCATCCTGTTCGCCGATCCGGCGCAGGGCGGTCTCAGCCGGCCAGTCCGGCCAGGCGGGTTTCGGCGAGGCGCTCCAACAGCTCACGGGGGTCCTCGAATACAGCGGTGGCACCGGCTTCTCGCAGCTCTGCACGCCCAGCCCCGCCGGTAAGCACGCCGATGCACGGCACGTTCGCCCGTAAACACGCCTCGACGTCCCAGACCGCGTCCCCGATGAATACGGCCTTCTCCGCTGTGACGCCCGCTCGGTCGAGCGCTACCTGGATGATGTCTGGCTGTGGTTTTGCAATGTCGACATCGCGTGATGTGGTGACCTCAGACACCACGTCATCGCAGTCAAGCACATCGCGCAGCATCGCTAGTTCGTCTTCGGGTGCCGAGGTCGCCAGCACCACCTGCAGCCCGAGCTCGGCCACTCGGCGGAGCAGGAGTTGCGCACCGGGTAGTGGCCGCAACAACTTCGCGGTGTCGCGGTAGTGCTGCCCATGCAGCTCTTTGAGCCGCTGTTGGACGTCATCGGCGGCGCCGCCCGATAACTCATGGACCAAGGCGGAGCCGTCCATCCCGATGCTGCGATGGATGCGCCAGGCGTCAACGGATAGTTCCTGCTCCGCGAAAGCTCGCTGCCAGGCGTACACGTGGAGATAATTCGAATCGACCAGCGTTCCGTCGACGTCGAAGAGCACCGCCGGAGCGCGCGTTTCAGTCATATAGACGCTTTACCCGTAACCCATGCCGCCCACTCACCGATGCCTGTAAATGTCGTCGCGGTTGTCGTTTTTGTTGTTGTTTGCCGAGTGGCCGTTCGCTTGCAGGCAATCGAGGTCGCCGTCATGTAGTTGGGTCGGCAGGCCACCCGGTCGCGTCTAGTCTCCGGCGCACGCGGTCAAGATCGTCCGCTATCTGCTCAATCCCTCAAATGCATTGGGCCAAAATCGTTTTACGTGAGATGCGTAGTGAGTTCACCGCGCGGATCGCACATACCGGCGGCTCTCCCGCCTCGACGCCGCGCAGCGTGCAACGATAATGAAATTGCGAGCTGCACGCCCGGAGGCTGGATGAGCGAACTTCCCACTGTCGGTGTGGAGGAGGAGTTCCTCCTCGTCGACCCGCGGACCGGCGAACCGGCCCCGCATAATGCGGCGGTGGCCGCAGAGGCCGAGCGCCGCGGCATCACACTGCAGCTGGAACTAAGCGGCTGCCAGGTCGAGACCACCTCCAGCGTGGCAGCTACCAGCGCAGAACTCGGCGAAGAACTCACCCGGCTGCGGCGCACAGCGGTCGAAGCGGCCGAGGCGGCCGGGGTTCAACTTCTGGCTCTCGGGCTCCCGCCGGTGACGCCGCACGAGTTCCCGGTCAGCGGCACCGAGCGGTACCGGCGAATCGGTGCGGAGTTCGGAATGATCGCGCACGAGCAAGGGATCTGCGGATGTCACGTGCACGTGCAAGTACCCGATCGGGTGGCCGCCATCCGGGTCAGCAATTGGCTACGACCCTGGTTGCCGTCTTTGCTTGCGCTGTCGGCAAATTCGGCGCTGTACCGTAACGCCGACACCGGGCACGCGAGTTGGCGCAGCATCCTGTGGAGACGCTGGCCGGCCGCCGGCGCGCCGCCGTTCTTCGCGTCTCCCGAAGAGTACGACCGCACGGTCCGCATGCTGGTCGACACCGAAGTGATCCTGGATCAGAAGATGAACTATTGGGATGTGCGCCCATCGGCGAACTTCCCAACGGTCGAGGTCCGAGTGGCCGATGTACCGGCCACGGTCGCCGAAACAGTGCTATTGGCCACCCTGATCAGGGCCGCGGTGATGACGGCACTCGAGGCGCCTGTGCAGGGCGATGACCTCGGACGCCTCCCGCCGGGTGCGTTGCGGGCGGCGTACTGGAAGGCCGCCCATGACGGATTGTCCGGTCGTACACTCGATTTGAGCTACGGTCGCGGATCGGTGCCGGCGCGTGAGCAGTTGAGCTCGCTGGTACGACGGGTGCGCCCAGCCCTAGACGCACTCGGTGAATACGACTGCGTCGTGGAGGAACTCGACCGCATCGGTACGCAGGGCAACGGGGCGATGCGGCAGCTCCGGGTGTGGCGGAAACGCCGCGAGGTGATGGACGTCGTCGCGGAAGCCGCATCCGCCACGCTGAGCTGAGCACCGTGGTGGTGCGGCTCTATGGATAGCCGTGGGCGCGCGTCGACGGGGAGCCACTGGCACAATGCTCTGAAGCCAATGGAAGTGATATGACGGAACCCGAAAAAGAAGACCCGCTGGGTCGGGCTAAGGAGCTCGAGAGCATCGTCGATGATCTCGATGAGAAGGTTGCCCACGAACGCGAAGCGGAAGGCGTTCCCGGCAAACCCAGCGACCGGGAAGCCGCTCCTACCCGCGTCTCGGAAAACGAGCCGCCCGACTAGGAGCTCGGTGCTTGAGATGGATCGATCATCCTTGTCAGTTCGACCGCCGGCGTTAAAGATGCCGCCGTTCGTTTCGTGCGTCTACGGTCAAACATCCGATTCAATGTCTGGGTTTGGTTGGCTTATCTGCCGCTGAACCGGTGTTTCGTGGAGCCGATGACGGGAATCGAACCCGCGTATTCAGCTTGGGAAGCTGATGTTCTGCCATTGAACTACATCGGCGATGTTGCTTGGGAAGGCTAGCACCCGGCATCGCGTCGATCATCGGCATCGGCGGCGGTATGGGAGCGGCTACGCTCGTCGCGTGCTTCTCTCCGATCGCGACCTCAGAGCTGAAATCGCCGCTGGGCGGTTGGGAATTGATCCCTTCGATGACGCATTGGTACAGCCGTCAAGCGTCGACGTTCGACTCGACACTTTGTTTCGGGTTTTCAACAACACGCGCTACACCCACATCGATCCCGCGCGGCAACAGGATGAGCTGACCAGCTTGGTGGAACCGGCTGAGGGCGAGCCGTTTGTGTTGCATCCCGGCGAGTTCGTGCTCGGCTCCACGTTGGAGACGTGCACGCTGCCCGAGGATTTAGCGGGCCGGCTGGAGGGCAAATCGTCGCTGGGGCGCCTGGGCCTGCTCACCCATTCGACTGCCGGCTTCATCGATCCCGGCTTCAGCGGTCACATCACCTTGGAACTCTCCAACGTCGCCAACCTGCCGATCACGCTGTGGCCAGGTATGAAAATCGGCCAGCTGTGCATCCTGCGGCTGACCAGCCCGGCGGAGCATCCTTACGGAAGTGCGAGCGTCGGGTCGAAATACCAGGGCCAACGTGGACCAACACCGTCGCGTTCGTATCTGAATTTCATAAGGTCCACTTAAGTTCACCTGTAGTACAGCACAGCTTCTATGGCGACTATTCATATGTAGCGCCGGACGCGGTGTTCCCTCCGCCTAAAACCGTGGCGCGCTACGAATGGTTCCTGGAGGCGCGATGGATATCGTGCTCGGGGTGTCGATGGCACCCACATCGGTCCGAATGCTGCTCGTCGAAGGCGAAAACGCTGACGGCGTCACCATTGAAGACAACAAGTTCGACATCGCCGACGACGACGCTGCGGCAACGCTGAGCGCGGCCGATCAGGTGATCTCGGCGATCCTGGGCACCCGCGAAGGCGCCACCGAGGCCGGCCATGCGCTGACGTCGACGGGCGTCACCTGGACTGATCCGGTCGATGCCGCCGGTTTGCACGAGGCTCTGGCCACCCGCAAGATCGAAAACGTCATGCTGGTGTCGGCGTTCATGGCCGCGGCTGCACTGGCCCAGACGGTCGGCAACACCGTCGGCGACCACCACACCGCCTTACTTTTCCTCGAGCGCGACACCGCGACGCTGGCCGTCGTCGACTCCGCGGACGGCGCCATCAGCGACGTTCACAAGGAGCTGATTCCGGGCGACAGCGTCGCGGAGTTGGCCGGCATGCTGGCGGGTTTGGACGAGCTGGAGACCCGGCCGCAGAGCGTGTTCATTGTCGGTACCGGCGTGGACGTCGCTGCGATCAAGCCGCAACTGGAGACGCTGACCGCGCTCCCTGTTACTGCGGCCGAGGAACCGGAGACCGCGCTGGCTTGGGGCGCGGCGCTGGCGTCGGCCAACGCGCCGTTGTTTGCCTCGTCCACCGCGGCCCTCGCGTATGCGCAAGACCCGGGTACCGGGGCGGTCGATCCCTTTGCGGTGTCCCCGGGATACCTTGCAGCACCGGATGTTCCGTTCGGTACCGAGTTGGGTGAAGAGGATCTGGCCTACAGCGCCGTTCCGGATGAAGAGGCTGAGGTCCACACTGTCGCTCAGGATGTGATCATCGAGGAGCATCTCGACCACGAGCCCGAGCGCAGACCCCTCGTTCTTGTCGGAAGCATTCTCGCGGTTGTGTTTGTGGCCGCTGCACTGTCGCTGGAAGTTGCACTGGCGCTCGGGATTCGGCCGAGTGTCGCCTTGCTGCCCCGGCCGCTGCAGAACCTCATCATCCAGGCACCGGCCCCTGCTGCGGCTCCGGCAAACGTCCAGGTGCCGGAGGCCAACCACTTGATCGCCCCGGCGATCGCGCCCGCGCCCATCAACGCGCCGATTCCGGCTCCGCGGCCCGCGGTGCCCGCACCGGTGCCGGCCGCGCCGCCGATTCCTCTTCCTGCGGCTCCGCCGGTACCCGTCGTGGCTCCTGCGCCGGTGATTGTTCCGCTCCCGCTACCGATTCCGGTCCGCGCACCGTTGCCGGTGCACGCCGCTCCGTTGCCCGTGCCGGTCCGCGTACCGTCGCCGGCGCCGCCCCTTCACCTGCCGCAGCCGGTGCACCTCCCGTCGCCGCAGCCACCGGTCGGTGTACCGGTACAGCCGCCGATTCATTTGCCAATCCCGCTGCCGGTCCAGGGTGGCCCGGGTCTGCCGGGGCACATGCCGGCTCCCGGGGAGGGGCCGCACGGTCCCGACGGCGGGAACCCCGGCTTTGGTGGTGGACCTGGTGGGTTCGGCGGCCCGCCTGGCGGATTCGGCGGTGGGAACCCCGGCTTTGGCGGTGGTCCGCCTGGCCGCTTTGGTGGCGGGAACCCCGGCGTCGGTGGTGGTGGACCTGGTGGATTCGGCGGCCCTCCTGGCGGGTTCGGTGGAGGAAACCCCGGTGGGTTCGGCGGTCCGCCTGGCGGCTTTGGTGGTGGGAACCCTGGCTCTGGTGGCCCCGGTGGGTTCGGCGGTCCGCCTGGCGGGTTCGGTGGTGGGAACCCGGGCTTTGGTGGTGGCAGCCCCGGCTTCGGTGGCGGCCCCGGTGG
>DATAZN010000390.1:0-12088 GCA_036272035.1 Mycobacterium sp. | reverse complement strand
CCAATCCCGCCTGGATCGTCGACGAGCGCCCCCAAGCCTCCAAGCGCTCACGATCCCCATCCCGCAGTCCCAACGCCGCCGCACGCATACCGCAGTGTCCCGCAACGAACTGTCAAGCGACTTACGACGCACCGCACTAGTCTCTTTCGAGTGCCAGTTGTATCGACGAATTCTCGCTACACGACAGACGGCGGAAGGTAATCAATGGCGGACAGTCAATTTACGTCGCATGCAGGCCTGTTCGATCTGACCGGGAAGTACGCCCTCGTCACCGGTGGGACGAGGGGAATCGGTTTGATGATCGCGCGCGGGCTTCTCCGGGCGGGCGCCCGTGTCATCATCAGCTCCCGAAAAGCAGACGCGTGTGCAGAGGCGCAGCGGCAACTGTCCGAGTTTGGCGACGTGCAGGCTATCCCTGCCGACCTGTCCGAACACGATGAGTGTCGGCGGATCGCTGACCTGGTCACGGCCGACTCTGAGCGCCTCGACATCCTCGTCAACAACGCGGGAGCGATGTGGCGCGAGCCGTTGGCCACGTTCCCAGACATGGCCTGGGACACGGTCCTCGACCTCAATCTGAAGTCGCCGTTCTGGCTGATGCAGGCGCTACTACCCGCACTTCGCAGCGCGGGTAACGCGGACGATCCCGCGCGAATTATCAATATTGGCAGCATTGCCGCCATTCACGTTGCCCAGTCGCCCAATTATTCGTACGCCAGTAGCAAAGCGGCGTTGCATCAACTCACCAGAGTGCTTGCGAGGGAATTGGGTCCGCAGCACATTACGGTGAACGCGGTGGCACCGGGTCCTTTCCCATCGCAGATGATGGCGGACACTCTCGATGCGGTCGGCGACAGGATCGCGGCGTCGGCCCCGTTGCGCCGACTCGGCCGTGACGACGACATGGCGGGCACCGCCGTGTTCCTCGCGAGCCGGGCCGGGTCCTACCATGATGGATACGCGTACCGAGATCCGGGAATTTCTGAGTTCGCGTCGCGCCCGCATCGCGCCAGAGCTCGCGGGCCTGTCCACCTACGGCGGCAACCGCCGGGTCAAAGGTCTGCGTCGCGGGGAGGTAGCGCTACTCGCAGGGGTGTCGGTCGAGTACTACGTCCGCATGGAGCGCGGCCGCCTGGCCGGCGCGTCCGACGGTGTGCTGGAGGCCTTGGCATCTGCCTTACGACTAGACGAGGCGGAGCGTGAGCATCTATTCCACCTCGCGCGGCAGTCCAGGGCGCCCAGAGGTCCCCGGCGCGGTAAGCCCGCCGTGACGGTGCGCCCGGCGTTGCAGCAGGTGCTCGACGCCATCATCGATGCGCCGGCTTGGATTTGCAACGGCCGTTACGACGTGCTGGCCATGAATCAACTTGCCCGCGCGCTGTATTCACCGGTGCTGGCCGACACACGACGGCCGGCGAACACCGCGCGGTTCGTGTATCTAGATCCCGAAGCGGCAAAAACGTTCTTCGTCGACTATGACCGAATCGCCTGCGATGTGGCCGCGAAGCTACGCATGGAAGCTGGTCGCAACCCGCAGGACGAGGAACTCATCGCCCTAGTCGGTGAATTATCAACACGCAGTGAACTATTTCGGCAGCGGTGGGCATCTCAGGACGTTCGGCTCCACCGGTCCGGACGCAAGCGGGTGCACCATCCGGTAGTGGGCCAGCTCGACCTGGACGTCGAGTCGATGGAGATGCCTGCCGAACCCGGCCTGCTCCTGAACGTCTACACCGCACCCGCAGGCACACCGGCCGCCGACGGCCTGGCACTGCTGGCGTCTTGGGCGGCCAGCCAGGAGACGCTGGCGAACGAACCTCGAGCGGCTGGCCAATAGTCCAACCTCGCGATTGCCGTTTGTGGGGGACGCCCCCTGCAAAGGGGTCCCGTCGGGGTTGGTCGGCGCACCGGTGCCGGCCAGTCTTGCGGGTCCCGCTCCGCCGGGGACGCCCGCTGTGCCCGTGCCGCCGCCGGCGTTGGACCGGCCGGGGCGCCCGGTGCGGGGGACGGCGGGTAGCAGCGGCGGGCATCCACCCGTACCGCAGGAGGTCGACCCGCCTTGGTTCGCCGGGCCTGGGGCGCGGTACTTCGCCGCCAAAGCGGCCATCGGGTCAGTTGAGCCGAGCAGTGTCTGCGGCTCGTTGGGCTTGAGCACCGGTGCCAGGCTCGGACCGCTCTGGTCGGGCCGACCAGGCTTGCGCGCCACCGCCGCTGCGTCCGCGCGGTGTCGGGGTACGACGGCCCTGGGTGGGCTGACCGGGCGCTGGTGCTCGGCGGGCCTCCGGTTGCTCGGCGGCCGCGAGGTTGAGGTCGAGTTCGTGGACGAGGGTGCGGGCCATCTCCGCCGCCAGCTTCGCGGGCGTGGTTATGGCCATCGATGCTCGCGGTACCGAGGTCGACGCCGAGCAGATCCTCAGCCTGGGCCCGGCTTACACGGCAGCATTGAAGGACTCCACACGCTAGCGAGCGCTCGCCGGGTCTCCTCGACTGTCCGATGCAGCTGCGCCGCAGCCAGGCGCCCGGGTCAGGATCGAGGAATGAGCGCGCGGAGTTGCGTGACCCAGCTTGAGACCGTGAGTGTCGGATCAGCTGCACGCTGCACGCCGGCACCGAGTGCGAAGGCGAGCAGGATTCCGGCGAGTGCTTCGGGATCGAGCAGGGTCGAACCGAACTGCTGCTCGAGGAGGCGGGCCCAGAAGGCGCGTAGCCGGGCGTATCGCGCGGCGGTCGCGGCACGGTAAGCGTCGTCGTTCGTGGCCGCGGCACCGACTTCGATCTCGAGGCGGGTCCAGGCCGGATCGCGGATCGTCTTGTCGGCGACGGCCGCAAGCTGGTCGAACCAGGCGTCGCCGTCCGGTACTGCTGTCACGGCCGCTTCGAGTTGCTGCGCGACCCGGTCATACATGCCGTCGATGACCGCGAGGCCGATGGCGGTCTTGCTGTCGAAGTTGGAGTACACCGCTCCGCGCGTGAAGCCTGCTTCGTCTCCGATCTGTTCGAGCGAGGTGGCCCTGAACCCGTCGCGGAGGAACAGGGTGGTCGCGGCGTCGACGAGCAGAATCCGGGTGCGCTGCTGGCTCTGTGCGCGGGTGCCTGCCTTCACTTGGTGAAACTGTAGGCGTTCAGGCGGAACGTCGCACTGCGCACCAGGGTCTCGATGCTGGTGCTCGGTCGGAAGGGGACGTCGCCGTGCTTGTCGAAGTAGTGGCTGTTGGAGGTTGCGCAGTTGCCGGTGAAGAACACCTGATTGCGTCGCCGTTTGAGCACCGACGCGAAGTACCGCTCGTTCGCCGTACGGGTGACCTCGACCCGTGTCGTCTGGGTCTTCCTGGCGTGTTTGAGGCAACGCGGGATGTGGCGCATCTGGGTCTCGATGAAGTGGAAGTAGGACGCGCCGTTGTACCCGTACGGACCGAAGGTCATGAAGTAGTTCGGGAATGTGGGGATACTGACGCCCTGATAGGCCTGGTAGCGGTTCTCGTCCCACCAGTCGGTGAGGTCGGTGCCGTCGACGCCGAGTACCGGGAACGGGGGCATGTTGCCCTTTTCGAAGCCCTTGAAGCCGGTGGCCAGGATGATGATGTCGACCTCGTGCTTGGTGCCGTCGGCCAGGTGAATGCCGCCGGGTTTGACGGTGTCGATCGGCTTGGTTTCGAGATGCACGTTGTCGCGGTTGAAGATCGCGGGATATTCGCTCGAGGCGGTGTGGCGCTTGCAGCCGATGGTGTAGTCGGGCGTCAGTTTGGCTCGCACGTCGGGGTCGTTGGCCTGGCCCATGTTCTTGCGGGCCAGTTCCTCGACCTTTCTGCTGACGCGCGGGAACTTGCCGGCGTAGTGCACGGCGAGCACCAACAGCGTCTCGCCCAACAGGAGCGCCAGCAGGCGGCCGATGCGGCGGGCTCCGGGGATCCGTTGCACCGCGAATCGCGCCTTGCCGGTGATAGCGACATCGGCCTTGGGCAGGCACCAGACGGGTGTCCGCTGGAACACGATGACGTGGTCGACCTCGGAGGCGATCGCCGGAACGACCTGCACTGACGACGCGCCGGTGCCGATGACCGCGACGCGCTTGCCCGTGAGGTCCACGCGGTGATCCCACCGGGCGGTGTGGATGGCTGGACCGGCGAAGTCGCCGAGGCCCTTGATGTCGGGGATCTTGGGCTGGGTGATCACACCGGTCGCGTCGATGACGTAGCGGGACGTGAACTCCTCACCCGCCTCGGTGACGACCCGCCACGTGTGTGCCGCTTCGTCGAACTCCTGCCCGACGACCCGGGCGTTGAGCTTGATGCGTGAGCGCAGGCCGTATCCGTCGACGAGGTCCTCGGCATACGCTTTCAACTCGTTGCCGGGCGCGTAGATGCGCGACCAGTCGCTGCGCTGGGCGAAGGAGAACTGGTAGCTGAAGGACGGGATGTCGACGGCAACACCGGGGTAGGTGTTCCAGTGCCAGGCCCCGCCGATCCCATCGCCTTCCTCGAGCACGATGAAGTTCTTGAAGCCTGCCTCGTCGAGCTTGATCGCTGCGCCGATTCCGGCGAACCCGGCGCCGACCACGACGACGTCATAATGCGGTTGTGCGCTCATGGCGTGCGGACCGCGGCCAGCTCGGCGGACCGCGGATCCCTTGACCACCGATGACGCGGGGTCGGCGAAGGACATCACCACGCGGGTGTCGGGTTCGTAGGCCGGCCAGCCGGGATCGCCGGTTGCGGCGAAGGCGATCCACGCGGCGTGCATCTCGTCGGCGAGCCGCTGCGGCGGGGCGGCGCCGACGAGCCCCTGTGCGGCCCGCAGAGTGTCGAAGACGAAGGGGATCTCGAGCCCGTGGCACGCGCCCAGGCCGAGCACGGGGGTGCCCCAGTCGAACTCGTAGACGAACGCTGGAGCGTCGGTCGCGGTCTGGGCTAGCGCGAGGTCGACCGTCGAACTCCGGAAGAACAGGTCGGTGATGATCAATGCGTAGAGATCGCACGCGGTTGCATGTGGACGGTTCTGCGCAAACACGTCCGCGGTCGATGCGGCGAGGCCACGAGACGCGAGCAGAGCCGGCAACACGCTCGCGGTGATGACCGCGTCGAGGCCGGCCGGGACGGTGAAGAGTCGGAACTCCTCTGTCATCGTCCCGGCCAGGACCGGGATGCTCTGTGCGGCATCGGCGGCAATCGCATCGATGGCCGGACCGGTCACGACCGTGCCGTCGATGACCGGAATCAGCGGGAGCACGCCGAAGCCGGCCGCGACGATCGTGCGTCCCCAGCGGGCCGGGTCGGGCGCCTGCTGGAAGTCGGCGATGAACGCCTCCTGCGCGGCGATCAGCGCTGTCGGTTCGACCGCCGCGAACGCATCCGCCGTGGCCTCGACACCGAGCCTCGCCGCCATATCGGCGCTGACCTTCCGCGCGTCCTCGACGGTGGCGCACACGGCGGCATTTCCGCTCTGCAGGATGGCCTTGGCGAACAACCCGTCGGACAGGGGCGACGCGAGCAGCGACGCGATACTCATCGCTCCGGCCGACTCGCCGAAGATCGTGACGTTGTGCGGGTTGCCGCCGAAGGTTTCGACGTTGTCGCGCACCCAGGCCAGCGCCTGCAGCTGGTCCAGGAGCCCGCGGTTGGCCGGAGCGCCGTCCAGGACCGCGAAGCCCTCGACGCCGAGACGGTAGTTCACCGACACGAGCACTACGCCGTCGCGGGCGAATGCCGTCCCGTCGTACATCGGCGCCGCGTTCGAGCCGCGATCGAACCCGCCGCCGTGGATCCACACCATCACCGGCAGGTCGGTTGCGCCGGACTCGGGCGTCCACACGTTCACGTTGAGGCAGTCGTCGCCGGCAACGATGTAGTTGCCGAGGATCGTCTCCACCACCGCCGCGTACGGCGCCTGCAGGCACGTACCGCCGAGCTGCGTCGCGTCGCGGACGTCGTGCCAAGCCGTCACAGGCCGCGGCGCTTGGAACCGGGCAGCACCTACGGGCGTGGCCGCGTATGGAATCCCGAGGTAGGCGCTCACGCCGTCGACGGTGCGACCGCGCACCTTGCCACCGGTTACTTCGACGATCGCGTCCATCGCTGTTCCTCCTGGGCAAAGTCAGATATTTCGAATATCTACATTTTCAACATATGTGGGTGGCTGACTGGATGTCAACACTCGGGGGCCCTGAGCCCGGAGCCCGTTCACGGCTCGACAAGCCCGGTATCGCGCGACCGACGGCGGCGCCGTCCTGCCGACCGGCGTGCAGGCGGTGTGCCGCGTTCCGGTCGATGTCGACGAGCCACTTCCGGCCACGGCCGTACCCGATTCGGAGCCAGGAGGGAGCGAGACGGCGGAACTGACCGCGGCCACGGCCAGGCGGCTGCGGCTGCTCTAGGACATCGAGGCCACGGCGCGGGCCACGGCCGCGGTGCTGTTGGGCCGACCGGTCCCGGATGTGATGGCCCCCGCCCGGGTGTTCGTGGCCGGGGGGTTCGCACGATGCTCACTGCGTGGGGGGCCGAGGTGCCGGTCCGGGAGTACGCCCAAGCGCTGGCGCGGCTGGGCAGGACGGGCCGTTGTTACCGGCGGAGTGGGCATCCGACGTCGCGGCCACCTACCTGACGCTGCGCCTGGAAGCTGCTCAGCGGCACACCGGTGTGAGGCTGATTGACCCCGCCTTCCGCGGCTGGTGCCGGTTGCCTGGCACGAGCGCAGCGACCCCGGGAGCTGACCGGCTCTCCTGGCTGACCCTGTCGACATGGAAGATCGGCACGTCGTTGCAGCGTTCGGTGTCAGCGCCGGCGTCAAAGGAGACAGTGCACGGGCACGGCATGTCGCAGGAACAGTTTTCGAAGTAGCGACCACGGATGGACCAGGCCATGAGCTGGCCTCCTCTCGACCGGGAGAGCCGAAAAGTCTCGTCCCGCCGATTAGCGCGGTCAAACCACCGACCGACCTAATCGGCTGGAGCGATCTTGACGAGGGTCAGTTCGTCGTGGACGAGGCGTGGTAACCCAGAGCTTCGCCGATCAGCGTGGCCGGCGGCCCGCCACTGTGGCCGATGTGGCGCACCCCGGCGGAGAAACCTCACGCACCGTTTGCGGAGGTGTGGGGTGTTCGACGATGTGGTTCGTGACCTGAGGGCGGTTCGTTGTCGGATCGGATGTCGAGGCGGCCGGGCAGGATGTCGGTGCGTAGTGCGGCGAGTACTTCTTCGACGTGCAGGATTCGTTCGGCGAAGCGGCGTTCGGCCAGTTGTAGGTGTTCGAAGCGTTTTTCGGTCTGTTCGCGTAGTGCGTCCCAGCGGGCTCGCGCGGCGTCTTCGAGTTGTTGAGCGCGCCGGTCGGCCTCAGCGAGGCGGCGTCGGGCGGTTTCGGCATCTTGTTCGGCGGTCGCGCGGAGCGCCTGGGTGTGACGGGTGCCTGCCTCGGCGGCCTGTTCGGCCTGGCTGATGATCGCGGTGGCGACGCGTTCGGCTCTGGCTCGGATTGCGTCGGCCTCGGCTTCGCCTTGGCGGCGGGCTTGCTCGGCGGCGCCTCGCGCGGAGTCGGCGACCTCGGTCAGCCGGGCGCGCAGTTGTTCCTGTCCGGTGCGGTAGTGCTCGCCCTCGTCGGCGAGCGCGGCGATGCGGTCGATGGATGCCGCGTAGTCGGTCCGCACGTCGGCCAGTAGTGCTTCTACCTGTTTGGGGTGGTAGCCACGCCAACGACGATGCAGTGTGCCGGCGGTGATGTTCTCGGGGAGTACGGGCATGGTCAGGCTCCGGGGTTCTTCGGGTTGGCCAGCTCGTCGATGCGTTCGACGTCGCGGACGGGGATGAAGGAGTCCATGGGCCGGGATGGCCTGGGGATGCCACCGGCGCCGTGCGCGGCTACGACGTCGAGCAGCAGTACTCGGCGGTCGGTGCTGTGGGAGCTGTGTTGGTAGCCGTCCAGCCACCCACCCCCGTGCAGATGCACTCGGACGTACCGCTGTGAGGCGGTGTGGTCCGCCGACTTGGGTGTCGGCTTTGCCGCCGGCGCCGGCGCCGGCGCGGCTGGCTTGGTGGTGGTGGGTTGGCGGTCGCGGAAGCGCAGCAGGCGCAGCGAGTTGGTTACCACGCTGACTGAGGAGAAGCCCATGGCGGCGCCGGCGATGATCGGGTTCAGCAGTGCGGCGGCGGCCAGTGGAACGAGGGCGAGGTTGTAGACGAACGCCCAGCCGAGGTTCTGCCAGATCGTGCGATAGGTGCGTCGGGCGAGGCGGATCGCGGTGGGCACCCCGGCGAGATCGCCGCGCAGCAGGGTCAGGTCGGAGGATTCGATAGCGACGTCCGTGCCGGTCCCGATCGCTATGCCTAGATCTGCGGCCACGAGGGCCGGGGCGTCGTTGACTCCGTCTCCGACCATGGCGACTACCTCGCCGGCGCTTTGCAGTCTGGTGATTTCGGCTTGTTTGTCGGCGGGCAGCACCTCGGCGAGCACGGTGTCGATGCCGACCCGGGCGGCGATCGCGGCGGCGGCCCGGCGGTTGTCGCCGGTGATCATGGCGACCTTCAGGCCCATCCGGTGCAGCTCGGCGATGGCTTCCGCGGCGCCGTCCTTGAGCGTGTCGGCGACGGCAAGCACCCCGCGTACCTGTCCGGTCCAGCCGGCGTAGACCACGGTGTGGCCCTGGTCTTCCAGGCGGTCGGCGGCCTCGGCCAGGGTTGGCGAGAGGCTCAGGTCGGCTTCGGCGAGCAGGGCGCGCCGCCCGACCCAGACCTGTTGGCCGGCGACCTGTCCGCGCACGCCGTGCCCGGTCAGTGCTGCGAACTCCTCCACCGCGGGCAGCCGGATGTCGGCGTCGCGGGCGGCGGTGGCGATGGCCGCGCCGATCGGGTGTTCGCTGAGCGCTTCGAGTGCTCCGGCCAGGCGTAGTACCTCGGTGCGGTCCGTGTCGACGCCCACGACGACGTCGGTCAGGGACATCTGGCCCCGGGTGAGTGTGCCGGTCTTGTCGAATACCACTGTGGTGATCGTGCGGGTGCGCTCCAGCACTTGAACGCCCTTGATCAGGATGCCGAGGGCGGCGCCGCGTCCGGTGCCGGCCACGATCGCCATCGGGGTGGCCAGCGCTACCGAGCAGGGGCAGGCCACGATCAGCACCGCTACGGCCGCGATCACTCCTTGGGTCGCGTTGCCGCCCAGCAGCCACCAGCCGAGGAAGGTGGCGATCGCCAGGCCGAGCACGGTGGGGACGAACACCGCTGAGATCCGGTCGGCCAGGCGGTGTGCCTGGCCCTTGCCGGCCTGCGCGGCGGTGACCAGTGCCGCGATCTGGGCCAGCGCGGTGTCGGTGCCGACGGCGGTGGCGCGCACCGTGAGCGAGCCGCTGGTGTTGATCGTCGCGCCGGCGACCTGGTCGCCGATCCGCTTGTCCACCGGCACCGACTCTCCGGTGAGCATGGACTCGTCCACGGCGGAGGTGCCTCCGATGACCTCGCCGTCGGTGGGGATCTTTTCCCCGGGCCGCACTCGCAGCACATCCCCGACCAGGACTTGCTCGGCGGAGATCATGACTTCGTCCCCGTCGCGGATCACCCGGGCCTGTTTGGCGCCCAGCTCCAGCAATGCGCGAATGGCGGTGCCGGCGCGGCGCTTGGCCCGTGCCTCCAGATAGCGGCCCAACACCAGGAACGCGATCAGCAAGGCGGAGGTCTCGAAGTAGAGGTGCCCGCCCGGGCGGGTGAGCTGGGTGGCCGAGAAGGTGTAGGCGGCCAGGGTGCCCAGGGCGACGAGGGTGTCCATGTTGGCGGAGAGCCGCACCGCGCGCCGTGCCGCCTCACGTAGGAACGGCCAGCCGATGACGAACTGGGCGGGGGTAGCCAGGGCCAACTGCGCCCAGGTCCCCCACGGGGCGACGGTTGCCGCTGGCAGGTAGACCAGCACCATGATGGCCAGGCCCAGTGGCCATGCGATCGGTACCCGCCAACCCCACGATCGCTGTGCCTCGGCCTCCTCGTCCGGCGGCTCGGGCTCTGCCGCGGGCGCGGGACTCTCGGGCGTGGCCGGCGCGGCGATACCCCTAGATGCGCCGGAGGTGGCCGGGCGCAGTCGATAGCCCGCCTTGCCCACGGCGGCGACCAAGGAATCGATCACCTCGGGTGTGCCTTCGCCGCCGGTGAGGTCCACATGGGCGGTTTTGGTCGCGAAGTTGACCTCGGCTCGCGCGACGGCCGGTTGCTTGCCCAGGGTGCGTTGCACCCGGGAGGCACAGGACCCGCAGGTCATCCCCGAGACGGCGAAGTCCAGGCTCGACGGGCTTGTTGTCGAGTTCGTTGTCGGAGTGGCCATCACTCAGCCCTCGCCCGCTACGTCGAATCCTTGCGCCTCGATCGCGGTGACCAGCTCTTCACGGCCGAGGAGCGCCTCGTCGAAGCCGACCCGTACCTGCTTGGTCGCGATGTCCACCACCGCCTCGCGCACCCCTGCGAGCGGGCGCAGCGCCCCTTCGATCGAGTCCTTGCATGCCGAGCAGCTGATCTCCGGAACCGAGATCGTCGCCGTACCCACCACGACACCTCCACAACAGACTCCGTCACGGTCCTGGCCAGTTGGTCTGGACCGTCCACCGCCGCCACGAACTTCGGGACGGGGCGACGAGCCCACTGTTACGCTTCCAGTGCACTGGAAGGTCAAGGGAGGCCGGACATGAAGATCGGGGATGTCGCCGACGTCACTGGAGTGACCGCCAAGACCATTCGGTTCTACGAAGAGGCTGGCCTGCTGCCCGCGCCGGCGCGCACCTCGTCCGGGTACCGCGACTACGACCCGGAGGTGGTTGAGCGGCTGCGGTTCATCCACCGCGGCCAGGCAGCCGGGTTGACGCTGGCCCAAGTGCGCCAGATCCTCGCCGTCCACGACGCAGGTGATCAGCCCTGCGGGCACGTGCGCGACGTCCTGGAAGCCCGCCTCGAGCAGGTGCATAGCCAGCTCGCTGAATTGACCCTGCTCGAAGGGCACCTGCGGACGCTGCTGGAGCGGGCCGAGCACGGCCAACCCACCGAGCATGACAGCTCGGCGGTGTGCTGGATCCTGGAGAACGAGCCCGCCGGGTCGAAATCCGCGACCAACGCGGGGACCGGGTCGGCCCGCCGCGGGCCCAGGAGCACTCGCGTCGCCGCGTCGTGAGTTTCCGGTGACGGTGGCCCCATCCTTGCTTATCTACTATCTTCGTACGTAGATAGTAGATAGGGCGGATCCGATCGGGTCCGGAAGGGATGGCGAAGATGTGTGGGAGCTTTGGCTCGGTGATGGGTTGGGGCCCGACGTGGGCGTGGGCGTGGCCGGCGGCGTGGTTGATTGGGATCGCCCTACTGGGAGCGCTTGGCTATGTCCTGCTGCGCGGTTGGCGCGGCGACGACGGGCGAGCGTCGGCACGCCAGATCCTGGACGAGCGCTACGCGCGCGGACAGATCAGCGATGAGGAGTACCGGCAGCGGGCCGAAGTGCTGCGATGAGCCTGGCGGTCAGCCGCCGCAGAGCATGGGCACCAACACCGTCAGGCCCGTGGCGATCAGTGGACTGAGCAGCCCGGCGGCCAGAGTGAGACTCAACGCGATACGCGCCCGGGCGGGGTCCGGTGGAAACAGCAACCGCTCCACCCTCGCCGCGACCCCCACCCCGGCCGCCGCCAGCGCGACCGACGGGGCGCGCGACGCTCCGCCGCCGGGCAGGGCCAACGCGAGCAGAGCATCGGCGACGGTGTCGCGGCCGTGCCGGCGGGCGGCGGCGTCATCGGCGCACATCTCCAACAGGCGCGCGATCTCGGCCGCGCCATCGACGAACAGTCGAGGACCGGAGAGGATCCGGCCCAATGCCTGCGTCAGGGCGAGCAGGTGATGGTGGTGCCCACGCAGGTGCGCCTGCTCGTGCGCCAGAACGGCGGCCAGCTGGGCGCCGTCGAGCGCGACCAGGGCGGCCTTGGTGATCACCACCGTGCGCGGGCGCCCGGCCAGGCAGTACACCGCCGGTTCAGCACTGTCGATCACGAGTGCCCCACCGGGACCCAGCGGGGCGTCACCGGCCGCGATCCGGGCGGTCAGCGCGTGTGCGCGGGTGCGCAGCCGGGTGCGGCGCAGCGCCAGCCCCAC
>DATAZN010000389.1:0-1688 GCA_036272035.1 Mycobacterium sp. | reverse complement strand
GCATGGTCTCTGGCTTGCGCGCGGTCCTGACTGCCTGGGAGCAGGACGACGCGATCAGCGCGGTGGTGCTCTCCGGGGCCGGGGAGCGCGGGCTGTGCGCCGGCGGTGACGTGGTGGCGATCTATCACAGCGCCCGCGCCGACGGCGCGCAGGCCCGGCGGTTCTGGCACGACGAATACCTGATGAACGGTCAGATCGGTCGCTTCCCGAAGAAGTACGTCGCGCTGATGGACGGCATCGTGATGGGCGGCGGAGTCGGCGTCGGCGCGCACGCCAACACCCGGGTGGTGACCGAGACGTCGAAAATGGCCATGCCCGAGGTCGGTATCGGCTTCATCCCCGACGTCGGCGGGGCTTACCTACTGTCGCGCGCACCGGGATCGCTGGGCCTGCACGCCGCGCTCACCGGGGAGCCGTTCTCCGGGGCCGACGCGATCGCTCTGGGTTTCGCCGACCACTACGTGCCGCACGACAAACTGGATGCGCTGCGCCAAGCTATCGCCGCGGACGGCGTCGAGTCGGCCATCGCCACACACGCCGTCGAACCGCCGGCCAGCCAGCTTGCCGCGCAACGGGATTGGATCGACCACTGCTACGCCGGCGACACCGTCGCCGATATCGTTGCCGCACTGCGGGGCCATGATGCCGGTCCCGCCAGCGACGCCGCGAACCTGATCGCGACCCGCTCCCCCATCGCCGTGTCGGTCACGCTGGAGGCCGTGCGCCGCGCCGCCAAGCTAGACACGCTGGAAGATGTTCTGGCCCAGGATTATCGGGTGTCGTCCGCGTCGCTGCGTTCGCACGATCTGGTGGAGGGCATCCGGGCTCAGCTGGTCGACAAAGACCGCAACCCGAAGTGGTCGCCGGCATCGCTACCTCAGGTGAGCGCGGCTGACGTCGAGGCATACTTCGCACCCGTCGACGACGAACTGACGTTCTAGAAGGAAGCAGGGCATGGCCGAAAAAGAATACGAAACCATCCTGGTCGAGCGCGAGGACCGGGTCGGCATCATCACCCTGAACCGGCCGAAGGCGCTCAACGCGCTCAACAGCCAGGTGATGGACGAAGTCACCACCGCGGCAGCCGAATTCGACAACGACCCCGGCATCGGGGCGATCATCATCACCGGCTCGGCGAAGGCGTTCGCCGCGGGCGCCGACATCAAGGAGATGTCGCACCTGGCGTTCTCCGACGTCTTCGCCGCCGACTTCTTCGCCCCGTGGGCCAAGCTCGCGGCCGTGCGGACGCCGACGATCGCCGCGGTCGCCGGGTACGCGCTCGGTGGTGGCTGCGAGCTCGCGATGATGTGCGACGTGCTGATCGCCGCCGACACCGCGAAATTCGGTCAGCCGGAGATCAAGCTGGGCGTGCTGCCGGGTATGGGCGGCTCGCAGCGGCTGACCCGGGCCATCGGCAAGGCCAAGGCAATGGACCTGATCCTGACCGGACGCACCATCGACGCGGTCGAAGCCGAGCGCAGCGGCCTGGTGGCACGGGTCGTCCCCGCCGACGACCTGCTGACCGAGGCCAAGGCCGTTGCCACCACGATCTCGCAGATGTCGCGGTCGGCGTCCCGGATGGCGAAGGAAGCCGTCAACCGCGCCTATGAGTCCACGCTGACCGAGGGTCTGCTCTACGAACGTCGGCTATTTCATGCGGCTTTCGCGACCGACGACCAGTCCGAAGG
>DATAZN010000388.1:0-6159 GCA_036272035.1 Mycobacterium sp. | reverse complement strand
TCGTGCACCAACGCGCTGCGGCGTTCTTCGTTCAGGCTATGGGCGGCAACCCGCTCCAGCGTTCCCTGCGGCGTGGTCGGCGCGCCGAGGATGGCGTCGAGTACCTCGGCGAAACCGGGTTCGGTGCGGGCGCGTTCGGCGACCTGTTCAACCAGCGGGGCGACGACAGTGGACATGACTCCACCCTACCAGCACGGCCCGTTCGATTGAAACAATCGAAACAAAGGCTAGGACGTGCGCGAGGCCCCAGTGCGGGTGCCGGCGCGATGTCCACGCCCACCGGAGCGCTGCTGGCTGCGGGCAGCCTTGGCGCGCTCGCCGCCACGGTTCGGACGGCGTCGCGGCTGGGAGTGCTGCGCGGGCTGGACATGTGCGGTTTTGGGGGCCGGAGCCTGGTAGGGCGCGATCTCGCCGACCAGCTGCGCAACCGGCTCCGACGCCGCGGTGACCTGCTGCGGGCTGACCGAGATACCGGCTCTGCGCATGAGTGCCGAAGTGTCTCTGCGCTGTTCGGGAAGCACCACGGTGACGACGTCGCCGGCGCTGCCGGCGCGGGCGGTACGCCCGGAGCGGTGCAGGTATGCCTTGTGCTCGGCGGGCGGGTCCACGTGCACCACCAACTCCACGTCGTCGACGTGCACGCCGCGGGCGGCGATGTCGGTAGCCACCAGCACGCGGGCCTCGCCGGACGAGAAGGCGGCCAGATTGCGGTCGCGGGCCGGCTGAGAGAGGTTGCCGTGCAGGTCAACTGACGGCACCCCGGCGTCGGTGAGCTGGCGAGCCAGCTTACGGGCCTGGTGTTTGGTGCGCATGAACAGAATTCGACGACCGGTGCCGGAAGCCAAGCGGTGCACCAACTCCGACTTAGCGCCGGCGCTGGCGACGTGGAAGACGTGGTGGGTCATCTCCGCGACCGGCGAGTTGACCTCGTCGACGGAGTGCATGACGTGGTTGCGCAGGAAGCGTTTGACCAGCTTGTCCACCCCGTTGTCCAGGGTGGCGGAGAACAGCAGTCGCTGACCGTTCGACGGCGTGGCGGCCAGGATGCGCGTGACGCCCGGCAGGAATCCGAGGTCGGCCATGTGGTCGGCCTCGTCGAGCACGGTGATGTCGACGGAGTCGAGGCTGATCAGCCGTTGGCGCATCAGGTCCTCCAGCCGGCCCGGGCAGGCGACGACGATGTCGGCGCCGGCTCTGAGCGCGGACTCCTGGCGGGATTGCGACACCCCGCCGAAGATCGTGGTGACCTTCAGGCCGTAGCTGGCGGCCAGCGGTTCCAAGGCTGCGCTGATCTGTGTCACCAACTCGCGGGTGGGTGCCAGCACCAGGCCGGTTGGGTGGGCCGGCCGCCGCTTGGCGTCCGCGAGGCGGGCGACCAACGGGATCGAGAAGGCCAGCGTCTTGCCGCTGCCGGTCTTACCGCGGCCGAGCACGTCGAGGCCGGCCAGGGTGTCGGGCAGGGTGCTCACCTGGATAGGGAATGGGTCGGTGATCCCGCGCGCGGACAGGTTGCTGATCAGCCGCGCGGGCACGCCGAGGTCAGCGAACGAACTATTGGAAGTCATTGTGGTGTGGTGCCTTTCAGGCATCAGGGTGTGCCCGCGTCCTTAGACGATCAGCACAAGGTGGCGAGATTGCCGGGGGGCAAAATCGATCGCCGCGAAAAAGCTTGGAATTTAGTGTCGGAGCATTCCACGACGTGTCAGCATCTCTGGACGCCAACGTTATTCGTGAGCCTACCTGACGAACAGGGATTTCCCGTCATTGACGGCGCAGTGTGAGCAACGACACCAGTCGTTAGACCATGTCGTTGCGGGTCAACCACTGCATCACCGGCCACCCGATGAACACCGGTATCCAGCAGGTCAGCACCCGATAAAGCAGCACCGACGGCACGCTGACGGCGGCGGGGACGCCGAAGGCGGCCAGCCCACCGATCAGGGCGGCTTCGACGGCGCCGACGCCGCCCGGAGTGGGGGCGGCCGACGCCAGGGTTCCGCCGACCATCGTGACCACGGTGACGGTGACGAACGTCGCGTGGCCGCCGAAGGCCTCGACGCTGGTCCACAACGCCAACGCCGCGCCCAGAGTGGTTCCCGTGCAACCCAAGACGATCAACGACATCCGCTTGGGTTCGCGCGCCACCTCGATGATGTCGGTGATGACCTCCTTGAGTCTGGGAGTCACCGACGTCGACAGCCAGCGTCGTAAGTTGGGCACCAACAGGAAGATTCCGACGATGCCCAGCGCCACACCGGCGATCAGGTACAACATGGTCGACTTCGGAACGAAGTGGGACAGGTCGGTTCCCGCGCCTGCGGCGGTGCTGAAGAAGATCAGCAACACGATGTGCATGATGACCTGCATCGACTGCTGCAGCGCAACCGCTGTGGTGGCCCGCGTCGTGCTCAGGCCGCTCTTCTGCAGGATCCGGGTGCTGAGCGCGAGCCCGCCGACGCCGGCCGGTGTCGTGGTCGCGGCAAAAGTGTTGGCCACCTGTGCGATTGACAGCCGCCAGAAATTCACCGATTCGTCGGCGCTCGCCCACAGCGCGGCCGCGGCCCCGACATAGGTCGACGCCGAAATCGCCAGACCCAGCAGCGCCCACCACCAATTGGCTTTGCCCAGCGCGTTGAAGAACGTCGGCACCGTGCTGATGAACGGATACGCGACGTACACCAGCGCGCCCAGCAGCAGCAGCTGGACGAGTTGGCTACGGCTGAACCGGGTGACCGCTTCGGGTTGGATCTTCTCGGTGCCGGTCTGGCGCATCACCGCCGCGCGGCTTCGGGAGATGACGCCCTTGGCGTCGTTGACCGAGTCCCGGATGTGTCTGGGCACAGCGGTTTTGGTGAGCCGGCGAGATGCCGTCAGCACGGTGTCTTTGCCGAGCACGCAGATCGCGGCGGCGACCGCCTCGTCTGCGCCGTACAGCGCCGAGGTCGTCACCAGCAATTGGGCGATGTCGGCCTGAAGTTGGTTATCGGTGGCGCCGTATTCCGCGCTACCGAATCCGCCGAAGAACACGGCGCCGTGGCTGACGGTGATCTCGTTGTGGCGCAGGTCGCCGTGGGAGATCTGGTGATCCTGCAGCTTGTGCAGCGATTCCCACACCTCGGATACCGGTGTCGAGGTATGGCATTTCTTCAGCGGCTCGCCGCGAATGCGCTTGTGCGCGTACATCGTCCAGCCTCGGTCGAGAGTGCCGACGGCGATCGTCTCGGTGTTGGCGATGCCGAGATCGCCGATGGCTATGGCCATCAGCGCGCGATGCTCGACGGCGCGGCGCATCGAGGCCTGCAGCGGAGCGGTCTCGTTCTCGCGCAGCTGCAGGATCCGCCAGGCCTGCCGCAGCGCGCCGCCGCTGCGTTGATGCGGGCCATACATCTCGACAACGGCGTTCTCATCCGGATCTTCGGTCACCGCCGTCAGCACCAGCGGCCCAGAGCCGGCCGGGCGAACCACCCTTAGCCCGGTGACCGCGAACCCGCGTTTGGCCATCGCGCGGACTGCGCCGTCGAGCGGCACCTCGAGAGCCGGCGTGCCGCTGACCAGGATCACCAGGGCGCCGACGAACCATCCGACCGCAATGCCCAGCAGCGAGCGGGCCGGCACGATGGCGCTGACGACCAGGTGGATTGGAATGAACGCCAGCAGCAGCGTCCACCACCAATGCCGCCAACGGGCCGGCAGCCACGGACCGGACACCGTGAGCACCGCGGCCAGCATTCCGATCCAGCGCGGGTCGTCGAGGAATTGGGACAGCACAGTGCGCAACCGGTCGGACAGGTCGAAATGCCACCGCGGCGCGGCCAGGCCCGTGCCGGTGATCGACAAGGCCAGCATCGAGATCAATGCGGCCGCGGCATAGGGGATCAGCAGGCGCCACTGCCGGGCCAGGATCAGGCCGATCAGAATCATGAACGGCAACGCCAGGACCGCGAGGCCGTAGACCAGGTACACCACGTCGGACTGGGTCGGCGTCAGCACACCGACGATGCGGGAGACGGACTTCTCCAGCTCGTCCCAGCGCGTGCGCGTGACGAGCGAACTGGTGATCACGCTCGCCAAGAGCGCTCCCGACAGCGCGACCCGCAGCATGTCGTTGGTACGCCGAGTCAAGGGTTGCAGCAAGTTACCGGAAACGGTGACTTCGCGCCCGTCGACGTGCATCTTTCTAACGATCTTTCGGCTCGGCCTCGGCCCGCGGCTATCGGCGGCTCGCGGACAACATAACCGGAGACCTGCGCAGCGAGCCGGATCGCCGGGCCTTTATCGCTGACCAGGCTCCGCGGGGAGTCACAGCAGTCACGCGCGCATCAGCGTCCGACCATGACGTGTGTTTTGAAAACGAGGTCACATGGGATATCACCTGAGGCCGCCAAGACGCACAGCTGACACCAAGCCGCCTCACGTAGGTTCGAGTTATGGCGAGAACTGACAACGACACCTGGGAGATCACCGAGAGCGTGGGGGCGACGGCCTTGGGCGTGGCCTCAGCACGCGCGGCCGAAACCGAAAGCGACGATCCGCTAATCCAGGACCCGTTCGCGCGGGTGTTCCTCGACGCCGCCGGCGACGGGGTATGGAACTGGCACGGGGGTCCCGATCTGCCGCCGGAGATCCTCGAAGCCGAACCCGAGTTGCCGCTGCAAAGGCAGGCGATGGTCAGCTACATGGCCTCGCGGACCAAGTTTTTCGACTCGTTCTTTCTCACCGCCACCAAGTCAGGCATTCGTCAGGCGGTGATCCTGGCGGCGGGCCTGGACGCACGGTCGTGGCGGTTGCCGTGGCCGGACGGCGTCACGGTCTACGAGCTGGACCAAGACCGGGTGCTGGATTTCAAGCTGTCGACCTTAACCGAGCACGGGGCGCAGCCGGCGGCTAACCGGATCGAGGTCGCGGTGGATCTGCGCCACGACTGGCCGAAAGCGTTGCAGGAGGCTGGTTTTGACCCGTCGCAGCCGAGCGTCTGGTCGGCCGAGGGCCTGATGCCCTACCTTCCGGCCACGGCGCAGGATCTGCTGTTCGAGCGCATCGACGGACTCACCGCCTCGGGCAGCCGGGTCGCCGTGGAGGCGCTCGGGCCGACGTTCCTCGACCCGGAGATCCGCTCGAAGCGCCGCGAGCGGATGGAGCGGCTGCGCCAATTGATGGCCAAGGTGGATCCGGATCGCGATATCCCCCGGACCGACGAGCTGTGGTACTTCGAAGAGCGTGAACCGGTCGGCGACTGGTTCAGCCGCCACGGCTGGGATGTGACGGTGACGCCCGCTGCCGAGCTGATGGCCGACTTCGGGCGCCGCCCTGCATCAGCGGTCAAGGACATGGTGCCGGGCAACGAGTTCGTCTACGCCCAGCGGCCGTAACTACGGGACAGCTTTGACCGGTGGAATGTGCCACGTCCCATCTTGATCGCATGGCCATCCCTGCTACCGGCGGCGTCGACCCAGCGTTCGCCGGGTTTTCACGCGCTCACCGGATACTTTCACGCCATCCGGGTGCGGGCGCGCCTGCAGATATTTGCGGGCCGCCCACCGGCCTGGCTCCCACACGAAGTGCCGGCGAAGGAGTAAGACACAGATATGCGGTCACGGCGGGGTGCCGTTGCGCTGATTGCGGCAGCGCTGCTGGTCGGCGCGATGCTGGCCAGCGCTACGCCCACGTCGTACGAACCGCCGCCCCTGGTCGCCAACCCGGTCGAGCACGTCGACACCCTGATCGGCACCGGTAGCGGCGGCAAGTCGGTGGGGGAGATCAACAACTTCCCCGGCCCCTCGGTGCCGTTCGGGATGGTGCAGTACTCGCCGGACACCGTCGACAACTACGCGGGTTATAGCCACTCGAACAAGCGCAGCACCGGGTTCAGCATGACGCACGCCTCGGTGGGCTGCCCGGCGTTCGGAGACATCTCTATGCTGCCGACGACGAGCTCGGTCGGTTCGGAGCCGTGGGATATCAACGAGGAGATCGCCCACGACAAAGACGAGCGCGGCGTGCCCGGCTATTACACGGTGCGGCTCCCGTCGGCGGGTGTGACGGCGGAGCTCACCGCCACCAACCGCACCGGTGTGGGCCGCTTCCACTATCCGCATGATCGGGCAGCCCGGTTCTTTGTGCGCCCCGGCGGGTCGTTGGGTGGCACCTCGGCCGCCAAGA
>DATAZN010000387.1:0-15460 GCA_036272035.1 Mycobacterium sp. | reverse complement strand
GCAACGGCTCTCCGATCAGGAACTGCGCGAGATCGACAAGGTTTTCGTCGTTGCCTGTGGCACCGCTTACCACTCCGGGCTGCTGGCCAAATACGCGATTGAGCACTGGACCCGGCTGCCCGTCGAGGTGGAGCTGGCCAGTGAGTTCCGCTACCGCGACCCGGTGTTGGACCGCAGCACGCTGGTGGTTGCGATCTCGCAGTCGGGGGAGACCGCCGACACCCTGGAGGCCGTGCGGCACGCCAAGGAGCAGAAGGCCAAGGTCTTGGCGATCTGCAACACCAACGGCTCGCAGATACCGCGGGAATGCGACGCGGTGCTCTACACCCGCGCCGGCCCGGAGATCGGGGTGGCGTCGACGAAGACGTTCCTGGCCCAGATCGCGGCGAACTACTTGGTCGGGCTCGCGCTAGCGCAGGCCCGCGGGACCAAGTACCCCGACGAGGTCGAACGCGAATTCCGCGACCTGGAGGCGATGCCCGATCTGGTGGCCCGCGTGATCGCCGAGATCGCGCCGATTGCCGAGCTGGCCCATCGGTTCGCCCAGGCGTCGACGATCCTGTTCCTCGGCCGCCATGTCGGCTATCCGGTGGCGCTGGAAGGCGCGCTGAAACTCAAGGAACTGGCCTACATGCATGCCGAGGGCTTCGCCGCCGGTGAGCTCAAACATGGTCCGATCGCATTGATCGAAGACGATCTGCCGGTGATCGTGGTGATGCCCTCGCCGAAGAGCTCGGCCATGCTGCACGGCAAGTTGTTGTCCAACATCCGCGAGATCCAGACGCGTGGCGCGGTCACCATCGTGATCGCCGAGGAGGGCGACGACACGGTTCGCCCATACGCGGACCACTTGTTCGAAATCCCGGCGGTATCAACGCTTTTACAGCCGTTGCTATCGACCATCCCAATGCAGGTGTTCGCCGCCTCGGTGGCGCAGGCCCGCGGCTACGACGTCGACAAGCCGCGCAACCTGGCCAAGTCGGTCACCGTCGAGTAGCTCTGCTCCGCGTGACGTTAAGCGAAACCGACGGTCAATCTGCCGAGGTGTCATAGCCGGCGCAGTCGCCGAAGAATTCTCATAAAGGGAACGTTCGCGCCAAGACCGCGGCGCAGACTCGGCTGCACCGCACTCATGTTGGCGAGCACCGGGTAATCCATGCCGCAGTCGCGCCACTCGGCGGCCTGCTCGATGACCTCGTCGGGTGTGCCGGTGAGGAAGAACTCCTTGAGTAACGACGGCGGCACCTGTGCGGCGGCGGACAGCACGGTCTGTTCGTTGAGGGTTTGCGGGATGATGTCTTGCGCGCCGGTGAAGTCTTCACCAAGCGGATGACTGACCCCGTGGCGGGCCCACTCCTCGGCAGGCACGTTGAGTGCGAACGCCTTCATCGCGGTCGAGCTCAGCGCTTCGTCGACCTCGTCCCGGCTGCCGCCGGTCACCACGAACAGCCAGTTAGCGGCGGTGATGGACAGGGGATCTCGTCCGGCGTCGGAGGCGGCGGACCGCACCTTTTCCAGTCCGGCTGCGTAGTTCTTGGGCCGGGCTGTCGCTGCGGGAAACCACGCGTCGGCGTAGCGGCCGGTGGCCCGCAGCATGCGTGGCCCATGGGCGGCGATCCAAATCTCCGGCCACTTGCCGCGGTGGGGGGGCAGGGCGAATGACGCGTTGTGCAGCGGGAAGAACGGTGAATCGCGACTGACGAGCTCACCGCCGGAGTTCCACAGCGCCCGGATGGTCGCCATGGCTTCTTCGAAGCGCGCCACCGGTTTCGACCAGTCCACCCCATAGGGCTCGTTGCCTTCCCGCTCGCCGGTGCCGATTCCCAAAATTGCCCGGCCCCGGGTGAGCAGGTGCAGGGTCGCGGCCGCCTGTGCGGTGACGGCGGGATTGCGACGGCCCACATCGGTGACAGCGGTGCCAAGGCGCAAGCGCCCTAAGCGATTTCGCGCAGCGAAATTTCCGAGCACGGTCCAGGGTTCGAGATACGCGTCGATGTCGGGTATCAGCCTTGCAGCCCCCACGTACTTCGGTGTCATCACCGCGCGCGGCAACAGCGAGTTGAGATGATCGGGCAGCCAGAATGAATCCATTCCGGTGGCTACGGCGGTGAGATAACTTGCTCGCGGCAACGCCGTCGGCCCAAAGCGGGTGTGCACCAGATTTTCCGCCAAGCCGACTTTGAGCATGAGAGCTCTCCTTCGCCCCGATCCGACCGTTCGCGCCAAAGTGTAGGCCGAGCTCGTCACCGTCGAGTGGTTACGGCGAACTGTGACCAGTCGGGCTCGCGCGTGGCTGACCAGTATTGGTTGAGCCGCCACGGGCTGACGGTGTGGATCTCGCCGTCGGCGTTCTTGAAGTAGGAGTGCTTGACCGCGGGGTGTGACCACACCATCTGCTTGATTTCGGCCTGGGTGCGCTGATGCCAGTGCGCGGCCGCTTCGGCGGTCGGCTCGATTGAATGCACAGCCGGCTCAGCAAGTTTCGCCAAGCAGGTGTTGATGTAGCGCATCTGCAGTTCGGAGTTGAAGATCAGGCTGCCACCGTGCGCCAGATGCGCACCCGGCCCGTAGATGACGAAGAAGTTCGGGAACTGCGGCACGGTGATCCCCAGATAGGCGAACGGCCTGCTGCCCCAGACGCTGTGCAGGTCGGCACCGTCGCGGCCGGTGATGGTCATCGGCCACAGCACGTCGGTGTGCCGAAACCCGGTGGCGTAGACGATGATATCGACGTCGTGGGTTTCGCCGTCCTCGGTGATGACGCCGTCGGCGGTGATCTCCCGGATCGGCGTGCGGACCAGGTCGACGTCGTCGCGGCGCAACGTGCGAAGCCAGGTGCCGTCGTCCTGCAGCGTCCGCTTGCCGGTGGCCGGATAGTCCGGTAGCACCTTGGCCAGCAGCTCCTCGTCGCCGTCCACTTGAGTGGTGATCCAGTCGGTGAACATAAGGCGGGCAATAGCGTTGATCTCGCTGACCGCGTAATCCTGGTTGGCGTAAGCCGGGTCGATCCGCGCCGCGTCGAGCCCCTTGTCGGACCCGGGCCACAGCACCAGGAATCGGTACCAGCGCGCGTAGAACGGCAGGTGGTCCATCGCCCAGCGCACGCCGTCGCCGACTTCCTCGTGGTACATCGCGTTGGGAAACATCCACTGTGCCGTGCGTTGAAACACGGTGAGGTGTTCGACTTCGTCGACGATGGCCGGCGTTATCTGAAACCCGCTGGCGCCCGCGCCGATCACCGCGACGCGCTTGCCGGTGAGATCGACCGAGTGGTCCCACGCTGCGGAATGAAACGAAGGCCCGCGAAATGTTTTCGCGCCCTCGAACTCTGGGATGTGCGGACGGTTGAGCTGACCGACGGCGGTGATGACGGCACGCGCCTGTATCTCGGTGAGACCCTCGTCGTCCTCGCGCATAGTGACGGTCCACATGCCGTCCTCGTCATCCCATTCGACGGCGACGACTTCGGTCTGCCAGCGCACATGGTCGTTCAGGCCGTGTTTGGCCATCACGCGGGTGAAGTAGCTCTGCAGCTCGGGCTGTTCGGCGAAGAAGTGCGACCACTCGTTGCTGGGCTCGAAGCTGTAGCAGTAGAAGTGGTTGGCCACGTCGACGCGCGCCCCGGGATAGCTGTTCTCCCACCACGTTCCACCCGGGCCAGCGTTCTTCTCCACGATGGTGAACGGAATGTTGGCCTGCTGCAACCGAATACCGGCCAAGATTCCCGATTCGCCGCAGCCGATGACGACCACCGGCACCTGCGCGGCATGGTCGGAGTCCAGCGGAGACGGCCGCCGCGGGTCGACGCCTTGGAGGTCCATCTCCTCGGCGAGCAGCGTTAGGTAGTCGTCGGGCACGCATTCGCAGACCGCCCAATCCATCATTTCCCTGATGAGCTCGGGCGGCAGCGGGGCCCGCTCGGGGCAGCCACGGTCGCGATAGTCGGTGATCACCGGAAGCGCCTCGGCCCGTGCCCGCGCTTTGTCTTCGTCGGACATGAAGCCCTGGACCTCGTTGAGAAAGATCCCGGCCGGTTTGAAGTCGCGGATGAAGTGGGGGTCGCCGGTGATGTGCACCAGCGACAGCAGCAAAGTCGGGATGCTGACCTGCTCGAGCGCGGCGGCAATGTCGGTGGTGGAGGTGGTGAGAGGTTGGCCCGCGTAGCGGCTGCGCACCAAGAGAGATCCTTTCGCATCATCGCTGAGCATCTGCGGCGGAAGTCCGGATTACGATACGCAGGGTTTCGTAATTGGTTTTCAACCATACGCGGGGCGTCGTATCGGATCAAGGGGTCCATCCCGAGGATCAGGGTTGCGCCGTGCCACAGTAAACGGCGTGGGAGGCGTTTCGTGGCGGACGCGACTGGGGGGCAGGCCGACCGCGGTTTGGCGGTTCGTGCGAACCGCGCCGTTGACCTATCTGTGGCTGGTCGTGTTGCTGGGCACCACGATCCGTCGGCAACAGGCCGGCCGTCACCTGCACCACCTGGTGGTGCATGAATCCACCAATATTCGTGACTTGGCGACCGACCCGCTGCAGGTGCTGTTCGAAAGCCTGCTGTGGATCGACGGCCGATCCTGGACGCCGTATCTGTTGCTGTTCACCCTGTTCCTGGCGCCCGCGGAGCATTGGCTCGGTCAAATACGTTGGCTCACCGTCGGATTGACTGCTCACGTCGGTGCAACATACATCAGCGAGGGCTGGCTGTACCTGGCGATTCAGTCTCACCACGCGCCGCAGCGTCTGGTCCACGCCACCGATATCGGGGTCAGCTACTTTCTGGTCGGCGTGATAGCGGTGCTGGCGTATCGCATTGCCCGGCCATGGCGATGGGTCTATCTCGCGGTATTGATCACCGTCTTGGTCGTCCTGCTGATCGCGCAGTTCAACTTCACTGCGATCGGCCACTTTTCGGCGATCTTCATCGGGCTGCTGTTCTACCCGCTGACCCGACAGCGGCCGGCTATTTCCGGGTCGCGCTCACGTAGCTGATTCCGGCGTAATTCTTGGCTTCGTCGTCGCTGGGCGTCGAGACCGAAAGTCCGTGACCGGCAACGATGACATTTAGCTTGTTTAATCGACTGTACCGGCGTTCCGAGGCACGTAATCTGGGCACGATGCGGCACTACTACTCGGCTGACGCGATCCGCGAGGCCGAAGCGCCGCTGTTGGCCAGCCTGCCCGACGGCGCGCTAATGGCCCGTGCCGCCTACGGATTGGCCACCGCGATCATCGGCGAGTTGATCGCCCGCACCGGCGGGGTTGCCGGGCGGCGGGTGTGCGCCGTGGTCGGCTCGGGCGACAACGGCGGAGACGCGCTCTGGGCGGCAACCTTCTTGCGGCGCCGCGGTGTGGCGGCCGACGCGATACTGCTCAAACCGGATCGCACCCATCAGAAGGGTCTGGCCGCCTTTCGTCAAGCCGGCGGCCGGATCGTCGACAGCGTCGCCGCGACAACCGATCTCGTCATCGATGGCGTGGTCGGTATCTCCGGGTCCGGGCCGCTGCGGCCGGACGCGGCCGACGTCTTCGAGGCGGTCGATGCCACAGCGATCCCGGTCGTCGCCGTCGACATCCCCAGCGGCATCGACGGCGCTACCGGCGCGATCACCGGTCCGGCCGTCCACGCCGCGCTGACCGTGACGTTCGGCGGCCTCAAGCCCGCGCACGCGCTCGCCGACTGCGGACGGGTGAAGCTGATCGACATCGGCCTCGACCTGCCCACCACCGACGTCGTCGGCTTCGACGCGGCTGACGTCGCCGCGCGCTGGCCGGTGCCGGGGCCGCACGACGACAAGTACACCCAGGGCGTCACCGGCGTGATGGCCGGTTCGTCGACCTACCCGGGTGCGGCGGTGCTGTGCACCGGCGCCGCCGTGGCGGCGACCTCCGGGATGGTTCGCTACACCGGCGGCGCACACAGCGACGTGCTCGCGCACTGGCCCGAAGTGATCGCCTCGACAACCCCGGCCGCCGCCGGGCGGGTGCAGTGCTGGGTCGTCGGGCCGGGCCTGGGCACCGACGAAACCGGTGCTGCCGCACTGTGGTTCGCCTTGGAGACCAACCTGCCGGTGCTGATCGACGCCGACGGGCTGACCATCCTTGCGGCGCATCCCGACATGCTCGCTTCCCGTCGCGCGTCGACCGTGCTGACGCCGCACGCCGGCGAGTTCGCGCGGCTGGCCGGCGCGCCACCCGGCGACGATCGTGTCGGCGCCACCCGCAAACTTGCCGACGCGCTCGGAGCGACCGTGCTGCTGAAAGGCAACGTCACCGTCATCGCCGATCCCGGTGGCCCGGTGTACCTCAACCCGGCCGGGCAATCCTGGGCGGCGACCGCCGGGTCCGGCGATCTGCTGTCCGGGATGATCGGCGCACTGCTGGCCGCGGGGTTGCCGCCCAGCGAAGCCGCGGCGGCTGCGGCCTTCGTACACGCACGGGCAGCGGAACTGTCGGCCGCCGACCCGGGCCCGGGCTACGCGCCGACGTCGGCGTCACGCATCGTCGGTCACATCCGAACTGCCTTAGCCGCGCTCTAGCCACCAACCGAAAAGGACCCGTTATGACCACTAGTCGACCGTCCGTCCCCGCGCACTCGATCGCGCCCGCCTACACCGGCCGCATGTTCACCACTCCGGTGCCGGCATTGCGGCTGCCCGAGGAGTCGATGGATCCCGACGCCGCCTACCGCTTCATCCACGACGAGCTGATGCTCGACGGCAGCTCGCGGCTGAACCTGGCGACGTTCGTCACCACCTGGATGGATCCCCAGGCGGACAGGCTGATGGCCGAGACGTTCGACAAGAACATGATCGACAAGGACGAGTATCCGCTGACGGCAGCGATCGAGCAGCGCTGCGTATGCATGGTTGCCGACCTGTTCCACGCCGATAATCTGCGCGACGACGACCCCTCGAGCGCCTGCGGAGTCTCGACCATCGGCTCCAGCGAGGCGGTCATGCTGGGTGGCCTGGCGATGAAATGGCGCTGGCGGGCCAAGATCGGCAAAGGCTGGGAAAAGCACACCCCCAATCTGGTGATGGGCTCCAACGTCCAGGTGGTGTGGGAGAAGTTCTGTCGCTACTTCGACGTCGAACCCCGCTACCTGCCGATGGAGGAGGGGCGCTATGTCATCACGCCCGAACAGGTAATCGACGCCGTCGATGAGAACACTATCGGGGTGGTCGCGATCCTGGGCACCACCTACACCGGTGAACTAGAGCCCATCGCCGAGATCTGCGCGGCGCTGGACAAACTGGCAGCCGACGGGGGCGTGGATGTCCCGGTGCACGTCGACGCGGCCAGCGGGGGCTTTGTGGTGCCGTTCTTGCATCCCGAGCTGAAATGGGACTTCAAGCTGCCGCGCGTGGTGTCGATCAACGTCAGCGGACACAAGTACGGCCTGACCTACCCCGGCATCGGTTTCGTGGTGTGGCGCAGCCTGGAGTACCTGCCCGAGGACTTGGTATTCCACGTCAACTACCTCGGCGGTGACATGCCGACCTTCACCCTGAACTTCTCCCGCGCGGGCAACCAGGTAATCGGCCAGTACTACAACTTCCTGCGACTGGGCCGCGAAGGCTATACCCAGGTCATGCAGGCGTTGTCGTCGACCGCCCGCTGGCTGGGTGCGCAGCTGCACGAAGCCGACCACTGTGAAGTGATTTCGGACGGGTCGGCGATTCCGGTCGTCGCCTTCCGGCTGGCCCGCGGCCTGGGCTACACCGAGTTCGATGTCTCGCATGAGCTGCGGGGTTTCGGCTGGCAGGTGCCCGCTTACACCATGCCCGACAACGCCACCGACATCTCCGTGCTGCGGATCGTGGTGCGGGAAGGGCTCTCGGCCGACCTGGCCCGGGCGCTGCACGACGACGCTCGCACCGCGCTGGCCTCCTTGGACAAGCTCAAGCCCAGCGGTCATTACAAAGCCGAGCACTTCGCCCACTGACCTGCCGGAATATGGCCCGCAGAGGCCGCTCTGGGACAATGGTTGACGTGGCTGTAACGCCGACATCGCTGACACCGGGCGTCCTCGCTGAGGCCGTCGTGGATCTGGGTGCCATCGAGCACAACGTGCGGGTGTTGCGCGAGCACGCCGGCAACGCGCAGGTGATGGCTGTCGTCAAGGCCGATGGTTACGGACACGGCGCCGCACAGGTCGCCCGGGCCGCCGTGGCCGCAGGTGCCGCCGAGCTCGGCGTGGCCACCGTCAACGAGGCGCTGGCCCTGCGCGACGAAGGACTCACCGCACCCGTACTGGCCTGGCTGCATCCACCCGGGATCGACTTCTGCCCCGCCCTGCTGGCCGACGTGCAGATCGCGGTGTCGTCGGCGAGGCAGCTCGACGAGCTGCTGGGTGCGGCCCGTCGCACCGGTCGCACCGCCGCGGTGACCCTCAAGGTGGATACCGGCCTGAATCGCAACGGCGTCCCGCTGGCGGATTACCCGTCGATGCTGACCGCGTTGCGCCAAGCCGTCGCCGAGGACGCCATCCGGCTGCGCGGTCTGATGTCGCACATGGTCTACGCCGACCAGCCCAACAATCCAATCAATGACCGTCAGGCGCAACGGTTTACCGACATTGTGGCCCTGGCTCGCGACCAGAAGGTGCCGTTCGAGGTGGCGCATCTGTCGAACTCGTCGGCCACCATGTCGCGTCCCGAGCTGGCCTACGACCTGGTTCGTCCCGGTATCGCGGTGTACGGATTGAGCCCAGTGCCCACCCTGGGTGACATGGGACTGGTTCCGGCGATGACGGTGAAATGCACGGTGGCGCTGGTGAAGTCGATTCGGGCCGGCGAAGGTGTGTCGTACGGACATACCTGGATCGCGCAACAAGACACCACTGTGGCCCTGATGCCGATCGGCTATGCCGATGGCGTGTTCCGGTCGCTGGGTGGACGACTCGATGTCCTGATCAACGGTCGGCGGCGCGCCGGCGTCGGCCGCATCTGTATGGACCAGTTCCTCGTCGACCTGGGTCCGGGACGGGTTGACGTCGCCGAGGGCGATGAGGCGATCCTGTTCGGGCCGGGCACCCGAGGTGAGCCGACCGCGCAGGACTGGGCGGACCTGCTGGACACCATTCACTACGAAGTGGTGACCAGTCCGCGCGGACGGATCACCAGAACCTATCGCGAGGCTGAAAATCGTTGAGCGACGAGGATCTTGACGGCTTCCACGTAGGCAAGTCGAGACGTGGACGGTGGCTGGCAGGTGCCGCGGGGGTGAGCGCCGTGGGTGCCGTCGCCGGGGCCACGGTGGCCGGCTCGATGCTCCACCGGCGTGCGGTCATCGACGACCCCTTTGCCGACGAGGATTTCGAGACGCTCGAAGGCGACCGCAGCTACCTGGTGACCACCCCCGACGGTGTGCCGCTGGCCGTGCGCGAGGTCGGGCCCACCGATGCGCCGTTGACCGTCGTGTTCGCCCACGGCTTCTGTCTTCGCATGGGCGCCTTCCACTTTCAGCGGATGCGGCTGTGCGACGAGTGGGGTACGCAGGTCCGGATGATCTTCTACGACCAGCGCGGCCACGGCCGGTCGGGCGACGCTCCGCCGGAGACCTATACCCTGACGCAGCTGGGCAAGGATCTGGAGACCGTGCTGCAGGTGATTTCGCCGCGCGGCCCGATCGTGCTGGTAGGCCATTCGATGGGCGGGATGACGGTGTTGTCGCACGCTCGGCAGTTTCCGCGTCACTACGGCAGCCGGATCGCCGGAGCGGCACTGATCTCGTCCGCGGCCGAAGGGGTGGCCGAGTCGCCGCTGGGAGAGATCCTGAATAACCCTGCGCTGGAAGCTGTTCTGCGGGCCGCGCGTTCGGCGCCCAAGCTGGCGCAGCGCGGCCGCACCGCCGCGCGTTCGCTGATCGGGCCGATCCTGCGTGCGGCGTCGTTCTCCGATATGCGGGTCAGCCCGAGCATCGGCGCGTTCTCGGAGAAGATGATGCTCGAAACCCCGATCCCGACGATGGTGGAGTTTCTCCACGCTCTGCAGGTGCACGACGAAACCGCGGCGCTGCCCACGCTGGCCAAGATCCCGACGCTGATCGTCTGCGGCGACCACGATTTGGTCACCCCCGCCGAATACTCGAGGAAAATGGCCGAGGTGCTGCCAGAATCGGAGTTGGTGATCGTCGCGAAGGCGGGTCATCTGGTGTTGCTGGAACGGCCGGCTTCGGTCAACGACGGGTTGGTGCGACTGGTCAAGCACGCGACCCCGGGCAAATTCGCGGCGCTGAGTCAGCGTTGGCGCGATCGGGTCCGGCGTCGTGACTGACGGCAGCTTCAACGTGGGTGGGGACCCGCTGCGCCCGACTTCGCCGCGCCCGCGATCGCCACAAGGCATCGCGACGCTGCCGCATGTCGACGACACCGTGGCGCTGGGTGCGCAGCTGGGCAGCCAGTTGCGCGCCGGCGATGTCGTCGTGCTCTCCGGCCCACTCGGGGCAGGAAAAACTGTGCTGGTCAAAGGAATTGCGGCGGCCATGGATGTCGACGGGCCGGTGACCTCGCCGACGTTCGTGCTGGCTCGGGTGCATCCGGCGCGACGCACCGGTGCCCCGGCCATGATCCACGTCGACGTCTACCGATTGCTGGACCACACCGGCGCCGACCTGCTCGACGAGCTCGAAAGCCTGGACCTCGATACCGAACTCGACGGTGCCGTCGTCGTGGTCGAATGGGGCGAAGGCCTGGCCGAACGATTGTCCGACCGACATCTCGACGTCCGTCTGGAGCGAATCAGCAACTCCGACACCCGAACTGCGACGTGGGAATGGAGCAGTCCATGAGCCACCTGGTGTTGGCCATCGACACCTCGACTCCCGCGGTGACGGCGGGCGTGGTGGCCGATGGCCAGGTGTTGGCCGAGCAGGTCACCGTCGACGCCCGCGCACACGCCGAGCGGATCACCCCGAATGTCTTGGCCGCCATTGCCGATGCTGGGCGCTCGATGGCCGACCTCACTGCCGTCGTCGTCGGCTGCGGTCCCGGTCCGTTCACCGGACTACGAGTCGGTATGGCGAGCGCCGCGGCCTACGGTCACGCACTGGGTCTTCCGGTGCACGGGGTCTGCAGCCTCGATGCCATCGGTGTGCAGACCACCGGCGAGGTGCTGGTGGTCACCGACGCCCGCCGGCGCGAGGTCTATTGGGCCCGCTACCGCGACGGTGTCCGGGTCGACGGTCCCGAGGTCAACGCCCCGGGCGATGTCGACCCGGGTCGCGCCAAGTCGGTGGCCGGTTCGCCCGACGACGCGGCGCTGTTCGGGCTGCCCTGCATTGAACCGACGTATCCCGACGCGGCGGGCCTGGTGGCCGCGGTGGCCGACTGGTCGCAGCCTCCCGCTGCGCTGCTGCCGCTGTATCTGCGGCGGCCGGATGCCAAGACGCTGGCCGAGCGGCAGGCGGCCGGCCAGTGAACGTGACCATCGACGGGCTTACCGACGCCGACGCCGACCGCTGCGCCGAGCTGGAGTCGCTGCTGTTTCCCGGCGACGATCCCTGGCCGACAGCCGCTTTCGTTCGTGAGCTCGCTGCCGATCACAATCACTACGTGGCCGCACGCAATGACGACACCTTGATCGGCTACGGCGGCATTTCACGCTTGGGTCGCACGCCGCCCTTCGAATACGAAATCCACACCATCGGCGTCGATCCGGCGTACCAGGGCCGCGGCATCGGCCGTCGGATGCTGGACGAGCTGCTGAACATCGCCGTGGGCGGAGTCGTGCATCTGGAGGTTCGCACCGACAATGCGACGGCGATCGCGCTGTACCGCAGCGTGGGATTCACCGAAGTGGGCCTGCGCCGGCGGTATTACCGGATCAGCGGCGCCGACGCGTACACCATGCGACGGGAGGCGCTTTCGCAATGACGACCATCTTGGCGATCGAAACGTCCTGCGACGAAACCGGAGTCGGCATCGCCCGGCTCGACGGGGACGGCACCGTGACGCTGCTGGCCGACGAGGTGGCGTCCAGCGTCGACGAACACATCCGCTACGGCGGCGTCGTGCCCGAGGTCGCGTCGCGGGCACATCTGGAGGCGCTCGAACCGGCCATGCGCCGCGCGCTGGCCACCGCGGGCCTGACCAAACCCGACATCGTCGTGGTCACTATCGGGCCGGGGCTGGCCGGCGCCCTGCTGGTGGGAGTGGCTGCGGCCAAAGCGTATTCGGCGGCCTGGGACGTGCCGTTTTACGCGGTGAACCATCTGGGCGGTCACCTGGCCGCCGACGTCTACGAGCACGGCCCGCTGCCGGAGAGCGTGGCGCTGCTGGTGTCTGGCGGCCACACCCACCTGCTGCATGTCCGGTCGCTGGGCGAGCCGATCGTCGAGCTGGGCAGCACTGTCGACGACGCGGCGGGGGAGGCCTACGACAAGGTGGCCCGGCTGCTGGGGCTGGGCTATCCCGGTGGCAAAGTGCTCGACGACCTGGCGCAGACCGGTGACCGCGATGCGATCGTGTTCCCCCGCGGCATGACCGGGCCGCGCGACGAGCCGCACGCGTTCAGCTTCTCCGGGCTCAAGACCGCCGTCGCTCGCTACGTCGAAAGCCATCCGGACGCGGCGACCGCCGACATCGCCGCGGGTTTTCAGGAATCGGTGGCCGACGTGCTGACCATGAAAGCGGTCCGTGCGGCGACCGAGCTAGGGGTATCCACCCTGCTCATCGCCGGGGGCGTCGCCGCGAATTCACGTCTGCGCGAGCTCGCCGCCGAGCGCTGCGCGGCCGCCGGGTTGGCGCTGCGCATCCCCGGGCTGCGGCTCTGCACCGACAACGGGGCGATGATCGCGTCGTTCGCCGCGCACCTGGTCGCCGCAGGTGCGCCGCCGTCTCCGCTCGATGTCGCCAGCGACCCGGGCCTGCCGGTGGTAAAAGGCCAAGTCAGCTGATAGCGAAGAAGCACCAGGCCGATCTTGAGTGCTAGCACTCGCATGTATAGAGTGCTAGGTGGCAATCGGACAATCCCGGGCGTCGGCACCCGCGACGACGACGCGTAGGCACGGACGAAAGCCAAAACACCTGGTAAATCGGGGCAACCGCCCCGGACCTGCTACCAACTAAGTGGAGGGCTCCAATCGTGGCGAGCGTCAACATCAAGCCACTCGAGGACAAGATCCTCGTACAGGCCAACGAGGCCGAGACCACGACCGCATCCGGTCTGGTCATTCCCGACACCGCTAAGGAAAAGCCCCAAGAGGGCAAAGTCGTCGCCGTCGGCCCCGGCCGGTGGGATGAGGACGGCTCGAAGCGGATTCCGCTGGACGTGTCCAAGGGCGACACCGTCATCTACAGCAAGTACGGCGGCACCGAGATCAAGTACAACGGCGAGGAGTACTTGATCCTGTCGGCCCGCGACGTGCTGGCCGTGGTCGACAAGTAGCTAGAGGCGTGTTCCGCCCCGGCGAACACCTGCGTCAACTCGTGGGTGATTTCCGGGGCGGATCGCTTATGAGACGGGACAAGTAAGGACGTATGAGCAAGCAGATTGAGTTCAACGAAACCGCGCGCCGGGCGATGGAAGCCGGCGTGGATAAGCTCGCCAACGCGGTCCGCGTGACGCTAGGCCCGCGCGGCCGGCATGTGGTGCTGGCCAAGGCATTTGGCGGGCCAACGGTGACCAACGACGGCGTCACGGTCGCCCGCGACATCGACCTGGAAGACCCGTTCGAGAACTTGGGCGCCCAGCTGGTCAAGTCGGTGGCCACCAAGACCAACGACATCGCCGGCGACGGCACCACCACCGCGACCGTGCTGGCGCAGGCGATCATCAAGCACGGACTGCGCAACGTCGCGGCGGGCGCCAACCCGATCGAGCTCGGTCTAGGTATCAGCAAGGCCGCCGATGCGGTGTCCGAGGCGCTGCTGGCATCGGCCACCCCGGTGTCCGGCAAGAAGGGCATCGCACAGGTGGCCACCGTGTCGTCGCGCGATGAGGAGATCGGTGAGCTGGTCGGCGAGGCGATGACCAAGGTCGGCCACGACGGCGTGGTCAGCGTCGAGGAGTCGTCGACGTTGAACACCGAGCTCGAGTTCACCGAGGGCGTCGGCTTCGACAAGGGCTTCCTGTCGGCCTACTTCGTCACCGACTTCGACGCTCAGCAGGCCGTGCTTGAGGACGCCCTGATCCTGTTGCACCGCGACAAGATCAGCTCGCTGCCTGACTTGCTGCCGCTGCTGGAGAAGGTCGCCGAAGCGGGCAAGCCGCTGCTGGTGATCGCCGAGGACGTCGATGGCGAGCCGCTGTCGACGCTGGTGGTCAACGCGATCCGCAAGACGCTGAAAGCGGTCGCGGTCAAGGCGCCTTTCTTCGGCGACCGTCGCAAGGCGTTCCTGGAGGACCTAGCCATCGTCACCGGCGGTCAGGTGGTCAATCCCGACGTCGGGCTGTCGCTGCGCGAGGTGGGTCTCGACGTGCTCGGTTCGGCTCGCCGTGTCGTGGTCAGCAAGGACGACACCGTCATCGTCGAGGGCGGCGGCGGCGCCGAGGCGATCGCCAACCGCGCCAAGCAGTTACGGGCCGAAATCGAGTCCACCGACTCCGACTGGGATCGCGAGAAGCTGGAGGAGCGGCTGGCCAAGCTGTCCGGCGGCGTCGCGGTGATCAAGGTCGGCGCCGCCACCGAGACCGCGCTCAAAAAGCGCAAGGAAAGCGTCGAGGACGCCGTTGCCGCCGCCAAGGCCGCTGTCGAAGAGGGCATCGTCCCCGGTGGTGGATCCGCGCTGGTGCATGCCCGCAAGGCGCTCAAGAAGCTGCAGAAGTCGCTGTCCGGCGACGAGGCCAGCGGCGTCGAGGTGTTCTCCAATGCGCTCAGCGCTCCGCTGTACTGGATCGCGACCAACGCCGGCCTCGACGGCGCGGTTGCGGTCAGCAAGGTCGGCGAGCTGCCGGTCGGCCACGGGCTGAACGCGGCGACGCTGAAGTACGGCGACCTGGCCGCAGACGGGGTCATCGACCCGGTCAAGGTCACCCGGTCCGCGGTGCTTAACGCCGCATCAGTGGCACGCATGGTGCTGACCACCGAGACGGCCATTGTCGAAAAGCCTGCCGAGCAGGCGGACGACCACGGTCACGGCCACGCTCACTACGGCCACGCTCACTAATTAGCTCTCGACGAAACACCCCCGGGCAACTGGCTAAGCCCGGGGGCGTTTCATTTCGCGAGTCGAGCTCGCTCCTCGAGACTGAAGCCAGTGCGGCGTTCTCGGCGAGTCGGTCGCAAAGGTGTATGTGTCGCGCCGACGATATTGCCCGTTACGCCGGCCACGACGATTCGCATGGTGAGCCTCCTCCAGCTCCTCGAGACCTCTTTCCGCTGGGTTGGGGTCAACGAGGAATGGGCGATGGAGTGCCGACGGCCGGAGGGGAACGGCAGAAAACGCCGCAGCTTGACGGCTACGGACGCTTAGTCTCGCGGCATGGATCGCATCTGGCAGTGGGCGTGGGATCGG
>DATAZN010000386.1:0-18456 GCA_036272035.1 Mycobacterium sp. | reverse complement strand
GCGCACCAGGGGGCGGATATTCGCGCCTTGGACCGACCTCGCCGATGGCCGGACGCCGATGCGCTCGACTTCGCGCTGAGCTATGTTGGTCTATTCGCCGCGAAGGCCGGTGACAGACCACCAAGAACTTCGGGACGCGCTGATATTCGCAAGCGCCGAGCCAGAAAGCGGGTTTAAGGAGCCAACTGCTTCCACTGCCGCATCAAGACTCTCGCTGGCAGGCGGGCACGTTGGCCGGTCAAGCCACGAGGGGGCTCACAGGTCATGAAGCACCACCGACGCGGATATCCGCACGACGCGCGCGCCGCGGATGCCTGTTGCGCGAACATGCGGCGCCTACCATCATTAGAGCACCAATGGTATTTGCGTCCCGACGGAGCCGTTCACGACAACTGACATGATTGACGACACGACACGCGATCTCACCCCTCGGGGGCGGATCGCTTATGCCCGCATCACCGGGGCAGCTGCTGATCTCATCTATCGTCAAGGACTGAGTAACACCACACTCAACGATGTGCGCCGCGCCGCGTCAGTGAGCGGTTCTCAACTGACGCATTACTTTACGGATAGGCGTGCGCTGGTTCGCGGCGTCATCGCCTGGCGCCGCGACCAAGTGATGACGTTGTCGACGGACGGCGGGCTGGGTCGGCTTGATAGCTTTGCGGCGCTACAGGAATGGGCTGATCGGAATGTGCAGCTGCAAATCGACCTCAACTGTTCCGGCGGCTGCATCTTCGGCTCGCTTGTAGGGGAACTGGTCCCTCCGGATGACGGTCTACGCACCGACGTGACCGCGGTCTATGACGAGCTGATCGGCCTGCTGCGCGCTGGATTGACCGCGATGGTCAAACGTGGGGAACTGCGTGCCGACGCTGATCCCAAGCACCTGGCCCGGGTGCTGGTCGCCGCCCACCAGGGCGGATCCCTACTGTCGCAGACCACCCAGTCGATTAAGCCGTTGCGGGATGCCCTGAACGCCGCAATGCAATACGTGCGGCTATACGCTTCCGGATCCCCGGCGGCGAAGGCTGGGCGGGCGCGAGGCTCACGGCCGAAAAAATCGACTTAGCCACTCGGCGTCCTGCCGACTTGGGGCCAGGCGCCGCACCGATGCCGTAGGGACTCTGTCGACGACGGTTCGGGTCAGGCCGCCAACGCCGATACGAAATACTCGGCGATGACGACGCTGTGAGCCATTTGGGCGCTGACATGACCTGTGGGACTTCTGATGCAGGTCGCGTTTCCGACTGCGCGGCTACCGATCAGGACGACGTCCGCTCCCGCGGCGTCAAGATCAGCGGCAAGTTCAGCAGCCCGTGCGTTGTCGGCCGGATCGCGGCCAGTGAAGAGCACCGCTGTCGACCCGTTGAAACTCGCTGGCGCGGCGTGGGGGTCGAAATCGTCGCTGGGATATCCCTCGGCGGTGACTGTCGTGATTTCTTGCGTGAGAAGGGCGGCGTAGAGCGCGGCGGCCGCATGTTCGCTGAAACCGATGTAGATCAGCCGGGAATTCGGGTCCTCAGCAAGACTGGCCGCCGCCTGCGTAAGGTGGCCGGGAATTTTGGTGGCAGCCACAACCCGCGCCGTGGCCATGACATCGTCGTTGTCCTGGCCAAGAATCATCGACGTGATGTAGTCATGCGCGGCCAGAATGTTCAAGAATCCTCCAGGGCTGCCCGAGGATTGGCTGCGCAACAAAATCTCGCTGTCGGCGACCCCGGCCAAGGGGCTCGCGAGATCATCAGTGAGCGCGATAATCGCAGCGGGCCTTGTCTTTTCAGATAAAGTAGTTATCAGCGCGACGACGTCATCGCTTCTACCGGATCGCGATGTTGCTACGAGTAATGAATTCGGGGTTATCAGTTCTGGCTTAGCGATGAGTTGGCGGGCGTCTGTCCAGCAGACATCCCGGCCTCCCGAGGTCAACCGTCGCCAACTGGGCAGTGCCGCAAAGTGCGATGCGCCCGCCCCGGTCAGGATGATTCGATCGTGGTCTTTGCGCAGCAGGGAATATAGGGCAAGCGATACAGGGGCTTTGCCGAAATCCCGCAATACGTGCGCCTGCTCGCGTACATCGACACGAAATACTGACGTCATCCAGGCAAGGATGCCCATTGACAGGGTGAAATGTCATCACCCACTCCCAAGATTCAACCGGGTGAATCTTGGGTCGCCGGGCGACTCGCTGACCTGTGTTCTTGGTGGCGCGCGACCCGTGCCCGGGCCGGTTGGTCGAGTTACAGCAAGCCAAGCGTGCGGGCTCGCTCGACCGCGGCGTGTCTGTCGACGACCCCGAGTTTGCGGTAGACCGAGTGTTGCTGGGTTTTGATGGTGTTGAGCGACACATGTAACTGCTGACCGATCTCGCGACGTGACAATGGGGTGGCCAGCAGACTCAGGACTTGGCGCTCTCGGGTGGTCAGTTCGTCAGCGGTGTTAGATGGCGCGGCAGGCGCCTGTGAGACGTCGGGGTGTGCGCCAGCGGCGACCAATAACACCGGGTCCATGCCGGATCCGTGGCGCTGCTCGATCGAGGAAAAGGCCTCGTGGCGGGCTGCGCGGGCGGTGTGATGATCGCCTAGGCGCTCAGCGATCTCCGCCTGAGCAAGAAGCGCTTTGACGATTTCAGGAATGGCGCCGCCCTGTCGGGCGGAGGCCACGGCCATATTTACGGCGTCAGCTGCAGCAGAGACGTCACCGCGGTGAGTGAAGATCGCCCCCGCCGCCATGCACACCATCACGCCGACGAAATACTCCTGAGCGCCCAGGACGGTGCCGCCGCCGTTGGCGCGTCTGACCAGTTGTTCGGCGCAGGTGATGTCACCGGCCTCGGCGGCGATCAACGCCAGATAACCCAGCGCGTAGATGAGATAGCGCCGATCACCGGTCCGCTCGGCGTGCGCGGCGGCCTGCTGGTACGCGGCCTGAGCAGCGGCGCGGTGTCCGGAAAAGTACAGGGCGTTTCCGTAGACGCAGTACAGGCCCGAATGGGCAAGCGGCGCGTCACCGAGATCAAGCTCGGTCGCGCGCCGAGCCGTTTCCCGGGACGTGGTGATGTCGCCAATTTTGAAGGCGTGGATTGCGCGCAGGATCACGGCTTGAGCAGCGATCGTCCCCCCGGCAGCCGCATCGGCATCTGCGCGGGCCTCGATAGCCTCGATCCAGCCCCCGGCCTCGTTCACGCGGCCTTCGTTCGCCGCAATCCAGGCTCGGGGCACGCTCAGCCGGGGATCTTGGCGAACGATCTCGTCCGGTAGCGAGTCCAGCCAGCCCGTCACGGTCGACAGCCCGTCGGCGTTGAATTCATCGACCCAGTGCTCCGCGATGAATTCTGACGTCGCAGTGATGTCCCCGGCGGCGGTCAGGTGATAGACCGCCGCGTCGATGAGGCCTTGCGACGTCGACCAGGCGGCAGCCCGCCGATGCAGCTCGGGCACTAGGTCGGGCTCGCTACGGCGCAGCTCAACGCGCAGCAGCTCTGCCAGAAGGTGGTGATAGCGATACCAGCGCCGCGAGAGGTCCAGGGGGATCACGAACAGGTTCTCGCGCTCGATGGCCTCAAGCATCGACGCAGAATCTGTGTCATGCAGCACGGCGTCGCACAGTGCGCCGTTGAGTTTGCGCAATATCGACGTTCGCAGCAAAAATCGGCGCCGCTGCTCGGGCTGGCGGTCCAGTACCTCGGCCATCAGGTAGTCCGCGATGTAACGGTGGTCTCCATCGAACGTATTGATGACCGCGTCGGTGTCGGATCGTCCGCTGAGCGACAGCGCGGCCAAATAAAGCCCGGCCGCCCATCCTTCAGTGCGCCGATACAACAGCTCAACGTCATCGTCTGCAAGGCCCAGGTGCAGGACGGCGTTGAATAGCTGCCCGGCCTCTTCGGGTTGAAATCGCAAATCGTCGCCGCGCATCTCGGTGAGTTCTCCGCGTGCCCGGAATCGGGCCAAGGGCAACGCGGGGTCTGCACGAGTGGCCAGCACCACGTGCAGGTTAGCTGGCATCCGGCTGAGGACGAACTCCATCTGCTCATGCACGGCGGGGTTAGTGATTAGGTGATAGTCGTCGAGAATCATCACCAATTGGTCGGCGGCTGCAGCCACTTCATTGAGAAGCGTGGGTAGCGCGGCTAGCCGCGAATTAGCCCCCATCGCGACCAGTTCGAGCGCGCGACCGCCCACGGCGGGGCTGGCCTTGTGCAACGCGGAGATCACATATGTCCAGAACCGCACCGGATCGTTGTCAGGAGGGTCGATCGACAGCCAGCCGTACACGGGCCCGCCGGCGGCCTGTGTATGGCTGGCCACCCACTGCGCGAGCAATGTGGTCTTGCCCCAGCCCACAGGTGCGCTCACTAGGGTGATTTTGCGTCTCAGCGCGACAGCCATGGCGTCGAGCAGCGTGGTTCGCTGAATCAGTTGGTCGCCAATGTGTGGGATGTTGAGTTTGGTTGCCAAAACGATTGCCCGTTCGCCCGTTTGGCTCACACCCGCGACGGTGTTGCCCCCTGCGCCGGTCATAGCCGCCTACAGCGCGATGCCCGATGGTGGTTACTGTTGATCACGCGCTGACAACTTGGCATCGACATTCCTCTGGTGCGCTGGTCCCGCGTCGCGCAGCATCTCGCAGTGAGCCTAACGAAAACCAGTCGTTTAGGCGCGCTGTTGACCTTGGGCAAGCAGATGTCGACCAGGTGTAATCCGACCGTGGACGCACGATCACGTGTTCGGCTGCTCGAGGAGTCTGTGCTGATGCCCCAGTGTTGTGACCGGGTCGGCGGCGAACGGCGGCCCGACTTGTCGAGGCGGCCCTGCGGCTTGCCTTGGAGCCTGCTGCCGGTGGCGGCCTAGCCGCGAGCAGTGTTCACCACAGGCGGCAGATGGTGTTGTGGGGCTGGGTTGCGTTGCCGCTCAACGCGTTCCCGGCCGGGATATCGGCCGCAACAACGTCTGGTACTGGTCGGGAACCAAATCGCGGTATTCGGGGTGGCGGAGGATGTAGTCACTGGTGAGTTTGCAATACGGGACAACGGTAGCGCCGGCCGAGCGGATCAAGGCGAGAACCCCGTCGATCATCGCCGAGGAGATTCCGCGCTCACGCCAGGATGGGTCAACCTCGGTGTGCATCAACACGATATGGGTCTGATAGCGGCGGTAAGGCTGCCAGCCGACTACCTGACCGTCCACACCGGCTTCGAATTTGTTGTCGTCGGCGTTATCCGCGACGGTGATCTGCAGTCCTGCATGTGCGGGGCGTTCGACGCTGCCCATCGACGCAGGGCCACTCACCGACCCGCCCCCGCACGTGCGCGCCCGCCCTTTGTCGTGGACGGTGTGGAATCGCTGAGCTGGTCTCCCTGGTGAGCGGTAAATTGCCGCAGATAGGTCAGCGCGAACGTCAAGGCGTCGTGATCGGGCCACGTCGCCCCGTAAGCACTGGAGAGCAACGTGGCTCCCTCATGAGCGCTCATCAAAACGTTGGCGAGCGCCGCGGGGTTCGCGGAGTCGACCAGCAGGCCATTTCGCTTCATCCGGGTGAGGCCACGCCGAAATATAGCTGACCACCGCTGGTAGCCCGTGGCGAGCAGTTCGCGGGTGTGCTGGTCGTGTTTGCTCAACTGACCGGCCAGCGCCCCGAAGGTCGGCACTGGCTGCGCGCGCAGCTTGCGGCGACTGAACTGCATCGTCAGCTCGACCCATTGCTCGTAATCGTCGAAGGTATCCAAGTCGCCCAGTGCCGGCTGCCGATGGAAGTCCAGCAGAATTTCGATCTGGCGGGCGATGACTGCGTGCATGAGCGCGTCTTTGTCTGCGAAGTAATGCGACAGCTGCGACCCGCTGACTGACGCGATCTGTCGGACCTGGTCGATACTGAAACCGGTAAGCCCCTCTGTCATGAGCACTTCGGCGGCAGCGCCGACAATGCGGTCACGTGTGGCGCGTCCTCGCTGCGTCACCGGCAGATTCTCGGCGTGGCTTTCAGGCATAGCGACAGACTACCCGCGATGATCCGTGACTGGGTTTTCTGCCCCATAAAGCGGCAGTGTGTTGCAATAGCCAGCGCAACCCGGCGTTTCTCTGGCGCACATGCCGTCATCCTGTCAACGCGCTACCGCTGAAGCATCCTGCAGATGACCGCGATCGGGCTGCGGCCTTGGGGGAGCGGGAAGTTCGGGATGGCAGGTGATGGGTGCTGCGGCCGGCCTAATGCGCCGGGGCGCATGCCGGTTCGGGTAGATCGAGGTCGGCTTTGTTGAGTCGGTACACCTGCAGGTCCAGCCCATAGTACTTGTTGGTCTCGCCGACCCAGTCCATGCCAACGCGCCGCGCGGTAGCCACGCCGCGGTGGTTTCCCGGCCTGATGACGGCGAAAAGTTCACTGATACCGTTGTTGTCGAAAGCCTGATGGGCGACGGCATGGCCAGCCTCTGCACCGTAGCCCTGACCCCACATCGTCGGCGAGATCTGCCAGGCGATTTCAAGATCATTGCATCGAGGCGGCAGCGAGAGCAGGGCCACCCCGCCGACTATCTCGCCGGAGAGCTGATCAACGATCGCCCACCGCCCAAGCGGCACCTCAGTCTCGTCGCTTTCGTTGATCCAGGCAGCCAGAAGCGGGCGCAGGTCGTCTGCGTTGGTGACAGGGGCCAGAGCCGGGCACAGCCAGCGTGACACCTGCGGTGCGCCGTAGATGCGGTAGGCCGCCGCGAGATCATCGAGAGCCCACGGCCGGAGCAACAGCCGGGCCGTCCGGATACGTCGTGTCGCGGAATCGCATTCAACATGGCGATTTGCCATCTCACCTCGCAGGTGTCTCACGCGCCGAGTCTCTGACAGCTTCCACCAGCTACTCGTCTCGCCCAGGTCCTACCGATTGTATCGACTGGGCCATCGTACCCACAATGGCCTCGGGTGTCTCGATCGAATTTGTGCTGTGCAGTTCGGTCAGAGCGACTACGAGGCGCACCCGGCGTTCGACTTTGGTGGGTTGCATACCCCATTAGACTCGGGTTACACGGCGGCACGGTAGGAGGCCACCTGCAGCGGCCTGCCCACACGTGGGGTTAAGCCCGGGTTGTCGTCGAGGCAGCAGAACACGGGCGATCGGAGGTCGACAAAGGTGACAGCGGCAACCATTGATCGCTCATTTGACCCGCACATCTATCACGTTCTCGGTGGTCGAGAGCCGGTATTGGCCGGTCTGATTGACACATACGGATACCCCCCGCCATTCGAGTGGCACGATGGCGGCCGCACCGGGGACAGCCAATTCGCCGCCATGCTCCTGCATATCGTCGGTCAGCAGATATCTGCATCAGTGGCATTCCGCATTTATGACAGAGTGGCAGTGGCGTGCGGGGATATTCCCTCGGCCGCAGCGGTTTTGACACTCCAAGCCCGAAGATTGGAGGCCGCTGGGCTCAGTCGCGCGAAAGCGTCATACATCATGGCGTTCGCCCGCGCGCAGGCCGACGGCGTGATCGACATCGAAGCGATGGGCGACCTCGAGGATGCCGAGGTGATCGCGAGGCTGACCGCTATCCACGGTATCGGGCTGTGGTCTGCCCAGACCTTTCTGATCCATAACCTCGCCCGCCCAGATGTTCTGCCCGCCGGCGACTCGGGTATCCGGCGCGCTTGCGCCGCTCTGTGGACGATGAGCAGCCTGCCAAGCCCGGGGGCTGTCAAGACCCGGAGCGCCGCATGGACTCCCTACCGCTCCTACGCTTCGGCGCTCTTGTGGCGCTCATTGGCTCCCGTCGGAGAGGAGTCTGACCCCAAAGCACGTGCACTGCTAAGGCACGCAGCATTAGTGGTGGACCCCAGAAGACGATGAGCGACATACAAAGACAGGTCAGCAGCAAATGCCGCCCGTGGAGCCGATCCACCACGACGGCGTCCGAGACGACGACACCGAGCGGCTTGACATATAGATCATAACGAGGGGCTCTGCGGGAGACCCGGGAAATACAAGTGGATCTCGTCATAGTGAGTGCGAGCGAAGCGGTCGGAGCGCGGCCGCCCCTGCCAGCGGGCGCCGCACACGAGACGTGGTCAATTTGCCGGCGTGCACACCGGTTCATACGACCGCGTCGCTAGCTCAGATGCTTGCCCAGGAACGCGTGAATGAGATCGGCGACTTCGGCGCCGGCCGATTCCAACAGGAAATGGCCACCGTCCATAACGTGAATCTCGGCGTCGGGCAGATCCTCAGCGAATGCGCGCGCGCCGTCGGGTCCGAAGATGCCATCACCCTTACCCCAGACCGCCAGCAGCGGTGGTTTGTGGGTCCGGAAGTATTCGTGTACTGCGGGGTAGGACGGCGAGTTGGTGGCGTAGTCGACGAACAGTTTGAGCTGCACCTTGTCGTTACCCGGCCGTGAGATCAACGCGTAGTCGTGGTGCCATGACTCAGGATTGACCAACGACTCGTCTGCGACGCCGTTCGTGTACTGCCATTTGGTTGCGTCCAAGCTCAGATACGCACGCACACCGGGTTCGGTGTCGGCGTTCTGCGCTTGTTGCCAGGCCACAATGGGTTCCCAGAATCCGGTGACGAAGCCCGAATCGTAGGCGTTGCCGCTTTGGCTCACGATCGCGGTGATCGTGTCAGGACTGCGCAGTGCTAGCCGCCACCCGATCGGTGCACCGTAGTCCTGCACGTAAATGGCGTATTTCGTCACGTCGAGTTGAGCCAGTAACCCCTGGGTCAGGTCCGTGAGTGCGTCGAAGGTGTAGTCGAATTCGTCAACGGAGGGCGCATCGGACAATCCGTACCCAAGGTGATCAGGGGCGATGACGTGGTAGTCGTCGGCCAGGGCCGGTATCAGGTTGCGGAACATGTAGGAGCTGGTGGGGAAACCGTGCAGGAGCACGATGGTGGGCGCATCTGGACGCCCTGCCTCGCGGTAGAAAATCTGGTGGCCATCGACAACGGCATAGCGGTGATGCACAGCGGGCACGAGCGCTCCTTATCTCGGAGAAATGAATGACTGGGTGGTATGACCCATTATCGTGTTTCTTCTCGGTGCCGCAACCCCCAAAATGTGAATCCCCAACCTGGACGCGCCCGAACGGTCCCAGAGTTGGCGCAGGCCGCCCACAACGGCCTCGCCTCGGGCCGTGACGGCTGCGTGCGGCGCCCGAGCGCTGAACGCGAGTACCTGCCAACTCACGCCGGCGACATTGCAGCTCGACAACACGATCGCGTGCACAGTCGATCTATTCGGCAGGCGTTGGATGAGGGACGTCTGGATAGTATTGCGGATTCTCGCGCCGGTCGAACATCCCGTAGTCACGGATGACGCGAATCTCTCGATGTCGCAGCTCTTTTTGCCCATCAATTGCTGTGGATGCGGTGTTGTGAGGGTCTGTCCACGCTTGGAGCAAAATGAGATTTCCAGGTTCGAGGACCGAGTCGAAGATGTCCCATTCGACGAGGCCGCTGGCGTCGGTGCACAGCCCGAGTTGCGTTGCCAGGGAGGTGGCCTCGGCTTCATCCAAGGGCCCTTGTTTAACGGGCGCCTTGGAATTGATCAGGGTGACGGCTTTACCGTCACCAATGTCGGTCACGTCGAGCCGTTGCTCCTTCAGTGTTTGACCGTGCGGAACATCGGTATCACCGGTGATCTGGCCGACTCGCAGGCGGTAGTCGGCGAGAACGGTGTCACGGCCTTTGACCTGAACGTCGTGGTGGCGGGCTCTCGTGCGCCACCGGACGAGGGATTTTTCGTCGGCCCACGAGGACAGCGACAACACCCACCCTGGCCGCGTCAGGCTGCGGTAGCGGATGTTGTCGATGAATCCGTCGATCGCTTCGAGGTCCGGCCGGAGCATTTTTGCGTAGCCAAAGTAGGCGTTCCACTGTGGTCCATGTGGGTGGACCTCAAACAGGACGGTGAACACTAGAGACTCCTCTCATCGAAATCCGCTATGACTGAGGTGGGCCGGTGCGGCTGCGGCCAGCCTGCGAATACAGGATCGTGTTAGTAGCTCAGACCAATGAGCTCGCGCAAAGGTCGCATCCCGGTTTGTTCGGAATCGTCGTAAGGTAGCCCGCAGTAAGGGAATTCGGGCCGAATCCTGGCGGCGTCAGGCCCCACGCCGTCGCTCACAGCCGTTCCTGCAGCCATACTGAGCATGACATCGAAGGCGTCGGCGCCCAGTGGGCGCCCGTTGAACCGCGTGGTGCTGAATTCGGCGTCCGAACCGATGTCGTAGGGCAGCATTGCGGGAATCAGTCGCGGGACGACCATCGAGGCGTAGCCGGCGGGATCCTTGACGCGGCCTGCGCGCGTCGACAGGGTCTTCACGAACTCGCCGACCGCTGAACCGAACAAGGCTGCGTCGTCGACGGGTGCTGTATGGTGAAATCGCTGTGCGAGGCCGGCTGGGTCTGGCTTGGACAAATAGAGGTGGGTCAACAGTGGAAGCCCCCACCTGTACACCTGCACCTCGGGTGCGTGTCCACACAAACTCGCTGTCGCCCACGCGTGGACCCGGCGGGCTTGCAGCAGTGAGTTCGGTATTTCCAGGACAGTGGCCATGTTGTTGCGGCCCTGAAACAGGTTGTTTCCGCGCTTGAATGCCTCTGCGGCATAACGCTGCTCGGCGAACAAACTGTTGACAAACGCGAAGAAGCCGAATGCGTCGGCCGCCCACAGTTCGGCTGCCCGGCCGACGTAAGCCTGGACTCCATCAGCGGTACGGACGGGTCGTCCGACAATCCCCTCGGCGAGCATTTGACCACCTGCGCCGGGTATCTCAACTCCCGTCGCGCTCATCACGCGAAACCTCTGCGCGTGGTCCGCAGGGTTCCCGCCGACATGGTGAGGCTCCTCGAAGACGAATTTGAAAACCACATCTTCTGTTGCATCGCCGATGATGTCGAAGCGGAAGGCGTACATGCCTTCGGGGTGAAGCATCAAAGGTGCGAAGATGCCCGCGTCGGGGTTCGTTGTCAGGATCATCGCGGTCGTGTCCGGCGTCGCTCCCGCGAATAGGTACATGTCCAAGATGTTCAGTCGCGAATCGTCTTTGGCGACCTGAGTGTCAAAATGGTGAGACATCACTATCCTTCCCAGCAAGCTGCGACCTGAAGACCCACGTGTCTGGCCGATGTCAGGCCGCTGCTCGTACGCATCACACTACTGGGTTATACAGCCCATATCTAGTGGCCGCTGGACTGAAGTAACAATTTCTCTGCAACGAATCCACCAGCAAGTGACCTCATCTGGGCGATGCGACCCAGTTGAACTCGAGGTGGGGTAATGTCTGGGACGTGAGTTTTGGGGAGTCCCGCGGGCAAGTGCGCGGGATGTGCCAGAGGATGAACCGCGAATGGATCGCCGCGGCAGGCCAGGACGGGCCCAGCCACGAGATCGCAGGGCCGGGAGACCAGAAAACCGCTATCGTGCAACAGTTCTCGCGCATCATGCTGGCTGATCTATGCGCTACATCGGCGCCGGGGATGGGGACGAATCGGTATCAGCAGGATGCAGCGTGAATGTCCGCAACGCCGCGCCAACGAGCAGGATCATGGTCGTCGCGGTCATGGTGTCGATGGTCGCATTTCTTGATGGGACCGTCGTGAACTTGGCGCTGCCGGCCATCGAACGCGATCTGGGAGGAGGGCTGCCGCTGCAACAATGGGTCGTCGACGGCTATTTGCTGTCAATGGGAGCATTGATCTTGCCGGGCGGGTCCATCTCGGATCTGTTCGGGCGGGTGCGGGTCATGCGCTTCGGGCTCGCGGCGTTCGGCACCGGATCAATCCTCGCGGCGGCCGCCAGTTCGCCGTTACTGCTCGTCGCGGCCAGGGCCATCCAGGGTCTGGGTGCTGCCTTTTTAGTGCCCGGATCGCTGGCGCTGATTAATTCAACGTTTGATCGTGCCGCTCAACCTGCCGCGATCGGAACCTGGACAGCCTGGACCGGCACTGCGTTCGCGCTGGGACCACTGCTGGGAGGCCTCGCCGTGGACATGCTGACATGGAGATGGATCTATGCGTTGTCTGCGGTTCCGATGGTCGTCGGTTTCGCGCTGACGTACTGGTTATGCCCTATGCAAGCTCCGTCTGAGCATCCCAGAGTCGATGTTGGGGGAGCGGGATTATCGGCAGTCGGACTCGCCGGCTGTGTCTACGGACTTATCGAATCCCAGCAGCGTGGCTGGACTGATCCTGTCGTAGCGACGTCTGTCGCAGTCGGGGTGATCACATTGGCGTTCTTCGTGGTGTGGGAGCGTCGCGCCACAGACCCGATGGTTCCCTTGCGCTTGCTGGGGGACCGCAATTTTGCTGGCGCCAACCTCGCCACCGCCTTTGTCTATGGCGGGTTGGGACTGGGATCGCTGGTGATCTCGCTCTACATCCAAGAGGTCGGTGGCTACTCGGCGACGGCTGCAGGAATGGTCACGCTGCCCATTCCTATCCTGTCGTTTTTATTCGCCCGCCACGTCGGTGCTGTCGCTGCGCGCGTGGGTCCAGGGCTTTTCCTTGTCATCGGACCGGCATTGGCTGGGACCGGGCTGCTGGTGATCGCGTTGTCGGCGGGTGCGGTGAATGTCGCTGCCAGCGTATTGCCGGGCATGATGATGCTGGCCGCAGGGCTGGTGGCCACGGTCACACCGCTGACATCGTTCGCCCTGTCGGCCGTCGATCCCGCACGCAGTGGTCTGGCCTCGGCGATCAATAACGCCGTCTCACGGCTGTCGTCACTAATTGCGGTGGCGTGTATGGGTTTAATCGCTGCCGGCAGTTTGACCGAGGTCGGTTTCGCCCGGCTGTTGCAGGTCAGCGCGGCCCTATTTTTCGGCGGCGCGATAACTTGCGGGGTCACCGCGGCTCGGTCGGGCGCGCATGTTCACCCTGTTGCGTGTGAAGTCGCTGCGCTCTGCCGCGACCGCGTCGGAGTGCAACCAGCGTTGGCCAGCAGCAGTTGACCTCTGACTGTGAGCGGCACGCGCCCACGCGCAGGTGTGTGTTTGGACGTGCCGTCTGAAGTGGCGCACCACTGGTAGACAGCGAGTGCAACGCAGTGCCATGACCTGTGCACGGAAACGTTTTTCGAGGCGGCCCGCAGAGCGTGAGATTGACACCGGGACGCCACGCGATTATTTTTGGGTTGTTTCACCCAGTGTCTATGGGATCTGACGTGAGGTGGGGTCGATGAGACGGACAGACGGCGACACCTGGGACTTGGCGACCAGCGTCGGTGCGACGGCGACGATGGTCGCTGCTGCCAGAGCTGTCGCGGCGCGGCGTCCTGATTCGGTTGTTCGTGATCCTTTCGCAGGCCCGTTAGTGGATGCATCGGGCATTGACTTTTTTGCTCGACTCGCTGCAGGCCAGCTCGACTTCGGTTCGGTCGGTGGCGAAGTCAAGACCGGTTGGATGCCGGAGGTGTTCGCGGTCCGGGCCAAGTTCTTTGATGAGTTCTTCGCCGGCGCGAGCAGCCGAGGCATTCGTCAGATCGTGATCGTGGCCGCCGGACTGGACGCGCGCTCGTACCGGCTGGCATGGCCCACAGCCACCACCGTCTACGAGATCGATCAGCCAGAGGTCATCGAGTTCAAGAGGCGGACCTTGGCCGCGTCCGGCGCCGTGCCAGCCGCCGAATTGCGCAGTGTGGGGGTCGATCTGCGGATGGACTGGCCGACAGCCCTGCAACGGGCGGGGTTTGATCGTCGCGAGCCCACGGCGTGGATTGCTGAGGGGCTCCTCATTGGCTACCTTCCCAACGACGCGCAGGGGCGGCTGATCGACCATGTCACTGCCTTGAGCGCACGCGGCAGCGAGCTGGCCGTGGACCACCTACCAGGTGCCGCAGAGCCCCTGGGGCCAAAGATGACGCAGATTACCGAGCAGTGGAAGGCTCGCGGTTTTGACTCCGACATCGGGGACCTGACCTACGGTGGTTACGAACACGATGTGGACGACTCGTTAGCAGCGCTCGGGTGGGCCGTGCGGCGATACTCCCTATTTGACCTGTTTGTTGCGGCGGGGATCAAGGATCCGGGTCCCGAGCTGACGACCGGCCTCACTGAAGAGATTCAGTACCTCACCGCTGTCCTAACGTAGCGCCGTCAGAACTAATCTGATCCCGAGTGGCCCACAACAGCGGTTTGTCGCATCGTGGGCTCATTCAACGTCATTCCGACTATGTCTTCGGCAGCTGCAACGCTCGGCCCGCAGCAGCGAGCTCGGCATTGCGCGTGAATGCGACAGCACAACAAAGGCATCTACGGGATATTGCCAGGCGGGTGCCACGTCAACGCCTCGTCGTCCTAACACGGCGAGGGATCTGGTGGACTCAACTGCCGAGTGAGAGCCCGCCCAGGAACTGACGAATCAAGCCCACGACATCACCCAGGGCGGTCTCGAGTAGAAAGTGGCCGCCATCGAGTAAGTGGATCTGCGCCCGCGGGAGATCGTCACCGAACGCGGTGGCGCCCGCAGGCCCGAATCCGCCATCGCCTTGACCCCACACCGCCAGGAGCGGGACTTGACTGTCGCGAAAGTATTGCTGCACCTGTGGATACATGCGCACGTTGCTGGCGTAGTCAACGAATAGCCTGAGCTGCACGAGGTCGTTTCCCGGCCGGGAAATCAACGTGAAGTCGTGATACCAGGACTCCGGGTTTAGCAGTGTTTGATCGCTCACCCCGAAGGTGTACTGCCAGCGCGTGGCATCGAGGGTCAGATTCCATCGCGCTCCTTTTTCTGTCTCCGCATTTTGCACGCGTTGGTAGTCCATGATCGGCGCCCAGAACTCTTTGATCAGGCCAGCTTCGTAGGCGTTACCGTTCTGAGTGATGATCGCGGTGATCGCCTCAGGGGAACGCAGCGCTAAACGCCACCCGATGGGTGCGCCGTAATCTTGAACGTAGAGCCCATATCGGCTGATTCCGCGCTGCTTTAACAGCGCTGCGGTGATGTCAGCCAGCGCATCGAAGGAGTACTCGAACTCATCGACACCCGGAGCATCAGACAGGCCGAATCCAAGGTGGTCGGGGGCGATGAGGTGGTAGCGGTCAGCCAACTGCGGGACCAGATCACGGAACATGTAGGAACTCGTCGGGAATCCGTGCAGTAACACGAGAACCGGGCTGCTCTCGGCGCCGGCTTCACGGTAGAAGATCGTGTGCCCATCGACGTTAGCGAATCGATAGTGAACATTCTGACTCACGAGTTCTCCTTATCGATATGAGGGCAAATGCCTTGCTGATCAAGGCCATCTGCTCTCGATATTGCAGTTGCAGTTGCAGTTGCCGCGCCGGGCTGCCCCACGCCGGTGAAGACGGAGGACAACGCGGTCAGCCATCATGACAGCCTGAAATACGGCAGCTGCAATTCTACTGGGTCATATACCCCATATTCTAGTGCCTCAGAAAGAGTTCGTCGATTCAAACCTGCGATGACAGTTCGGGTTGCGGCATGCAGTGCTGGATTCGATTGCGGCACAGGATTGAAGGTGATCCTTTGGACCACTTTTGAGGCGAGATCGTCGAGTGGGCGCAGGGTCCTGTCATAACTGGGGCATACCGCCCAGTGACAGGTACTCTGGCACACGCATGGTTCGTATCGTGACGGCCTGAGGAGAACTAATGTCGGATTCTGCGCGCTGCGAGCAGCCGTCCAGTGACGAGTGTGAGCTCGACGGCTCAACCGAGATGACAGCGCTGCGGGCCCATCGCCAGGGTGGGCCCGAGGTGCTTGTGGTCGAGCGGGCGCCTATTCCGGTTCCCGCGGCCCATGAAGTTTTGGTGGCGGTACACGTTGGCGCGATTACCTTCGATGAGCTCAAGTGGCCACAAACCTGGACTCGTGGCGGTGTGAGCCGTACACCGGTCATTTTGTCTCACGAAGTGTCAGGCGTCGTGCGTGAGGTGGGTTCAGAAGTGACTGACGTCCGCGAGGGTGACGACGTCTGCGGACTTGTTGGATTCGACCGCGACGGCGCTGCTGCCGAATTTGTTGCCGTGCCTGCCGTTGACTTGGCTCGCAAGCCGGCGGGGTTGTCACATGCTGTTGCGGCGGCATTGCCGCTGGCAGGACTGACTGCTTATCAGGCGTTAGTGGACCACGCCTCCGTTCAGCCGGGTGAGGTGGTTCTGGTGCATGGAGGTGCCGGTGCGGTAGGGACCCTTGCAGTGCAGCTCGCCGCGATGCTCGGGGCGGACGTCACCACGACAGTGCGCAGCGACGCAGGTGAGTTGCTTCGCGGGCTTGGCGCGAAACGAGTCATCGATGTCCGTACCGAAGGCTTCGAACGCAGCGATGCCATCTACGACGTAGTGATAGACACCGTCGGCGGGGACACTCTCGAGCGGTCTTTCACGGTGTTGCGCCGCGGCGGGCGATTGGTCACCATCGCCGGTACGCCTGCGACGGGCAAAGCTGACGAGTACGGAGTCACCGCTACCTTCTTTCTCGTGACCTCCAATCGAGGCCAGCTGACCAAATTAGCTGAACTCGTCGATAGCGGACAACTGCACGTCGAAATCGCGGAGACATTTCCGCTCTCCAGGGGTCGCGACGCGTACGCGAGTGGTCAGCGTCCCGGCCGATTGCCTGGCAAGACAATCATTGTGGTGAGGAGCTAAGGCGCGCCGTATGGCGTTGTGCCTCGGCAGCTTTGAGGTGAGCTGCCAGATGACCGACCTAGTGATGCAGCGGCGGTACCCCCAGCAATGTGCCACCGCTGACATCGATGACCTGGCCCGTAATCCATCGGCCCTCATCGGAAGCCAGGAACGCAATCACATTGGCTACGTCGATCGGTTGGCCCGCATTTCCGAGGGCGTTGAGCGCTTTTGCCCACACCCGGATCTGGGGGTCGGACAGGTAGGGAGCTGCCATAGGCGTGTCGATGAAGCCGGGTGCCACGGCGTTGACGGTGATGTGACGAGCGCCGAGCTGCCAGGCGAGACTGCGCGTTACCGTGTTGATGCCCCCCTTGCACGCGAGATACATGATCTCCGGCGGTAAGGCCACCTGCACGCCCACGCTCGTGACGTTGATGATCCGGCCGCCGTCGCGCATGCGAGGCAGCGCGCCCTGAATAATGAACAGAGGTGCCCGGAGATTGACCGCGAACACGGCATCGAAGTCGGCTTCGGTCGCTGCTTCAATCCCGCCCTTGCTTGGGGCGCCCGCGTTGTTAACGACGATGTCGACGGCGGCGGAATGAGTTTCGAAGTCAGTCCAAAGACGTTGCGCTGCAGCTGACTCAGCGAGGTTACCCTGCAAGGTGAATGCAGCGCCACCCGCGTCGCGGATTCTTGACGCCGTTTCCTGCGCGCCGTTCTCGTCCGATCGATAGTGCACGCCGACTCGCGCACCGCCGGCTCCGAGCCGGATCGCAGTGCTACGGCCGATTCCGCTGCTGGCCCCTGTGACCAGCGCGACCTTTCCGCTCAATCCGGACATGGTAACTGCTCCTTGATAACTCGGCGACCAGCTCACAACGGACCCTACAGCCTGATGGCCGCACGCTCTCAACAGATTTCATCATTTCGGCGATTCAGCGGCTATCGCTAATCTCGTTGTCCAACAGTGTAAGCCGAACGTCCTGCTGTTGAGCACGGCGGCGAAGCCAGTAGTCTGCTGAAGCGATCAGCACGTTGTCCGCCGGGCGGACAACCGACGTGACTCCTGACACGCGGAGACATAGATTGCTTGTTGTGGTTACTCAAGTAATCATCGGGGATGAATCGCGACGTTCCTACGCCAGACCTGGTCCAGCAGGGGCAGAAACAACAACACCGCGACCCCATTGCCCGATACCGCCGGAAGATAGGACGTCGACAGCCAGTCGAGGAATCCGCTGCCCATCAGCACGTCTGTGAATGTGAAGGCTAAGCCGACCACGGCAGCTAAGACACCGATGACTGCGACTCGGATGACTCTCTGCGCTGCGCTGGCATATTCGAGAACGTAGACACCTATCAATCCGGCCATCATGCCCACAAGGCCGTCTGCGATAGTCCAATTCCAGAACATAATAAACCCGCCCCCGTGCAACTGTTCTAGGAGAGCATTACCTAGACCTCCTGTGAGAAATCCTGCGGCAGCACCGAACTGAATACCGAAGAACGGAATGATTGCAAGGGTAAGCAGACTGGATGCATTTGCCGCTGAAGGGATCTCGAAGCTGAGGAGCCCCAGCCCTCCGTAAAGGATTGCCCCGGCCATCCCGCGCACAACTACAGGTCCGTTAACACTCCGATGCTCCGCTCTCACGTCCGTCCCGCCTTCCGTCATAGGCAACCCGCGGGCGCGCGGGGGTGCCAGCGTCCTCAAGCACGTGAGGTCCCCTTCCGACTGCAGAACTCGCACCTTGGATTGCCCAGTCAATTTCCCCGCGGGATGAAGCCCGGACTGCCGCCATCAACGACAGTGTTGAACCGCTGCCGGGTTGCGATCCGGTTAATCGCATCGAATGCGTCTTCG
>DATAZN010000385.1:0-16089 GCA_036272035.1 Mycobacterium sp. | reverse complement strand
GTGGAAGTCCTGTTCGCCGTGAACGATCCGCGGGATGGCCTCGACCGGCATCACGTCGACCGCCGGGGTGAGCAAGGCCTCGAAAACGGGAACGATCGCGAAAACCGGTGGTGCAACATCCCCTCGGCGGTGCGCTTGGATCGGGTCGTTGGTGGCCGCCGCGTACTCGGCCAGCCGCTCCCGGGTCACGTCGAACCGCTCATCGTCGGTCCAGCGGTCCAGGCCGGTGTCGTCGAACTCCAGCGTCTCGGTCATCGAATGAGGCCTCAGGCCTCAGCCGACGCCAAGGCGTCCAGCTGGTCGAGCGTCTTCTCGAGTTGCTTGGCGACGTCTTTCTCCACAGCCTTGCCCAGCGCGCCCTTGATCATCGCGCCCTCGAAGTCGCCGAACACCGCGAATTTGGAACCCTTGTCGGCCGGGTCGATGGTGAAGGTGAACTTGGCCTTGACGCCGGCCATGCCGGTTCCCGAGAGCACGAGCGATCGCGGCGCCTCGACCTGCTCGATCGTCCACTCGATCTTATTGGCCATCCCCAGCATGACGATCTTGGCCGTCAGCTTGGCGCCTTCGGTCACGGTATCGGGCGGGCCATCGATCCACTTCTCGTGCACGGTGAACCACTTGTCCCAGTTGGCCAGGTCGCTGACGGTCCCCCACAACGCTTCCGGGTCAGCCGACAGTTCGCGGCTTGCTTCGATGTGTCCCATGGTTGTTCCTCTCGCTACGTTGTTCGTGGGGTTTAGCGTTCGGCTCGCTGGTATGCGGTGACGACGGCTGCGCCGCCGAGTCCGATGTTGTGTTGCAGTGCGGCGGTGACGTTGTCGACCTGCCGTTTGTCGGCCTGACCGCGCAGCTGCCAGGTCAGTTCGGCGCACTGCGCCAGACCGGTGGCTCCCAGCGGATGCCCCTTGGAGATCAGTCCGCCGGACGGGTTGACCACCCAGCGCCCGCCATAGGTGACGTCGCCGTTGTCGATCAGCTTGGCCGCCTCGCCCTCGGCGCACAGACCCAACGCTTCGTAGAGCAGCAACTCGTTGGCCGAGAAGCAGTCGTGCAACTCGATCACCTGGAAGTCCGACGGCCCCAGACCCGATTGGTCGTAAACACGTTGAGCGGCTTGCACATTCATGTGGTAGCCGATCAGCCCCTTGCAGGTGCCGTCAAAGCTGTCGGCGAAGTCCGTGGTCATGGCCTGCCCGACGATCTCCACCGCCTGGCCGGCCAGGCCGTGCTTGTCGACGAACGCCTCGGATGCCAGGATCGCCGCGCCGGACCCGTCGGATGTCGGCGAGCACTGCAGCTTGGTCAGCGGGTCGTAGATCATCCGGGCGCCCATGATGTCCTCCAGCGAATACGACTCCTGGAACTGGGCGTACGGGTTGTTGACCGAGTGCTTGTGGTTCTTGTAGCCGATTTTGGCGAAATGCTCTGCGGTGCTGCCGTATTGCTGCATGTGCTCTCGGCCGGCCGCGCCGAACATCCACGGCGCCGGCGGGAACATCACTTCGGAGATCTCTGCCATCGCCATGACGTGCTTGTCCATCGGGTTCGTGCGGTCGTCGTAGGTCGACTCCAGCGAGCCGGGTTTCATCTTCTCGAACCCGAGCGCGATCGTGCAGTCGGCGAGGCCGCCGCGAATCGCTTGCGCCGCAAGGAACAGCGCGGTCGACCCGGTCGAGCAGTTGTTGTTGACGTTGACGATCGGGATTCCGCTCAGACCCAGCTCGTATAGCGCCCGCTGGCCCGACGTGGACTCGCCGTAGACGTAGCCGACGTAGCCCTGCTCGATCGCGGCGTAGTCGATACCGGCGTCTTCGAGCGCCTTGGTGCCGGACTCGCGCGCCATGTCCGGGTAATCCCAGTTCTCCCGGCGGCCCGGCTTCTCGAACTTCGTCATCCCCACACCGATGACGTAGACCTTGTTTGACATCGCACTCCTTTGTGTCGCTGCGCCGTCTCGCTCGTCAAAAAGATACACACCTGATTGTATCTTTGCAATGGCGCGACAGCCGATGAAGCGTGGCTCGTGATAACGCAGTGAAGCGGGCCGCAGCCCGCCACTCGCCTTGGCGGGGTCAGTCCAACGACTCGGCAGTCAGCAGGGTCGCAACGATGATCCGCAGGTGCTCGCAGGCGCGCTCCCACCGTCGTCGCACGCGATCGGAATCGCGGTCCACGAAACTGTTCAGCAAGATTCCGCGCAGTGCGTCCATCGCGGTGTAGACGAAGTTGCGCAACTCTTTTTGCACGGCGTGGTCCGGCACTAACTGGGCGATCGCCGAGATCAGGGTGCTATTGACCACCGGCTCCACCCGCTCGATGTGCGCGGCCAAGACGTCATCGGTGCGTGCTGCGACCCAAAGTTCAACGGTGGCAACGAACATCGGACCCTGATGGGCTTCCCACAGAAACTCCAACACTGTTGAGACCGGGTCGCTACTGGCCTGGACGCGACCGAACTCGCGGATCGCGCCCTGGGCCCGTTGCTGAGCGAGATGCTCGATCGCCGCGACCACCAGATCTTCTTTGGACCGGAAGTGGTGGATCTGCGCGCCCCGAGTCACACCGGCGAGCTGTGCTACTCGCGGCGTGGTGGTTCCCGCGTAGCCGTAAGTCACCAGGCATTCGATGGTGGCATCGAGCAGACGGGTGCGCATGGCAGCAGTGCGCTGTGCCTGGGTCCGCCGCACACGTTGTCCGTTGACTTCTGCCGCCATTGAAGACCGCACGCACCTTTCCGGTCGCCCTCGACCTGCAGGCAGCATATCTTTTGGCTGCCGGAAAGGAAAGATACCTTCTGGCCGGAACGTAATATTGCCGCGTCAGCCGTGCGGTGGATCAGACCGGCGGTTGCGGCCCGCAGGACAGCGGTGCGAGCGCCACCTGCATGTGCGCCAGACCGCGCAGCGAGCTGTTCGTCGTCCACTCCGGCGTGCCGATAATGTCGATTCGCCCTACCCGCTCGACAAGTTCGCGCAGCACCGCCCTGCTCTCCATCCGCGCCAGGCCCGCGCCCAGGCACAAGTGAATACCCGAGCCGAAAGCCACATGAGAGGGATTCCGCGCCGCAACGAATGCGTCCGGATTATCGAACTGCCGGGGGTCGCGGTTGGCGGCGCCCCACAGTAGCGCCACCCGTGCGCCGGCCGGAATCGCAGCGTCACCGACCCGGTAGTCGACTTTTGCTGTGCGATAGAAACCCTGAATCGGCGACGAGAAGCGCAGTTGCTCCTCGATCGCGCTGCCGACGAGCGCGTCGGGATTCTGCCGGATCAGTTCGAACTGCTCCTGGCTCTCCGACAATGTCAAGAACATCGTGCTCAGCAGGTTGGTCGTGGTTTCGTTGCCGGCCAGCAGCAACAGCAACGCGAAGAAGAACAGCTCGTCGCGGCTGATCTCGCCATCGCCCGCATCGTTCACCAACCGACCCAGCAGAGTGTCGCGCGCTAACAGCTCGCCGCTGTCGATCCGGCTGCAGAAGTACGAATGCAGGTGGCGCACGCCGTTGAGGGTGGGCACCATCTGCCACAAGCCTTTGGGCGTCAGTTGGATGTCGGCCGCCCGGACGGTCTCGTTGGACCAATACCGGAAGAAGTCCTCGTCCTCCGGCGGAATGCCCAGAATGTGCGCGATCATCCGTATCGGCAGCGGCACCGCCAGCCGTTGCACCATATCCGAGCCGGGGTTGGCCAGCAGCTCCGAAACCAGTTCGCGCGCAAGTTGATCCACCATTCCCTGCCAACTGCTGAGCGCGCCGCGCGCGAACACAGGCTGCACTTTGCGCCGTAAATCGCTGTGACGCGGCGGATCGAGGTTGAGTAGCACCGGGATCTCGACCCGAGACCGCGTCACCCCTTCGGTGTTGGTCAGCATCGCGTCGTTTCGGGCCGCGGCGCGCACGTCGTCGTAGCGGCTGAGAATGAAGATGTTGCGTTTGCGGTTGTACCGGACCCGCGGGCCGGCCAGCAGCTCGGCGTATCCCGGATACGGGTTGGCCGCGGTCACCGGGTCGAACGGGTCGAATGAGGTCTCATGGATGTGCGGATAGGCGCGGCGCTTGAACTTGGCGCCCAGATCGGCGGTGATGTTGTGGTAGAAACCGTCCGCGACCGGCCTGGCCACCGAGCTCGCCAACCGGATGTCGTGTTTGAGGGTCACGGTTCCTCCGTCCGCTTGCCGGATCTGACCTACCGATGCAAGCGCGAACGTAACAGTTAATTCTGTAACAGACAATGGTGTTAGGCTTATGGGCCATATGGAGATGACGATCGATGAGCTTGCCCAGCGCGTTTCCATGACCTCGCGCAATATCCGCGAGTGGCAACGCCAGGGTCTGCTGCCGCCGCCCGCCCGCCGCGGCCGCGTCGGCATTTACTCCGACGAGCATGTCGCGCGGATCAAGCGGGTGCAGCAACTGCACTGCGAAGGCTTCCCACTCGACCTGATCCGGCGAATGATCGACACCGGCACCGGCAGCGAGAGCGACATACGTCACCTGGCCGCCGAAGTACTCGCCCCGTTCAGCACGGCAGGCCCCACCACCGTCAGCCGAGCAGAACTCGACAACCGACTCGGCGCCGGCGCCGCCGCACACCTGGCAAAACTCGGCCTAATCTCCGACGCCGACGACGATCCGGTGTCCGTGCGTGACGCCGAGGCCTTGGACCTGATCGAAGGCATAACGGGTGTCGGCGTTTCGCTGGAGCGGCTGGTTGCCACGCTGGTCGACGTCCGCGGTCACCAACGTTCGATTGCGAACGCGATCCTGCGTTCCTACGCCGAGGATGTGTGGGAGCCATTCGTGTCGTCGAAGTTCGCGACGCCCGACTGGGGTTCGCTTGCCGACAATGCCGCGCGAGCTCGCCAACTGGGTATCGCCCTGCTCACTCATCTGCAGCAGACCGCGTTCGACGACGCCGCAGCGTTGGTGGTATTAAGCGAGGTCAGCCAGGCCGAGCGGGCGCTGGACGGCATCAAGCCGACGCATGAACAGCCCTGATGGTCCGTCGAATCACAATGTTGCCGGCCGGATGACGACCACCGACTTGGTTTTCGGACCGTCGTCGCGCAGCAATCCGATGACCCGCCCATCGGCGGTGTGCGCGGCATAGACGCCGTCGATCGCAGCCGGGCCCAGCGCCCGGCCGTTGGCGAGCGCGTCCGCCTCCTCGTCGGTGAGTTGCCGGTGCGGAAACAGCAGCAGGCAGGCGTCGTCGAGCGTCAGGCTCAGCCCGGGCTGCTCCGCCAGATCGTCGAGTGAACGTGCCTGGTCGACTCCGAACCGGCCGACCCGGGTGCGCCGCAACGCGGTCAGGTGACCACCCACTTCCAGCGCGGCGCCGATATCGCGGGCCAGGGCGCGAATGTAAGTGCCGGACGAACAGCCCACCTCGACGTCGACGTCGACGAGTTCGCCGTGGCGACGCACCGCCAGCACTTCGAACCGATCGATGCGCACCGGCCTTGCGGCCAGTTCGACAGTGCGGCCCTCACGGGCAAGTCGGTAGGCCCGCTGGCCGTCGACCTTGATCGCGCTGACCGCCGACGGGACCTGCGCGATATCGCCACGCAACGCCGAGATCGCCGCCTCGATCGCCTCATCGGTTACGTTCTGCGCCGAAACCTGCTGCAGCAACTCCCCTTCCGCGTCCTCCGTGGACGTGGACTGGCCCAGCCGGACGGTCGCTGCGTAGGACTTCGAGGTCTCGGTCACCAGCCCCAGGATCTTTGTAGCGCGCTCGATCCCGATCACCAAGACGCCGGTGGCCATCGGATCCAGTGTCCCGGCATGCCCCACCCGCCGGGTGCCGAAGATCCGTCGGCAACGCCCGACCACATCATGGCTCGTCATGCCGGCCGGCTTGTCGACGATGACAAGGCCAGCGTTCACAGCGCGATCGCCGTCAACACCAACTCGCGATCCACTGACCACCGTCCAGCCAGTGTGCTCAACGGCGGGCCAGACAGCGTGGCCCCGTCGATCAGAATGGTCGACTCGAAAGACCCCGCCGAGCCGGAGTCGTCGACGCCGAAAATGATGTGCGCGTCTTCGAAGCCCAGCCAGCGCTTGGTCAGCGGAAACCAAGCCTTGTACGTTGCTTCTTTGGCGCAGAACAGGATTCGATCCCAATGCACACCGGAAGGTAAGGCCGCCAGCTCGGCGCGTTCGGCCGGCAGGCTGATCGCGTCGAGCACACCGTCCGGCAAGATGTCGTGCGGTTCGGCATCCACACCCACCGAACGGACCATGCCGTCGCGACCGACCACCGCGCCGCGATAGCCCGCACAGTGCGTCAGGCTACCCACCACGCCGTCCGGCCAGCATGGTTCGCCCTTCTCCCCCTTGAGAATGGGCACCGGCGGAAACCCGAGCTCGCCCAACGCGATACGGGCGCAGTAACGGACGGTGATGAATTCGTTGCGCCGCTTGGCCACAGATCGCTCGATCAACGGCTCTTCTTCGGCCATCGGCGACAGTCCGGGCGGGTCGGAATACAGTTCCGCCCACGCCAGGTTCCCGTCGTCAGGCAGCACCGCCGACATCAAGGTGGTCAGGGTCATCGGATCTACCGCTGGCGCAACCGGTCACGGAACTGCTGCGCCTGCGCCCGCATTTCCGGCGTGATCACGAAGTGACCGCCGAAGTCGTTGAGATAGCCGGGCGCGTACTGCGGATCGGGCAGCACCTGGCGCAGCCAGCTGAACGGCTTGCGGCGTCGCCACTCGCGCGGGTAGCCCACCGACACCTCCTCGAATCGCACGTCGTCGTACCAGGTGGTACGCGGAATGTGCAGGTGCCCGTAGACCGAGCAGATCGCGTTGTAGCGCGTGTGCCAGTCCGCGGTCTCGGTGGTTCCGCACCAAAGCGAGAACTCCGGAAGGAACAGCGCGTCGCAGGGCTGGCGCACCATCGGGAAGTGGTTGACCAGCACGGTCGGATTCATCCAGTCCAGATCGTCCAGCCGCTTTCGGGTAGCGGCAACGCGCTCGTGACACCACGCCTCGCGGGTAAGGTACGGCTTCGGTGAGAGCAGGAACTCGTCGGTGCAGACGACGTTGCGCTCCCGCGCGATCGCCAGCCCCTCGGCTTTGGTGGTCGCGCCTTGCGGCAGGAACGAGTAGTCGTAGAGCAGGAACAGCGGGACGATGGTGGCCGGACCACCCCGCTCGGTCCACACCGGAAACGGGTGCTCGGGGCTTACGACACCCAGCTCGTCGCACATGTTTACCAGGTAGTCATAGCGGTCCCGGCCGAAGATTTGCATCGGGTCCCGGTTGGTGGTCCACAGCTCGTGGTTGCCCGGCACCCAGATGACCTTGGCGAACCGTCGGCGCAGCAAATCCAGCGCCCAGCGGATCTCGTCGGTGCGCTCGGCGACGTCGCCACAGACGATCAGCCAGTCATCCGGCGTCGATGGATACAGCGATTCGGTGACGGGCTTATTGCCGACATGGCCGGTGTGCAAATCCGATACCGCCCACAGGGTCGGCTGTCGAGCGGTCGGGGGCGCCTGCCCATGTTCCTGCCAAGCCACGACTCCCCAGCCTAACGGCTGGTCGCTGCGCGCAGCGTCACCCTGGCGCCGCAACGGACTAGAACAGGTTCTCATTTACTCTGTGACTGCCCGGCTGCGACTTGTAAGCTCCCGGCAGGAGTCGAGCCCGCCCGCCGACGAAGCGGGTCGAAAAGGGTCGAGGTGGCGGCACCTCCCGCTTGCGGGGGAGAGTCGGACAACCAGAATCGGAGGGGATGTCATGGTCGCCAAGCTGCGTCTGCTTGCAGCGTTCGGTGCCCTGTTCATGGCGGCGGTAGTGGTGTGGCAGAGTGCGCCGCCGGCCATTGTTGGTGGGCCCAAGGTGGAACTACGGTCCACCGCTGCTCCGATGGATCCGCCCACCACGATGAAAAGCCCGATCGTGGCGACCACCGACCCGAGCCCGTTCGACCCGTGTCGGGATATCCCGTTTGACGTGGTCCAACGGTTAGGCCTGGCCTTCACTCCGCCGGCGGCTGAAGAGGGGCTGCGCTGCCACTACGACGCAGGCAACTACCAGCTGGCCGTCGAGCCGATCATTTGGCGCAAATACGACCAGTCGCTGCCGGCCGACGCCGTCGAGATCACGATCAACGGCCACCGCGCCGCGCAATGGTGGAACCTCAAGCCGACCTACCACAACAGCTACTTCTACTTCTCCTGCATGGTGGCGTTCAAGACCAGCTACGGGGTCATCCAGCAGTCGCTGTTCTACTCGACGATCTACTCCAGCCCGGAGGTCGACTGCCCGGCCACCAACCTGCAGCGCGCCAACGAGCTTTCGCCGTACTACAAGTTCTGAGCCCACTATCTCCGATGCGGCCATAATCTGATGCCGTGACGACCACCTCCGACCGACCTGCGGCGTCGACGCTGCGAACCCTTCCCCGACGGCTCGCCAGCCGCGCCCTCGCCCGGACATTGCGGCTGCCGGCGCCGACAACGAGCTACACCGTCAGCAGCGTGAAGATCCCGATGCGCGACGGTGTCGAGCTGATCGCCGACGTCTACGAACCCGTCGGAGAAACCGTTGGCACCCTGCTGGCCCGCGGACCCTACGGCCGCGGATTTCCGTTCTCGCTGGTGTTCGGCGATATCCACGCTGCCCGCGGATATCGCGTGGTGCTGCAGAGTGTGCGAGGGACATTCGGATCGGCGGGAGACTTCGTGCCCATGGCCCACGAAGCTGCGGACGGCGCCGACACCGTCGAGTGGATGCGCCAGCAGCCGTGGTTCACCGACCGCTTCGCCACGATCGGGGTCTCCTACCTGGGGTTCACTCAGTACGCACTGCTACAGGATCCGCCGCCGGAACTGGTCACGGCCGTCATCACCGCCGGTCCCCATGATCTCGGCGCATCAGCGTGGGGTACCGGCTCGTTCACGGTCAACGACTTCCTCGGCTGGTGCAATCTGGTTGCGCACCAGGAAGATCCGGACCGAATCCGCGCCGGCATCCGCCAAATACGGGCTCAGAAGAGCGTGGCGCGTGCGGCCGCTGGGGCGCCGTTGGGCGCGTCCGGCCGGGCGCTGCTCGGCGAAGGGGCTCCGTGGTGGGAGTCCTGGTTGACGCCGCCGGCGGATGACAACCCGTACTGGGGGCCGCTGAACGTCGACTCCGCCCTTGATCAGGTCCAGGTGCCGGTGCTGCTGCTCAGCGGCTGGCAAGACCTGTTCCTGGGTCAGACGCTCCACCAGTTCCGGCACCTTCGCGAGCGGGGCGTCGACGTCGCGCTGACCATGGGGCCGTGGACTCACACCCAGTTGCTCGTGGCAGGTCTGGCCACCATCGTCCGAGAAACCCAGGAATGGCTGGACACCCATCTGGCCGGTCGCCCCGCGACCCCACGTTCGGGCCGAGTCCGGTTCTTCGTCTCCGGCGAAGGCTGGCGCGAGCTGCCGGACTGGCCGCCGGCCACCACCGCGCGAGAGGTCTACCTGCAGCCTGGCGGCGGCCTGGCCGATACGGCGCCGACCGCGGGATCCTCGGCGAGCTTCCGCTACGACCCCGCCGAACCGACACCCACGATCGGGGGACGACTGCTGTCCCCCGACGGCGGTTACCGCGACGACACCGAGCTGGCGGCTCGCCGCGATGTGCTCAGCTTCACCAGCGACGTGCTGACCGACGATCTGTACGTGCACGGCAACCCCGTCGCCGAGTTGGCGCACAGCTCGGACAACCCGCACGTCGACGTCTTCGTCCGGATCAGCGAAGTCGACGCCAAGGGCCGCTCCCGAAACGTCAGCGACGGCTACCGGAGGCTGGCCGACGCGACCGACCACGTCAGCCTCGAACTCGACGCGATCTCGCACCGATTCCGGGCCGGGACACGCATCCGCGTGCTGATCGCCGGTGGCAGCAATCCACGCTTCGACCGCAACCTGGGCACCGGCGAGTCGACATCGACGGGCAGCCAACTCAAGCCGTCCACCCATGAGGTGCACTTCGGCACCTCGCGGATCGTGTTCCCGGTCGGTTCGTGATGGATATCTTCGACGAATGGCGAAGCGGCGGAACAGAAATTTACTGGCGGTCGACAACCGCCGCGAACGCCGAAGCCGACGTCACCGTCTTCACCCGCCGCTGCGGTACACCTGGTGCGCCGGCATTGGTCTGCGTGCACGGCTTCCCCACTGCGAGCATTGATTTCGTTTCGCTGACCCGCGAGCTCGACGCCGATTTCGACATCTACCTGCTCGACTTCCCCGGCTACGGCCTCTCCGACAAGCCGGCCGCGCCATACGCGTATTCGCTGTACGACGATGCGCGCCTGTTGATTTACGCGATCACCAAGCTCTGGCAGCTCGAGGACTACACGTTGCTGACCCATGATCGCGGCACCAGCGTCGGCATGATCGCACTGTCCATGTTCGCCGACCTCGACGACGCGAGCCCGCCGACCAACGTCATCTTGACCAACGCGAACATCTATCTGCCGCTGGCCAATTTGACCGGATTCCAGAAAGCGTTGCTCGATCCCACCGTGGCGCGCAGCACCGCGCGAGCGACCACGCCGGAGATGCTGGCCGCGGGCATGGGCGCGACCACCTTTATGCCGCGGCGAGACGCGAGCGATCCCGAGATCGCCGCGCTTACACAATGCTTCGCGCACAACGACGGAATCGCGGTGCTCCCGGACACGATTCAATACCTCAACGAACGCGCCGCCGACGAAACCAATTGGCTCCAAGCGCTTTCCACCAGCGACGTCGACACCACCCTGGTGTGGGGCCTGCACGACAACGTCTCACCCGTCCGGGTCGCGAACTACGTGTGGCAGGAGTACCTCCGGAACAAGCCCGGGTTGAACCGCTACTGGATACTGCCGAGCGCCGATCACTACCTGCAGTGCGATGCTCCAGCCCAGCTGGCCGACGTCGTGCGACTCACCGCGGCCGCCGAGCCCACGCCGTTGGGCACGGTCGGCGATTGGCCCGCGGGCGCGGTGCTCGTCGACCAGACTCCGTAGTGAGCGCGGGCTCAGTCGCGGTGTTCGTCACCTCGTCGCGAGGCGACGCAACGGCGGATCGGTCTTGGGCGGCTGACGGCGCTCCGGCAGGGCGTGCAGCAGCCGCGTCGTTGTCGCTGCGACTTCGGCAACGGCCTCCTCGAACGCCTCGGCGTTGGCCGACGAGGGCCGGGTGAAGCCGCTGACCTTGCGCACATACTGGCGGGCCGCCGCCTCGATCTCCTCGGTGGTCGCCGGCGGCTCGAGCCCGCGCAATTCAGTGATGTTCCGGCACATCCTTCAACGATAGGTGGGGTCGGCTCGTGCTGAAGCGGACTGACTACGGTGGCGCTATGACCCGCGCCGACGACGATGCAGTGCGGAGCAAAGAGGAGGAGCGGCGCAAATGACCGACGACATTCTGTTGATCCACACCGATGAGCGGGTGCGGACCCTGACCCTGAACCGGCCGCAATCGCGTAACGCGTTGTCGGCTGCACTGCGGGACCAATTCTTCGGCGCCCTGGCCGACGCCGAGACCGACGACGACGTCGACGTCATCATCGTCACCGGCACCGACCCGGTGTTCTGCGCCGGGCTGGACCTCAAAGAACTGGGTGAGCAAACGGCGCTACCGGACATCTCGCCGCGCTGGCCGTCGCTGAGCAAGCCCGTCATCGGCGCGATCAACGGCGCTGCCGTCACCGGCGGCCTCGAGGTGACACTGTACTGCGACATCTTGATCGCGTCCGAACAGGCGCGATTCGCCGACACGCACGCTCGAGTTGGCCTGTTGCCCACGTGGGGCCTCAGTGTGCGTCTCCCCCAGAAGGTCGGCATAGGACTGGCGCGCCGGATGAGCCTGACCGGCGACTACCTGTCCGCGCAGGATGCGCTGCGCGCCGGCCTGGTCACCGAGGTAGTGTCGCACGATCAGTTACTGCCCGCCGCACGCAAGGTCGCCGACAGCATCGTCGGCAATAACCAGGACGCGGTGCGGGCACTGCTGTCGTCCTACCACCGCATCGACGATTCAAACACCAGCGAAGGTTTGTGGCTGGAAGCGACTGCGGCACGGGCATTCCGGACCTCGGGGGACGACATCGCCGCCAACCGTGAGGCCGTCCTGAAGCGCGGACGGGCTCAAGTTCGGTGACAGAATTCTGCCCCGCTTCCGTAGGTGGAAACGGGGCAGAATGACGGCTGATGCGTCAGATCACGGCAGCATTGCGCGCACCGGGTGCCGGACAGTCCATATGGGGTGCAGCACGTCCGCGGCGTAGTGGCGCATCGGGTGGAAGGGTCCAGTGCCCGGTACCCACGGGTCGGCCGACGCGATCGGCGCGGCCAGCGAACCGAGGACAGACAGGCTGACGCCGGCCAGCAGGCCCGCGGCTGCGATACGCAGCTTGGGAGTTTTGGCATTCATGGTGGTTTCCTTACCTGGCAGTTGTCCCAGGTCCGAAGGTCGATCCTTCGCTGGGGTCGGTTGCTATTTCCCGACATCACGAGCATGTACCGCCCGCCTTGGTGGATCCTGGCGAGATTCTTGCGAATTTCTTGCGTTTGCTCCGCCCCGCGTCTGCGCAGCTCAGCCAGGGTTTATTTCGAAGGTGAACTCGTGGGCGCCGATGCGGATATGGTCACCGTCAGCCAGCATGGCGCCCTTTCGGATGCGCCGGCCTGCTACCTGGACGCCGTTGGTCGATCCAAGGTCGCTGACGACGAAACCGCTCCCGGTGTCGATGACGACCGCGTGGTAGCGACTGACTTCGTCGTCGTCGAGAATGATGTCGTTGTCAGGCCGGCGGCCGATCCGGGTCGAACCCTCCAAGCGGTGGCGCTGTCCGTCCCTTCCCCGCAACTCGGCAACGGCTGAGGGTCCCGCCAGGGTGCCGGTGTACGTGCCGAGGTCAGCGACGGCGTGCGTCGCGGTCGTCTGTGCGGTGTGGGTGGCGTCCAACGGCTCTTGACGCAGGATCCGCTCGTGCAAGCGCCGCAACGTCGGGCCAGGGTCGATGCCGAGATTTTCGGCGAGGTTGGTTTTCAGTCGCCGGTAGGCGTTGAGGGCTTCGGACTGGCGCTCGGCGACGTAGTAGGCGGTGATCAGTTGAGCCCAAAGCCGTTCGCGAAAAGGATGTTCGGCGCTGAGCACCTCCAGGCGCGGGATCATGGCGTCGGCACGCCCACAGGCGATCTCCGCCTCCGCGAGAGTGGTTTGCACCGCAACTCTGACTTCGGACAGCGCAGTGGCGAACGTATCGACGAAGGGGAATTCTCGCAGGTCATCGAGAAACGGCCCGCGCCATTCGGCCAGAGCAGCCGACAGGTAGGTGCTGGCGTCTTCGAACCGTCCCGCGGCGGCGGCGTGCACGCCCGCATTCTTCTCGGTGACGAAGCGCCCGATGTCGCAATCGGCATCTGCGACGTTCAGCTGATATCCCGGGGGGGCGCTCGCGAGCACCCTATTCGGGTCGTGCGATCCGCTGCCGAGCAGTCGGCGCAGATTGGACACGTAGGAGTGGATGCTGGTTCGCGCGGCCGGCACCGGTGACTGGTCCCAGACCGCATCGATCAGCGCATCGACCGACACCGCCCGGTTGCGGTTCATCAGCAACGTGGCCAGCACCGCCCGCTGCTTGGGGGCGCCCAACGGCACCAGGGCGTCGCCGGCCCTCAGCTGCAAGGGCCCCAGAACACCGAACTGGAGACTTGCGTTCGACATCGCGCGGCAGCCTTTCCGGTCGACGTTGGCGTCAGCTCATATTCTGACCTTGATTGACCGCCGCGCGGTGTTGCAGCGCGCAGATATTAAGGGCTTTTCAAACCCGGAGGCCTACGCACCATTCAGTTCTCGGATGACTCTGCACGGGTTACCGGCCGCCAGCACGCCTGCCGGCATGTCGCCGATCACGACGCTGCCCGCCCCGATCACCGAGTTGGCGCCGATCGTCACGTCCGGACATACGATCACTCCGGCCGCCAGCCACACGTTATCGCCGAGCACAATCGGAGCGGCCGACTCCCAGCCGGCCCGTCGGGCCTCATAGTCGTCGACGGGATGCAGCGCCGTAACAAGCTGTGCGCGTGGACCGATCGACACGTTATCGCCGATCGTGATCGACGCGCAGTCCAGCAGAATCGCGTCGTAGTTGATGAAGCAGCCTGCGCCGACGGCTATCTGCGCACCGTAATCACACTGGAGTCGGGGAAGGATGACCGAGCCTTGGCCCAACGATCCGAACAACTGGTGCAACACGTGTTGGCTTCGCTCGTCGCCCGCCGGACTCGCGTTGAACACCTCGAGCAGGCGCTGACATGCCTGACGGTCGGCCACCAATTCGGGATCGTCTGCCCGGTACTGTTCGCCGCTGAGCATCCGCTCGCGCTGACTTCTCATTGCCCGATCACCACCCAACGACCCGATAGCGCCCGCCAGCCCACGAAGATCAGACGCAGCACGATGAACATGCTGAGCCCCGACCAGATGCCGGCCAGCCCCCAATCGAACACCAGCGACAGCCAGATCAGCGGCAGAAAGCCGGCCAACGCGCTGACCACGGTCGCGGTGCGCATGAACCCGGCGTCGCCAGCGCCGAGCAGGACGCCGTCAAGCGCGAAAACTACTCCCGCCAAAGGTAATTGGCCGACAAGGAACCACCACGGTATTACGATCGCGGCCAGCACTGACCGGTCATCGGTGAAAAGCTCCGGCAGCACAGCAGCACCGGCAGCGAACACGCCGGCCAAAGCGGTGGCGGCGATCGCTGACGACACCGTCACTCGCCGGGCCGTCGCGGTAGCGAGCGCACCATCACCAGCGCCCAGCGCAGCGCCGACCAACGCCTGCGCGGCGATAGCCAGCGAATCGAGAACCAGCGCAAGGAAACTCCACACCTGCAACACCACTTGGTGGGCGGCCAGCGCAGCGGCACCAAAGCGGGCCGCCACCGCAGCCGCTGAGACGAAGCACGCTTGAAAGGCCAGCGTTCGCACCAGCAGGTCACGGCCCAAAACGATTTGGGCCCGGAGCGCATGACGGTCGAGTCGTAAAGGGACCCCTTCGGCCAGCAGCGCGTGCCCAAAGAGCAGCGCAGCCACCCACTGACCCGCCAGGTTGGCGACGGCGGACCCGGCCAATCCGCAGCGGGGTAATCCCAGCCAGCCGTATACCAGCAAAGGACACAGCAGCGCCGAAAGACCGAATCCGACAAGCACATAACGCAGTGGACGCGCGGTGTCCTGTACGCCGCGCAACCACCCATTACCGGCCAGCGACACCAGAATTGCGGGTGCACCCACTATCGCGGTACGCAGCCAGGGCAGCGCCGCATTCGCGATGTCGGACGAACCCGCGATAACCGACACCAGCGGCACCGCCACGGCCTGCACAACGACGATGATCAACGCACCAAGACCCAGCGCCAGCCAGGTCGCCTGCACGCCCTCGGCCACGGCGGCCGGCCGATCGTCGGCGCCGAAATGGCGGGCCGAGCGCGCGGTGGTGCCGTACGACAAAAAGGTCAGCTGCGAACCGACCATGCCGAGCACCAATCCCCCGATAGCCAGCCCGGCCAGGTTCAATGCACCCAGTCGGCCGACGACCGCGGTGTCGAACAGCAAGTAGAGCGGCTCGGCGGCAAGCACACCCAGCGCGGGCAGAGCCAGTTGCGCGATCTGGCGGTCACCCGGCTGCGGCTGGCCCGGCTCGCTCACCCTAGAGCGGCGCGCAGCGAAGAAACGACCTCGTCGGCCGAACCGGTGGTCGAGTAGCCCGCGGCCAGCTTGTGACCGCCGCCGCCGAAAGTCGAGGCGACAGCCGCGAGATCTACCGCCGCCTTTGCCCGCATCGACACCGACCAGTGCTGCGGCTCAATCTCTTTGAACACCGCGGCCACCTCGGCCTGCTGCGTGGTGCGGACGATGTCGACGATGCTCTCTACTTCTTCCGGGCGTGCGCTGTCCCACTCCTGGTTTTCGACAATGGCGTACACCAGGCCGCGGCCACCGACGGCCTCGGGCAACAGCTGCGCCGAACCCAGCACCCGCGACAGCATCGCCATCCACGCAAAGGGATGGGTGTCCATCAGTGACCGGGTGAT
>DATAZN010000384.1:0-6251 GCA_036272035.1 Mycobacterium sp. | reverse complement strand
CGCATCGACCGAGGAGGGGTCTTCGCGGAACTTGCGGTACATCTCCTCGACCAGCCATTCGTTCTGCCCGAATGGTGAACTCGTACTGCTCACAGCAGCTGCTCGCCTCGATTCCTCTGTCCGGAAGCGCTATGCCGCGCTGCCACTAGGTCTTCTACGTCTTCACGGTTCCCGGCGCGTCTTGCGTGATTGCCCCGCTCCTCCGCGGGCCGTTGATCGGCCCGCATCGTCGCCGGGCGCCTGCGGCGGCTCCGACCGGCCGCCCCATAAAGGCTAGCCCTTCGACAGCGATCCGCCATGTGAGTTCTGACCGGGTTCTCGGGCTCAACCGGCGTCGGAAACCGTCGGCAGCAGGAGTAGGTTGACCGGCCACCGCGCCGGCGGCTTACCGAACGCATTGCGGGCGTTGCGCACGATCTTCTTGCCCGCCATTCGGTTGCCGACGGCGCCGATGACGGCGCCGATCCCGACCGGCAGGATCTTGCCGATCAGCAGCGCGCTGCGTCGCAGTGTGAAACGCCGGATAGCCCGCTTGAGCAACCGCGAGTTCAACTGTGACAAGGCCGGCATCGGCAGCGATGCCATTCCCTCCGACAGCCACGCCCCGCTGGTACGGCCCCCGCCGATCAGTTCGGACATCGCTTGCTTGCTGTCGTCGCCAACCAATACCGAGAGCACCAGGGCGCGTCGCCGCTCCCGGTCGTCGGTTAAGACGCCATACACCGCCGCGATTGCCAGTGCGTAGAACGCGGTGGCCTCCAGGAACACCGCGGTCTCGCCGGCGGCCGCCGACAATGCGGCCAGTGTGCCCAGCCCCGGCAACACCGCGGTCGAACCCACCGCTGCGCCGCTGGCCGTCACGGCGGTCACGTATCGCTTCTCCAGCTTCGCGACGATCGTGGCAGGGTCGGCGTCAGGATCCGCGCGGCGCAGCCTGCCCACGTACGCGGCCGCAGCGGGTCCCTGAATGCGCGAACTGCGCTCGATGATGCTGGCTAGTGCCCGTGCCGACCTCTTGGGCTTCCCCTCGGGGGTGGCGGGCAGCGAGTCGGCCGATGATCGGGTCCGTCGGGCGCTCATGAATGCCTCCGGGTCTTCTTGCCCGGCTCCGGTGCGGGCAGTGACGTGCTTTCAGGCTAACGCCGGTGCCGGCAAAGGTGGGGGCAGGCGTCGCAGGCAATAGTCCATTAGGAATAATCCGGCGTAGAGACGTGCGATGACGATGCGGGGTCACGCCCCGGCCCAACGTTGAGCCGGGGCGGCCCGCCAAGCTAGACGGACAGTCGATGGCCTACCAGCTCACCTCTTTGGGTATCTCAGTGCTAGCGCTGTTACGAGGGCGCCCGATGCACGGCTACGAGATGTTTCAGACCCTGGTCGGACGGCATGCGGACCGCATCGTCAAGGTGCGGCCGGGCTCGCTGTATCACGTCGTCGACCGACTGACGGAGGAGAAATTGATCCGCCGGGCGGCGACTTCGCGGGACGGTAAGCGGCCGGAGCGGGCGATCTACGAGATCACCGATGCCGGCGCTGAGGCGCTCGCCGATCGGGTGGGCCAGCTGATCTCCGTGCCGGCTTATGAGTTTCCGCAGTTCGCGGTCGCACTCGCGCAGATCGATACTCTGGGTGGAGACGCCGCGGCGGATGCAGTTGACGACCGTGTCGGGGCGCTGGAGGCGAGGGCCGCCGAGATCATGGCGCTTCGTGATGCCAGCGTCATACTCGCCGGATATCTGCTGGCATTCGAGTACTTGCTGGCGACGACGCAGGCCGAGCTGTCCTGGTTGCGAAGCTTTGCCGACTCGATGCGATCCGGCGGTCCGCAGCGGCGACTGACGGTGTCCGGCAACACGGTGCGAAGCCAGGACGAGGTAGGGATATGACCACGGCGACTGCTCGTGGGCGACCCGGTGACGGCAGCCCGAGGGGCGCGGCGGCAAGGCGCGCCGACAACGTGAACCCTTGGAACGCGTTGTGGGCGACGATGGTCGGCTTTTTCATGATTTTGCTCGACTCGACGATCGTCGCCGTCGCCAATCCCAGCATCATGGTGAAGCTCGGTACCAGCTACGACACCGTCATCTGGGTGACCAGCGCCTACCTTCTCGCGTACGCGGTTCCGCTGCTGGTGTCGGGTCGACTCGGCGACCGGTTCGGTCCGAAGAACCTCTATGTGATCGGCCTGGCGGTCTTCACCGCCGCGTCGCTGTGGTGCGGCCTGTCCGGCACCATCGGGATGCTCATCACCGCCCGAGTGGTGCAGGGGCTGGGCGCCGCCGTGATGAGTCCTCAGACGCTGTCGTTGATCACCCGCATCTTCCCGCCGGATCGCCGCGGGGTGGCGATGAGTGTCTGGGGTGCCACCGCCGGCGTGGCCACGCTGGTCGGACCGCTGGCCGGCGGGGTGCTGGTCGACGCGCTGGGCTGGGCCTGGATCTTCTTTGTCAACGTGCCGATCGGACTGATCGGTCTGGGGCTGGCGGTGTGGCTGATCCCCGATCTGCCCACCCAACGCCACCGCTTCGACCTGGTCGGTGTGGGGTTATCCGGCGTGGGGATGTTCTTGATCGTCTTCTCCCTGCAGGAAGGCCAGTCCAGCAATTGGGCGCCGTGGATCTGGGCGGTGCTGGTCGCGGGCATCGGCTTCATGACGGCATTCGTCTACTGGCAGTCGGTCAGCACCCAAGAGCCGCTGATTCCGCTCGATATCTTCCGCGACCGCGACTTCAGCTTGTCCAACGTCGCGGCGGTAGTCATCGCGTTCGCCGCCACCGGGATGATCTTGCCGCTGATGTTCTATGCGCAAGCGGTGTGCGGATTGTCGCCGACCCGCTCGGCGCTGCTGACCGCACCGATGGCGATCACCAGCGGTGTGCTCGCACCGTTCGTCGGCAGGATGGTCGACCGCGCCCATCCGCAGCCCGTCGTCGGATTCGGCTTCTCGGCGCTGGCGATCGGCCTCACCTGGCTCTCGATCGTGATGACGCCGTCCACCGCGATCTGGGAACTGATTCTGCCGTTTTTCGTCTTGGGGATTGCGATGGCGTTCATCTGGGCACCGCTGACCGCTACCGCGACCCGAAACCTGGCGCCGCAGTTCGCCGGCGCAGGTTCTGGCGTGTTCAACGCGACCCGTCAGGTCGGTGCCGTGTTGGGCAGTGCCGGCATGGCCTCGTTCATGACATCGCGCATCACCTCTGAGTTGCCGCTGATGCCCGACGGGGCCTCGGGTCCGCCGGGCGGTGGCGGCATGGCCTTGCAGATGCCGGCGTTCTTGCGCGAGCCGTTCGCCGCCGCGATGTCGCAGTCGATGCTGCTTCCGGCGTTCATCGCGCTGTTCGGGATCGGGGCGGCGCTTTTCCTGGTCGGCGGATCGGCGACAGCCGGGACGTCCACAGCTGACCAGTCGGGATCCGACAGCCCGGACGCGCCGGCCCGGCGGGTGCGGGTAAGGCCCAGTGCCGCAGACGGTTTCACCAATGACTTCGACGGCTTCCGCGACGGCTTCGACGATGACGACGACTACGTCGAGTACACCCTGTCGCCGGCGCGCACCGCGCCGCCGTCGCGCGCAGCAAGCCGACCGGCCCGCGCGCAGGTCCACGAGCCCCGCACCGAACCGCTGACCGTCCGGATCGAGCATCCGCGACCCGCGCCGGCCGAGAACTGGCACAGCTCACCGGTCGAATCGTGGCGCAGTCTGCTCGACGAGACTGACTCGGCGCCGGAGGACGAGCCAATCGGATTCGCCCACAACGGCTTCCCTGTCGACGAGGAGCAGCGCTTCCGGCCGGTTGAGGAATTCTCTCCGCTGGACCAGCGCCGCGTCGACTATGACGAACCGTTCTTCGATGACATCGACACCTACGGCGGGGCAACCGACCATGCACCGCGCGCACGCGGTGCCGCCCCCCGCGACGAATTCCGCAACGGCTATCACCGCCCGCCTCCCAGCAGACACCGCCGGTCCGATCCCGACGACGGGTACCCCGGCTCGTGACAACGCGTCGCGAATGTGACTCGTCGGCACGCCCTTACGCCGGACCGCCCGCGGCGGTCAAGGCCAGGAAAGCGCCGAGATCCACGAGACCCGACGGCGCGGCGGGCAGGTAATCGGTCAACGTCTCGGCACGCACGATCACTGCCGCATACTGCGCGCGGCTGATCGCGACGTTCAACCGATTGCGGTTGAGCAGGAACGGGATTCCGCGCGGTATGTCCTCGACGGACGAGGCCGTCATCGAGACCATGGCCACCGGCGCCTCGGTGCCCTGAAACTTGTCGACGGTCCCGACCCGGACATCGCCGAGCCCCGCGACGGCCAGGTGTTGCCGCAGCAGCAGCACCTGCGCGTTGTAGGGGGCCAACACCAGCACGTCGGCGGCCGTCAACGGCCGGGTGCCGTCTTCGGTCGTCCATGCCAAGCCGACCAGAGCCCTGATCTGGGCAACGATGGCGGCGGCTTCTTCCGGGCTCTCAGTTGCGTTGCCGTCGTGGGGGACACGGAGGACATGCACTCCGGGCGAATACCCATCGAGTTGACGCGCTGCGGTGACGTCGTTGGACTGCAACCGGCCCTCGTAGGCCAAGACCGATACCGGTGCACACACCGCGGGATGCATGCGATGCGTGCAGTCGAGGAAGTAGCCGCGTTGGGCGGGCAGGGTGCGGTGATCTTCTACCAGCCAGCCCAGCGCGGATCCGTCGACTGGCTCAGGATGTGTGCCCTGGCTGACCTGTGGCAGCTGCTGCGGATCGCCGAGCAGAAGCAGGCTGGCGGCCGCCGAGGCGACGGCGATGGTGTTGGCCAGACAGAACTGTCCGGCTTCGTCGATCACCAGCAGGTCCAGACTTCCCGGCGGAACCCGGTTCGGGTTGGCGAAGTCCCAGGCGGTACCGCCGATCACGCATCCTGTTGTGCCGGTGATGAATCCGGCATATTCCTTCTCGTCGATCTGTTGCCACCCGACGTGTTGACGGTTGGATCGCTTCTTGGCCACGCGCAGCGGATCCAGACCGGCGGCGATCGTGCGGTCGAGCAAGTTCTCCACCACGGCATGCGACTGCGCGACGATGCCGATTCGCCAGCCGTGCTCGGCGACCAGCCGGGTGATGACGCGCGCGGCCGTATGGGTCTTGCCGGTTCCTGGTGGCCCGTGCACCGCCACGTAAGACGAATCCAGGTCGAGCAGGGCGGCGGTGATGTTGTCGGCAGCGTCGCCGTCTCGGGGAAGGTCAGCGCCGCTGCGGGTCCGGGGACGGCGGCGCAGCAGGATGTCGGCCATCGCGGTGCGGGGGAGTTGCGGCAGCCCCGCCGCGACCTCTGCTGCCGCCGCTTCGATGGCCTCCCGCAGCGGCTTGGTGTTGACCGGCCCGCCCGGCGTCAGCGCGAACGGGAGCTCGTGAAAAGTGTTGCCGTCGGCGGGAGTCCGCTCGCAGATGACCACCGACGTCGGCACGGTCGGATCGTCGCACCCGACCACCTCGGCGTGGCCGGCCGCGCGTCGGTCCGGGTTGTCGGTCAACCCAGACGGCGCTGGCGGCTCGTAGAGCGCGTAGACCTTGTCGTTGAGTGCGCCGCGGGCCAGTTCGCCGGTCAACTGCACTCGTCGCTGCAGTTTCTGTGCGCGCGGCGGCTTATGCCAATCGACGACCAGCTGGGCTTGGTCGACGAGGAATACGTCTGTCTCGTCGGCCCATTCGTCGACGGGGTAGTTCAGCCGATCGAAGTGCGCCCACCAGAACGGCTTGTCTTCGCGGCGGTGATAGCCGCGGGCGGCCGACACCAGGGCAACCGCGGTCTGTTCGGGGGTGCGGTCATCGGTCGTCGGGTCGCCGCTAAACGCATGTAGCTTTGCCGCGAGCGCGTCCGCCTCCTCGATATCGCCGCCATCGGCGACCGGCTGGGCCCCAAGCGGTATGACGCTATTTTCGTAGGCTCGCATCAGGAGCCAGTTCCGCAGTTCGCGGGTGGACGTGCAGTCGTAGTGGTTGTAGTCCTCGATCTCCTTGAGTACCGTCGCCGCCTCGTCGACCTCGCCGTTGCCGCGCAGTTCGCTGTAGCGCGCGTACTGGGTGATCGAGTCGGCTGCCGTGGTGACATCGCCGGAACGCAGCTGCGAACCCATGTACAGCGGTTCCAGGGCCTTCAGGCTGAGCGACTCGCTCCCGGTCCGAATGCTCTTGCGCACAATCGGATACAGGTCGACCAGCGTCCCGCTGCGCAGCAAGTCGTCGACGTCGTCTTC
>DATAZN010000383.1:0-13852 GCA_036272035.1 Mycobacterium sp. | reverse complement strand
CGTCGGCCTGTCCAGTGCGACGTCGTCGAGGTCGACATCGCCGTCGAGAACCGTCGCGAGCACCGCGATACCCGCCTCGCGCAGCGTGGTCACCAGGCCCGCGACGTCGGGTTCTTCCAGTACGGGAACCGAGAAGATGCTGCCCGCCGAGGCGCGGAGGCATTTCCCGTTGTAGGGGTCGACGCTGTGCCCGGCCAGGACGACAGCATCGGAGCCCATCGCGTCGGCCAGTCGGATCAGGGTGCCTGCGTTGCCCGGTTCGGAGATCCCGACGGCCACCGTCACCAGTCGCGGCGCACCGGCCAGCAGACCGGCCAACGTCGGCTGCGGCACTTCGCACACCGCGACGAGACCGACGGGGGTCACGGTATCCGACAAGGCTTTTGCCGCCTTCTCCGTCACCAGCCGCACCGGCGCATCCGCCAGCAACGAGTCGAACCGATCGACGGCCGCCTCGGTGGCGAACACCTCGGACACCAAACCGCGCCGCAACGCAGCCTCGACGAGGTTGGGTCCCTCGGCGAGAAAGCGTCCGGCGCGGTGGCGTCCGACGTGTCGGTGCAGTTTGAGCGCCGCCGCCACTCTCGCGGAGCGTTCGGTCAGCGGGCCTTCGGCCAGACTCAGGCGGCTTCCCCGGACGGCGCGTTGACGTCCTCGGGCAGTGCGGCCTTGGCCACCTCGACCAGCGCCGTGAACGCGGCAGCGTCGCTGACGGCGATCTCGGCGAGGTTCTTGCGGTCGACCTCGACACCGGCGAGCTTGAGGCCCTGGATCAGCCGGTTGTAGGTGATGCCGTTGGCCCGGCCAGCAGCGTTGATCCGCGAGATCCACAGCTTGCGGAAGTCACCCTTGCGGGCCTTCCGGTCGCGGTAGGCGTAGGTCAACGAATGCAGCTGCTGCTCTTTGGCCTTGCGGTAGAGCCTGGACCGCTGACCGCGATAGCCCTTGGAGGCCTTAAGGACGGTGCGCCGCTTCTTTTGGGCGTTGACTGCCCGCTTCACGCGTGCCATGGGGTGTTCCTATCTCGTTGGGAAGTGGTTGTTCCGGCGCTTGCGCTGCCGGTCAGCCGTTCAGCAGCTTCTTGACCCGCTTGGTGTCGTTGGCCGACACCGCGGTCCGTCCATCCAGCCGTCGCGTCCGCTTGGTCGGCTTGTGCTCCAGCAGGTGGCGGCGGCCGGCTTTTTGACGCACGATCTTCCCGGTACCGGTGCGCCGGAATCGCTTCGACGCGCCGCTGTGGGTTTTGGTCTTGGGCATCTGTTTTCGGTCCTCTGTTCCGTCTGTATCAGTTCGGCGATGGTTCGGGGTCGCTGTTTGATGCGGGCTGGGGCGTGGGGCCACTGGCGTCTTGGGCCGCACGAGCGCGCGTTTTCGCACCGCGGTGCGGCGCCAACACCATCGTCATGTTGCGTCCGTCCTGCTTGGCCGACGTCTCGACGAATCCGTAGTCGGCGACGTCGCCGCCCAGGCGCTGCAGCAGCCGGTAGCCCAGCTCGGGTCGCGATTGCTCACGTCCGCGGAACATGATGGTCACCTTGACTTTCGCTCCCGCCTCCAAGAACCGGATCACGTGACCCTTTTTGGTCTCGTAGTCGTGATCGTCGATCTTGGGGCGCAATTTCTGTTCTTTGACTACGGTCTGCTGCTGGTTCTTGCGAGACTCGCGCGCCTTTTGCGCCGCCTCATACTTGAACTTGCCGTAATCCATGATCTTGCAGACCGGTGGTCTGGCGTCCGGCGCAACTTCGACAAGGTCGAGATCGGCATCCGCGGCGACGCGAAGGGCATCTTCGATACGCACGATGCCTACCTGCTCCCCTCCTGGACCGATCAAACGGACTTCAGGTACGCGGATGCGCTCGTTGACGCGGGTCTCAGTGCTGATGGGGCCTCCCTCATTGATCTTTCGTCAATTGCCACCGCCACCTGCTCCGTTGGGAGTCAGCGGGTTGGGATACCACGCCATCAGCAAAAAAGCCCTGCCTAAGCAGGGCCCGGTGCCGACCGATCACGGCAAAAGCCGCCTGCCGAACGCAGAACCGGCACAGCTGGTGTGCCAGTGACCGGACCGCTGAGCCTTATCGGCCAACGGTGGGAGCGGGACTCCACTTGCTGTCTCTGGCATTGCCGGAGACGGTCGCGCAGGGGAGTCTACCAGTCACGACGCCCAACTCCGTCGCCTCGTCGTCCGACCGGTCGCGCGATGAGGCATCCGGGAGACCTCGAGGCCGACACGAGCAATGTCATGCCGGCCGGAATATAGGCATTCCATAGCTAAACCGAATATCCTCGCCGTCTGTGACCCTCACAGCGTCCCGCCTGCGGAGCCAGTCGAGTTCTCGACTCCGCTGGGTGCCGGCAGCCGCCGGCTGGACAGTCGGTGTCATCGCTACCCTGTCGCTGATCGCCAGTGTGTCGCCGGTGATTCGGTGGCTGATCAGAGTGCCGCGGGAATTCATCAACGACTACATATTCAACTTCCCCGACACCAGCTTTGCGTGGTCGTTCGTGCTGGCACTGCTGGCCGGCGCGCTCACCGCCCGCAAACGCATCGCCTGGTGGCTGTTGGTGTTCAACCTATTGCTGGCCGCGGGTTTGAACGTGGCCGGTCTGATAGCCGATCACCCCAGTGCGGCGAAGCGCTTCGGCGAGACGCTCGGCCTCGGTCTGCACCTGGCCGCGGTGGTGGTGCTGATCTTCGGCTACCGCGAATTCTGGGCCAAGGTCCGCCAGGGTGCGCTGTACAAGGCAGCCGGCGTGCTGCTGACCGGGTGGGCGATCGGAATCGTGGTGTCCTGGGGTCTCATCGAGACGTTTCCCCGCTCGCTGGCCGCCGAAGACCGGTTGTTCTATGTGGTGAACCGGGTGGTCGGGTTCGCCGTCGTCGAGTCGGCGCAATTCACCGGCCGTCCGCCCGTATTCCTCAACGCTCTCTTCGGCTTGTTCAGTGCGATGGCGCTGATCGTCGCCGCCATCGTGTTGTTCCAATCGCAGCGGGCCGATAACGCATTGACCGGTGAGGACGAATCTGCGATTCGTGGGCTGCTCGAGCTGTGGGGCAAGGACGACTCGCTGGGGTACTTCGCCACCCGTCGCGACAAGTCGGTGGTTTTCGCGCCGAGCGGCCGTGCCGCGATCACCTACCGCGTCGAGGTCGGTGTCTGCCTGGCCAGTGGCGATCCGATCGGCGACCAGCGGGCGTGGCCGCAGGCCATCGACGCGTGGCTGGCGCTGTGCCAGAGCTACGGCTGGACGCCGGGGAACATGGGCGCCAGTTCGGCTGGAGCCAAAGCATTTCGCGAGGCCGGCCTGAATGCGTTGGAACTCGGCGATGAAGCGATCTTGCACACTGCCGAGTTCAGGCTGTCCGGGCGCGAAATGCGCGGAGTACGCCAGGCGGTGACGCGAGCCCGCCGCGCCGGGCTGACGTTGCGCATCCGACGCCACCACGACATCGAACCCGCCGAGATGGCACAGGTCACTTCGCGTGCCGATTCATGGCGGGACACCGAAGCCGAGCGCGGCTTCTCGATGGCGCTGGGCCGGCTCGGCGATCCGGCCGACGGCGACTGCCTGTTGGTCGAAGCCATCGGATCCGACGACACTGTGGTCGCGATGCTGTCGCTGGTGCCCTGGGGACGCAACGGCGTCTCGCTTGATCTCATGCGCCGGGCGCCGCACTCCCCCAACGGCACCATCGAACTCATGGTGAGCGAACTCGCTCTGCACGCCGAGCGCATCGGCATCACTCGTATCTCGTTGAACTTCGCCATGTTCCGATCGGCCTTCGAGCAAGGCGCCCAGCTCGGCGCCGGCCCGGTGGCCCGGCTGTGGCGCGGGTTCCTGCTGTTCTTCTCGCGCTGGTGGCAGTTGGAGACGCTGTACCGCTCGAATATGAAATACCAGCCCGATTGGATTCCGCGCTTCGCCTGCTACGAAGACGCCCGGATGGTTCCGCGGGTGGGCGTCGCTTCGTCGATCGCGGAGGGCTTCCTGGTGCTGCCCTTCACCCGCCGCGACGAACAGCATACCGGCCATCACCCGGCGGTCCCGCCGACGCTGTTGGCGACCGGGCTGTTGCACCATGACGGTTCAGCGCCGGACGCGTTGGCATTGCAGGAGGCCGACTTCGGTGACGTCGACGCGCGAGGCCGGCGACTACCCGAACAGATGCGCGTCCGATTGTCCAAACTGAAGGCGTTGCAGGACAGCGGTATTGACGCCTATCCAGTGGGACAGCCACCCAGTCACACGGTCGCTCAAGCACTGGGCGTCGAGGCTCAGACGACGGTCTCGGTGTCAGGGCGTGTGCTGCGGATCCGGGACTTCGGCGGCGTGCTGTTCGCCGAACTGCGTGACTGGTCAGCGGAAGTGCAACTGCTGTTGGAGAATTCGGTTCTCGAGCATGGCCGAACCGCGGACTTCACCAAGGCGATCGATCTCGGCGACCTGGTCGAAGTGACCGGCAAGATGGGATACAGCAAGACCGGCACCCAGTCGCTGATCGTGCACAGTTGGCGGCTGATCGGCAAATGCCTACGTCCGCTGCCGAACAAGTGGAAAGGGCTGACCGATCCCGAAGCGCGGGTGCGCAGCCGCTACGTCGATCTCGCCGTCAACGCCGAGGCGCGCGAGCTGATCACAGCTCGCAGCAGAGTCCTGCGCTCGATCAGAGATACGTTGAACGACAAGGGATTCCTCGAAGTCGAAACCCCGATCCTGCAGCAAATTCACGGCGGTGCCGCCGCCCGGCCATTTATCACCCATATCAACAGCTACGACCTCGATCTGTATCTGCGGATTGCGCCCGAGCTATATCTGAAGCGGCTCTGCGTCGGTGGTGTGGAGCGGGTATTCGAGTTGGGCAGAGCGTTCCGTAACGAGGGTGTCGACTTCAGCCACAATCCGGAGTTCACGCTGCTGGAGGCGTATCAGGCGCACGCCGACTACAAAGACTGGATCGAGGGCGGCCGGGAACTTATCCAGAACGCCGCCCAGGCGGCCAACGGCGCTCAGGTGGTGATGCGCCCGGCCGGTGACGGACTGGAAGAAATCGACATCTCCGGTGTCTGGCCGGTCAAGACCGTGCACGATGCGGTATCCGAGGCGCTCGGTGAGCTGATCGACGCGAGCACCAGCCTGACCACGCTGCGCCGATTGTCCGACGCCGTGAAGATTCCGTACCTGGCGCAGTGGGACGCCGGTGCGGTGGTGCTGGAACTCTACGAGCATCTGGTCGAAGCCCGGACCGAGAAACCAACCTTCTACATCGATTTCCCACTGTCCGTTTCGCCGCTGACTCGCCCGCACCGCAGTCAACCGGGCATCGCGGAGCGCTGGGACTTGGTGGCATGGGGCGTCGAATTGGGGACGGCCTACAGCGAACTCACCGACCCCGTCGAGCAGCGACGGCGCCTCGAGGAACAGTCCTTCCTGGCCGCCGGTGGGGATCCCGAAGCAATGGAGCTCGACGAAGACTTTCTGCAGGCGATGGAATACGCGATGCCGCCGACCGGCGGCCTCGGGATGGGCGTCGACCGGGTGGTCATGCTCGTCACGGGCCGGAGCATCCGCGACACACTGCCCTTCCCGCTGGCGAAGCCGCGGTAACCGGCCCAACTTTTGCGCTCCCGCCGCGCGACCTTGGGCATCCGATGAGCAAAAGTAGTGGTATTCCGTAACCAGAAGTTCACAATGGATAACGTGACAGGTTCAACGGCGAACCTTGCGTTTGCGGTGCTGGCTGACAACCACACCTCCTTGATGCACGGCTGGGTCCCCGGAGTGGTCCAGGCCGCATCGGTAGCCATGCTGCTGGTGGCGGTCGGGTGGCGATCGCGGCTGTGGCGCCTGCTCTTTTTACCGGTGGCCGCGGTGCTGGGCGCAGCTTCGGCCGCTGTGTCGCGCTGGTACATCGACAATCGAGGCCTGGCCGACGATCCCGCACCTCACCTGTTGTGGTGGTGGATCGCCGGCAGTGGTGCCGCCGCTGCGATCGTGATCCTGGGGTGGGGCAGCGCGCGCTGGTGGCGGCGCAGCGCTTCGCTGCTGTCCGTGCCGCTGTGTCTGCTCAGCGCGGGGCTGACGCTCAACCTCTGGGTCGGCTACTTCCCTACCGTGCAGACTGCGTGGGATCAGCTCACCGCCGGTCCGCTGCCTTACCAGACCGACGCGGCCGGTGTTGCCGCGATGGCGGCCGCGGGCCTGCAGCCCGCCCACGGCATCGTGGTGCCGGTGACGATCTCCGAGGATGCGTCGCATTTCAAACACCGCGGTGAGGTCGTCTATTTGCCGCCGGCGTGGTTCTCCAGCAGCCCCCCGCCGCCACTGCCGACGGTGATGATGATCGGCGGCGAGTTCAACACGCCTGCCGATTGGCTGCGGGCCGGCAACGCGGCGAAGACGATCGACGAGATGGCGGCCAGGCACGGCGGCAACGCGCCGGTGTTCGTTTTCGTGGACTCTGGGGGCGCGTTCAACAACGACACCGAATGCGTCAACGGGAGCCGAGGAAACGCGGCCGATCACCTCACTAAAGACGTTGTGCCATACATGATCTCGAAGTTCGGTGTCAGCCCGGAGCCGGCGAGTTGGGGCATCGTCGGCTGGTCGATGGGCGGGACGTGCGCGCTGGACCTCACCGTCATGCATCCGGAGTTGTTCAGCTCATTTGTCGACATCGCCGGCAACATGGGCCCCGAGGCCGGAACCAAGGCGCAAACCATCGCGCGGCTGTTCGGCGGCAACGCCGACGCCTGGGCTGCCTTCGATCCGGCCACCGTCATCGCCAGACACGGCCGATACACCGGGGTCTCGGGCTGGTTCGATGTGTCGTCGAGCAACCCGCCGAAGCGTCATCGCGGTCTGTCGGTGTCGGACGCCAGCGATGTCGCCCTCACCGGCCGGGAGCCCATCGCCAACCCCAACGACCAGATCTCGGCGGCCGAGTCGTTGTGCGCACTCGGTCGCGCCAACGGCATCAACTGCGCCATCGTCGCTCAGCCCGGCAAGCACGACTGGCCCTTTGCGAGCAATGCTTTCGCCGCGGCACTGCCCTGGCTGGCTGGTCGGCTGGACACTCCCGGGGTGCCCAGGATTCCGGCACCGGCCACCTGGCCGCCCGCCTCGGCTCCGGCTCCGCGCGCCGAACCAGTCGGCCGCTGACGCGGGTAGCGTGGCATCGTGCCCGATGAACCGGAAACTCCCGCCGGCCAGCCCGACGTCGACCCTGGCTACAGCAGCTCGGGGGTGCCGACGTTCGAATCGGTCCGCGAGAAGATCGAGAGCCGCTACGAAACATCCATCGGTTCAGCCGAATTGGATGCCGAGACCCCGGAGGGCCGTGACGTCGAAGACCAGTATCAGGCCCGGCAGCGTGCGGCCGCCGACCGGTTAGCCCAAATCCGCGAATCGATGCGCGACGAGAGCGACTGAGCCCGCAGCCAGACTCAAGCGCTGACCTTGCGGCGCTTGGTCGATCGCTGCGAGGTGCCGGCCGATGGCTTACTGGCGCCGAGTGCCTCGGCGAGGAACTTGCCGGTGTAGCTTTCGGGCACCGCCATCACATCTTCCGGCGTGCCCTCCGCGACGATGGTTCCGCCGCCCGCACCGCCCTCGGGCCCCATGTCGATGACCCAGTCCGATGTCTTGATCACGTCCAGGTTGTGTTCGATAACGATCACCGAATTACCTTTGTCGACAAGGCCGTTGATGACATCGAGCAACTTGCGGATGTCTTCGAAATGCAATCCGGTGGTGGGCTCGTCGAGGATGTACACCGTGCGTCCGGTGGAGCGCTTCTGCAACTCCGATGCCAACTTGACCCGCTGCGCTTCACCGCCGGACAGCGTGGGCGCGGGCTGGCCGAGTCGGACGTATCCGAGGCCGACATCGACCAGCGTCCGTAGATAGCGGTGGATGCCCGTGATCGGCTGGAAGAACTCCGCCGCCTCCTCGATCGACATGTCCAGCACCTCGGAGATGGTCTTGCCCTTGTAGTGCACCTCCAAGGTTTCCCGGTTGTAGCGTGCGCCGTGGCAGACCTCGCAGGGCACATACACATCGGGCAGGAAGTTCATCTCGATCTTGATGGTGCCGTCGCCCGTGCACGCCTCGCAGCGACCGCCCTTGACGTTGAACGAGAACCGGCCTGGTTGATAGCCACGGACTTTGGCCTCGGTGGTCGCCGCGAACAGGGTGCGTATCTTGTCGAAGACGCCGGTGTAGGTGGCCGGGTTGGATCGCGGAGTTCGGCCGATCGGCGACTGATCGACTCGCACCAGCTTGTCGACGTGCTCCAGCCCGGTGATCCGGGTGTGCCGGCCCGGAACCTGCCGGGCGCCGTTGAGCCGGTTCGCCAGCACCGAGGCGAGGATGTCGTTGACGAGCGTCGACTTGCCGGAGCCGGATACACCGGTCACGGCGGTGAGCACACCGAGCGGGAACGACACGTCGATCCCGCGCAAGTTGTGTTCGTTGGCGCCGACGACCGTGAGCCGACGCCGCTTGTCCACCGGACGCCGAATCGTCGGGGTGGCAATGCTTTCCTTGCCCGACAGATAGGCCCCGGTGATCGACTCCTTGTTCGTCAGCAAGTCGGCGTAGGTGCCGCTGTGCACGATGTGACCGCCGTGCTCACCGGCACCCGGACCGATGTCGACCACCCAGTCGGCGTGCGCGATGGTGTCCTCGTCATGCTCGACGACGATCAGCGTGTTCCCCAGATTCCTTAACCGAGTGAGGGTTTCGATGAGCCGACGGTTGTCGCGCTGATGCAGCCCGATCGACGGCTCGTCGAGCACATAGAGCACGCCGACCAGCCCGGAGCCGATCTGGGTGGCCAACCGGATGCGCTGCGCTTCGCCACCGGATAGCGTGCCCGCCGCCCGGGACAGCGACAGATACTCCAACCCGACGTCGAGCAAGAAGCCCAGCCTCGACTGGATTTCCTTGAGCACCTGGCCGGCGATCGCTTGCTCGCGTGAGCCCAGCGTGAGCCCGTTGAGGAAATCGGCGCAGTCGGAGATGGACAGCTCGCACACCTCGGCGATCGACTTCGCGCCCTGCTCCCCCGCGGCCAAGGTGACGGCCAGGATTTCCGGCTTGAGCCGCGTGCCCTCACACACCGGGCACGGCACGTCGCGCATGAAGCCTTCGTAGCGCTCCTTCATCAGCTCCGACTCGGTCTGATCGAGCTTGCGCTCCAAGAAGGCCAACACACCCTCGAAGTCGGCGTAGTAGGAGCGGGTGCGGCCGTAGCGGTTGCGGTAGCGGACGTGCACCTGCTCGTCGCAGCCCTCCAGAATTGCCTTGCGCGCCTTGGCCGGTAGCTTGCGCCACGGCGTGTCGACGTCGAAGCCCATCGCCTCACCGAGGCTGGCCAGCATCCGGGTGAAGTACTCCGCCGTGTGGCCCATCGACCACGGCGCCACCGCGCCTTCGGCCAGCGTGCGATCCGGGTCGGGCACCACCAGATCGGGATCGACCTCCTTGCGGATGCCCAGGCCGGCGCATTCGGGGCAGGCGCCGTACGGCGAGTTGAACGAGAACGACCGCGGCTCCAGGTCGTCGACCGCCAGGGAGTGCCCATTGGGGCAGGCCAGCTTCTCGGAGAACCGCTGTTCACGGTTGTGGGCGTCGTGGTCGTGGTCGACGAACTCCAGCACCACGATGCCGTCGGCCAGGTTCAGCGCGGTCTCGACCGAATCGGTGAGCCGCTGTTTGGCGCTGGCTTTGACGGTCAGGCGATCAACCACGACCTCGATGTCGTGCTTCTCCTGCTTCTTCAGCTTGGGCGGATCGGTCAGCGAATGCACCACGCCGTCGACGCGGACCCGGCTGTAGCCCTGCGCGTTGAGCTTCTCGAACAGGTCGGCGAATTCGCCCTTCCGGGTACGCACCACGGGGGCGAGCACCTGGAACCGGGTGCCTTCGGGCATCACCAGCACCTGGTCGACGATCTGTTGCGGGGTCTGGCGGGCGATCCGCTCACCGCAGACCGGGCAGTGCGGAGTGCCGGCCCGCGCGTAGAGCAGCCGCAGGTAGTCGTACACCTCGGTGATTGTCCCGACCGTTGAGCGGGGGTTGCGGTTGGTCGACTTCTGGTCGATGGACACCGCCGGCGACAATCCTTCGATGAAGTCGACGTCGGGCTTGTCCATCTGCCCAAGGAACTGGCGGGCGTACGCCGATAGCGATTCGACGTAGCGCCGCTGACCTTCGGCGAAGATCGTGTCGAACGCCAGCGAAGACTTCCCCGAACCGGACAGGCCGGTAAAGACGATCAACGCGTCGCGCGGCAAATCAAGATCGACGCTGCGCAGATTGTGCTCGCGAGCACCCTTCACGATCAGGCGGTCAGCCACTCAGCCCCTTTCACCGGGCCACTTCCAGCGCCAGTATCAGCGCCGCAATCCGGCCGGACACACTACGGTCTCTATGCTAGGTGTCCCCTCCGACAGACAAGTCACCGCGTTTTCAAAGCGCCTACGTGGCCCGGCTGGAGTATCTCGCCCGATAGTTTGGGCGCGTTCCTGCCCCACAGAGGATCTCGATACGAACGGGATTGAGCCTCAAACGTCATGATGTCACCTTGTCGCCGATCTACGACGTCGGGAGCGCGCCGGGCTAGTAGCGGCGCCTCTATTGTTGATCGATCGAGTTCGCCGGACGAAGGAGCCGCCGACGGTCAACACAGGAAAGACCCCCCCGACCAACCCGCTGACGCCGGGCGAACGCCGTGCCATGTTGATAGCGGCCGTCGTTCTCGTTGCGTTGATCGCAGTGGGGGTGGCCGCGTGGGCGATGACGGGCCACTCGTCGGGCTATGGCCGATCAGGCGACAGCTGCGTAAATGTCACGATCGCGAGTTCGATGGGCGGCGCAGTCGAGCACGCATGTGGTGCAGAAGCACACGACTGGTGTCGCGCTGTCTCCGCTCGGCACGACGCCCACTCGGAAGCAGTTCAGGCTCAGTGTCGAGTCGCGGGGATTCTGCCGTAGCGGACAATGCGGGCAAGTTGCCGCGACCGGTTGCTCCCGCAGAAATCTAGAATTAACGCTCAATCATCTGACCGAAACCCAACGGCGGGACAATCTGCCCACTCTGGTGTGGCACCGCGACAGCGACCGAAGGGTGGACCGGCATGAACCCTTATCCCGATTGGCTCAGCCCCGGAGACAATGCGTGGCAGTTGGTGGCGGCGACTCTGGTCGGCCTAATGAGCATTCCGGGTATTGCGGTGCTATACGGCGGCCTCGTCCAAAAGAAGTGGGCGGTCAACACGATGTTGATGGCGTTCACCGGGTTTTCGTTGGTATTGGTGGTGTGGGTGCTGTGGGGCTTCAAGATGGGATTCGGGGAGCCTCAAAAACTCGGCCCGGGCATCCTAGGGGCCGCGGTGGGCAAGCCGCGCAGCATCTTGGGCGCCGATAACCAGCACCAGGCGGTCATCCCGCTGCTCGACGGGGCGATGCCTAAATTCCGGTTCCCCGAAACAACACTGGCTTACTTCCAGTTCGTATTCGCGGCGATCACCCCGCTGCTGTTCTTGGGCAGCGTGGTGGGCCGAATCAACTTCAAGGTGTGGCTGATCTTCGTGCCGTTATGGTCGACGTTTGCTTACTCGGTCAACGCCTTCCTGGTGTGGGGTGGGGGCTTTTGGGCCCAGCCGCACACCGGCGTCAGTAGCCTCTTTAGCACCGGAACGCTGGACTACTCCGGCGGATACGTAATTCACCTGGCCGCCGGCACCAGCGGGTTTGTCGCAGCCGCGGTGATCGGGCCCCGACTGGCCCGCGACCGTGAGCGCGCCGTGCCCAACAACTTGCCGATAGCCGCGATTGGGGCGGGCATCCTGTGGTTGGGCTGGAACGGGTTCAACGGCGGTGACCCCTACTTCGCTGGCGCCAACGCCTCCTTGGCCGTTCTGAACACTAACCTGGCCACTGCGGTGGCACTGCTGACCTGGGTCATCTGGGACGTCTTCGCGAGCCGCGAGCGTAAACCCACCCTGCTGGGTGGCATCAACGGCATGATCTCGGGGCTGGTGGCCATCACCCCCGCCGCCGGCTTCGTCAACAGCTTCGGCGCCATCATCATCGGAGTGGTGGCCAGCTCGCTGGTGTGGATGTCCTGGAACTGGCTGGGCCGCACCCGACTGTTCAGGAAGGTCGACGACAGCCTCGGCGTCGTGCACACCCATGGTGTGGCGGGCTTGGCCGGTGGCCTGCTGGTCGGGGTGCTGGCCGACCCGCACATCGTCATCTACCTCGGCAACGGCAAAGAGGTCAAGGACGTCACCAACGCGGGTTGGCTGTGGGGCCATCATCCGGCACAAATCCTGGTCCAACTCTGCGCGGCGCTCACGATCATCGCCTGGGACGCGTTCGTTACGTTCGCCATCCTGAAGGTTCTTGGCCTGTTCATGAAACTGCGTGCACCCGATGAAGTCTTGGAGCAGGGCGACATCGGCGTGCACTTGGAGGAGGCCTACCCCGACGAGAGCCTCGTCAGGGGCGGCCACACGCACTGAAAGCCCGATGACATGAAGCTGATTACCGCAGTCGTCCAGCCGTTTACGGTCACGGACATCCGCGCCGCGGTGGACAACGCCGGCGTGCACGGCATGACCTACTCCGAAGTCCGGGGCTACGGGCGCCAGAAGGGGCACACCGAGGTGTACCGGGGTGCCGAGTACGAGGTCGAATTCGTTCCGAAGGCACGCGTCGACGTCGTCGTGGATGACGAACACGTAGACGTCGTGGTCGCGGCCATCGTCGGCGCCGCACGCACCGGCAAGATCGGCGACGGCAAGGTCTGGGTGACGCCTATCGAATCGCTGATCCGGGTGCGAACCGGCGAACGTGGTTCGGATGCCCTTTGAGGCCGCAATCAGACTCCCGAGTTCGACGCGCATCGACTAGTCCAGCGTTAGCACCGTCGGGCAACCAACCGTCGGGCAGTACGGTGGCCGGTATGACCCGCGCCGGCGACGATAATGCCGGCGCCAGCCGGGATCGAGGAGTGGCGCGTATGACAATCGTCGACGACGACTACACCGGCCACGTCGACCCGGGCACCGCGGCCCGCCGGACGTTGCCCGGCGCCACGATCGTCAAAACGTCGGTGGGCCCCATGGACAACAACGCCTACCTGGTGACATGTTCCGCGACCGGCCAGACCCTGCTGATCGACGCCGCCAACGACGCGGACGATCTCGTCGAGCTGGTGCGGACCCAGGCCCCGAACGTGTCGCTGATCGTCACCAGCCACCAACACTTCGACCACTGGCAGGCACTGGAAGCGGTCGCCCAGGCCACCGGCGCACCCACCGCCGCCCACCAGATCGACGCCGAGCCGTTGCCGGTCAGGCCGGACCGCTTGCTGGCCGGTGGCGACAGCATCCAGATCGGTGACCTGACGTTCGACGTCATCCATCTCCGCGGACACACCCCAGGATCCGTCGCACTGGCGCTCAACGGCCCGGCCACCGGCGGAGTCACCCAGCTGTTTACTGGCGATTGCCTGTTTCCCGGTGGCGTCGGCAAGACGTGGCAGTCCGGCGATTTCGACCAGCTGCTCGATGACGTCACCTCCCGGGTGTTCGACGTCTACGACGACACCACCGTCGTCTACCCCGGTCACGGCGACGACACCACACTGGGCGCCGAGCGTCCCAGCCTTGCGGAGTGGCGCGAGCGCGGCTGGTAAGACGCCAATCCGGGTCGGTGATTCGCGGCCGCGAAACGCCCCGTAGCACCTACGCTTAGCCGATGAGGCTGGGGATCGACTTCGGCACAACGCACACCGTTGTTGCGGTCGTCGACCGGGGCAACTACCCCGTGGTGTCGT
>DATAZN010000382.1:0-10958 GCA_036272035.1 Mycobacterium sp. | reverse complement strand
ACATCGCCGATACCCGTGCACGGCTGCACCGGGCGGTGACCAGCTATACGGCTGAACAGGCCCGTTCTCGTGCCTTCGCTGTGGGCAAGCTGGCGATTCTGGAGTTGGCGAAAGGCGATGCCCAAGCGGGCGTGCTGCACGCACAGCAAGCCCTCACTGCGGACGCGCCGCTGCGCTCGGCACGGGCCGTTGACGATCTCAAAGCCTTGGACGTGGCGCTGAGTATTAGGTTTGAGGCCAGCGGTGCTCAGGATGTGCGGGAGCAGATTCGACAAGCTACGAAGGTGTAAGGCGCTGCGTTGTGGTAAGAAGTTGGCGTGCTACGTCGGGATGTCGCAACTCTCAGTCGAACTACCTCGGCAATTGCTAACGACGTGACTTGTTGGTCGCTGCATACTGCTGACCTGAGAAGTCGCCTCTCCACAAGTCCTCGTTTAGCAGCAGTAGTATATCGCGTTCGGTCTCTTTGGTGATAATAAGGCCGTCATCGTCCATAAGTCTTTCGGGCGCCAGGCCATTGGCAACCATCTTGGTGCGGAGACCTTCCGGTGTTAGCCTGGCTAGGTAGTCGCTCTTGAGAATACTCTGGACGCGACGACGCATGAAAACATTCTGGCGAATTCGCTCTGACAGCCATTTCTCGCTTTCGGCCGACATCGGCAAGGTCTCGCCCAACTCGTGCGCCCACTCGGACGTTTTGGCTAGTACGGCCTCGCTCTCTTTGAAAATGCCTTCGAAGTTCTTCTGGTCGAGAATCAAGACGCTGCCTGAAGAAATAACGACGTCATAAGAATCGTCGAAGGCTAGCAGTGGCTGTTCTACGCGAGTCAGAGTCTCGTCAAAGATGGCCACAAGGCTCTTCTTTGCCAACTGCACAGGATTCCCCTTGCGCACGAATATGGTGAGCTGGCTAGGATTAGCGCCGACCACGAGGGCGTAAGCGGCAAGGGTCCGCTTTTTCAGGTCTTCCGTGGTGGCCTGGGGCAAGGATGCGCCTTGCTGGATCTCTCCAAGTAGCGCCGTGTCCATTAGTTCGTCATGATCTGCTTCGAGGTAAACGCGCTCTTCGTCCTGTGCGTCGTTTGGGTCGTAGTCGATTCCTTCATTGCTTTGGATGTCCTCGACTGCTCGATGGGCGTACTCGCGCAAGCTGGCCATGACATCGCCGCCGGCCTTTACTACACGACCATGTGCGTTACGTCCGGTTCTCCATGCGACGACGAGAGCCGCAGGCCCGTCAAGGTCAACGTCAATTGCTGCCACGTTCCCCAATCCAATCGATCACTACACCCCAGACATGTGGCTACGGTGACGTCCGGTCGATCAGTACGTCGTCGCGGAACCTCGTTGCTGCGATCCGTTGGCCCGCACCGACACGTCGTCGGGTAACCAGGTACGCCCGTAGCCCATGCGTATCAACCACTTCTAGCACACGGTAGCCAAGTAGGTACAGGAGCGGGTTGATTTGTACTACGGATGAGTGAAGGTAAATCGAAGCCGCTACAACTAGGAACGCTCCGTAAGCGATCGCGTCGCGGGCCGATGGTGACGAAACCGTCAAAAACGGCAAGAGATAGGCGCCCAAGTAGGCACCTGCTTCGGCACCGGCATCTTTGGTGGTGCTGAGGTCATGGGGGCCAGGAGTCGCGCGGGCATCCAGATGCAGAAGTAGCCACAAGGCTCCCACGCCGGCCACCGCCAGACTTCCACATACCAAGATCAGCCAGAGTTGGTTGAAGCGGATGGCTAGTAGGGCGAACAGCGGCGCGTACGACGACGCGAACAACAACGGCTTACCGAGCATGGTTCCTCCCTGTACAACCTTGCATCGAACGCATGTTCGATTATGCTCGGTAGGTCTGACAGAGTATGGACAGGCCGCCGTGCGGTTGGTAGTAGATCTTTTGACGAGCAGGTGAAGTCCACCTCCGACTGTCCTACGCCATGGTCGGACGCCGTCTCCCCGGCCGCGGTCACGTTAGGGGTACAGGTATAGGCAGGGGATGACCTGCGTTTTGTAACGGCGACACCCGTACGGGCGAGATCGACTGACGTAAGGGGGATGTTCGGGAGGGACTGCCAGCGCAACCGGTTCCGCTGGCGCTCCGTAGACAAGAGATTCGACAGTAGAGAGCTGGTCTCTGGTGAACTTTTCTTTCAAGCATCTCGACAGCGACACCCGAAAGCTAATGCTTGACGAGTTGACGATGGATTCCACTGCGGACCGCCTTTACCTAGGGAAGTATCTGAACGGCGATGGTGAGCGAGCATGGCCTGATCTCTTGCGTAAGGCAATTTCTAGCGGCGATGAGGTATCGTTAGCAAACGACATCTTGCCGCAGCAGTTTTGGCTCGCGACGTATCAGCGGCGTACGCCAAGTGGTGGATATACGCAAGCTCGGGTGCCGCAGACGGCGCCGACCACTCTGGCCGAGGGTGAGTTCGTACGGTTTTATCTACGCGGCGTGTGTCGGGTGGCAATCGTCGACAGCCGTTCCGTGCGGGTTGTACGCATGAAAGCTGTCGCCGACCCTCGGCCAGAATCTCAGGCAGCGATAGGCCGTGCGGTTGATCCGAACGCGCTACTCGCCGACCTCCGTCAGAACATTGGCATAGATACTTTTCTGGGTATTCCCGCAGGCCCCAACTCGGGCATCGGTGTCGAGCTCGCCTGATGGAGGACTGAGATATTCGCCCCTCCCGTCACCGCGCTTCGCCCCCTTGTGACCCGTGACTACTCCTCTGCACGTCGTTCCGTGGTCTCATTGGGCACTGCAAGTTATCAACATGGATGTATGATTGCTTGGACTATTCAATGTTGACCGTCATCGCTCCCACGGCTTCCGCATCTTTACCCCAGCCTCTCGCAATCGCCGGTGTACCGTCACGGTATTACAGGCAAACTTCTCTGCGATTCGCTGTAAAGACCAACCGTCCCCATACAGCCCTACTGCTACCAGGACGTCGGCCGGCTCTAGCCCTTGCCGTCGCATGGCTACTCCACGTGCTCGCAAGTGCTGGCTCACCGTCTTCCGGTTGATGCCGAACCGGTCGCCCAGCTCGTACACCGTCGCTCCGGTCTGATATGCCCGCACCAGGTCGTCAACGTCACCGTGCCGTAGCTGACGGGCGGTACGTAGATGGCGCACAGGCGGACACGCGGTGTCATGAGCGATGTCAACCAGCCAACTCTGGCCCAGCTCTAGGAGCCGATTCACCTGATATGTCCGGTGTGCAAGGGCCTGGACTGCGCCCACGTCCTCAGGCCGACCCTGCTCGGCGCTTGCGCGCCTCGCCGGGTCGGCCGTCTCTGTTTCTGGGGGCGACCCCCCAGACCCCCACGGTGCGAGCTTCTTGCGTTGGCATCTTGGTTGGGTTGGTCGTTGACCAGCGTCTGGTCGTGGTTCGTATGGTGTTGCGTCAGGCCCACGTTGGAGGTCTTACTAGAACAGTGGACCAAGTCCATGCCAGCTAGTAAGGCTTCGACACCCTGAGTAGCAGCAGAGCCGTTCCCCTCGTGGGGAGCGGCTCTGCTGGACGCGAGCAGCTCCAACATGCCTTGGACCTCGGCGTCCAGGGACTCGATACCGCGTACAACTACCTGCGCTTCGGATCGCGCCGCCGGTTGGCGCGAGTCGCTGGTGACCTGCTGACCCAGTTCAGCATCTCGACCAAGGTCGGCTTCTTCCCGAACGACCACGGCACCGACCACTCGCTAGTGCCCGCCAGGCTGCGCGACGCCGTCTGGCGGGCAGTCGATGAGCTCGGAGTACGGCCAGCCGTGATCTTTCTGCACAGTCCAGAGCGCACGCTGGCGGACATGAGCCACGCCGAAGGGGGAGACGTCCTGCAAGCTGCCTGTCCCGTCCCAGCCGAGGCGGCAGCGTCAGTTCTTGTCGGACGTGCGGGCCACCGAGCAGTTCGGCGACCAGGGCAGCGCCGAAGTCGACCTCGTTACGCACCAGGACGTCGGGTTCCCACTCGCGCACGATGTCGGGCAGGACCGAGGCATGCCTGCGGGCACCGATGCCCGCGAAGCTGTCCCGCATGACAGGTTCCTCGCGTGCCAGATCCACGGGTTCCAGCGGTCGCATGCTGCGTGGCCGCGGCGCCCGGCGTTCGCTGGTCGGGAACGCCGTGAATCCCGCCGTCTGGACGGTCTCGACCATCGAGCCGTTGCCTGCGAATGCGACGACGAGGCCTGCGGCCTCGGCAGCACGTGCCAATGGGACGAGGGGATGGAAGTGGCCGGCACCACCGATGAACGTGAACAGGATGCGCACTCGTCGAACCTACCTGCCGCGGGATGAGGCCGTGGTGCGGTCGAATAGCAAAAGGCAAAATGCTATTGGTCGATGTGCAAAGTTGGCGGGGCTGTCGAGAATATCCGTACCTCGCCCCAGTCGCCGCCGATATGGAAGGCGCCCTCCTCGACCTCGAAGAAGTCAATGTTGCCCATGTCGACCTCGTCGTTCGCGTCGCGAAACTGCGCGTTTCCTCGTTCGATCCAGTCGATTTTGCTCGCTTGGGTGAAGGTCAACGTACCTCGGACGTAACAGTACTGTTCGCCTGGCAGTGGATCATGGTAGCGCGGATGATCCTGAGTCAACACCAGGTCCAGGCGGAAGGTCAGCGAGTCGACGCCCTCCCGAACCTCCAGGACGAAACTGTCCTCAAGGTAGACATCCGCCAAGCCGGGGAGGTCGGTGTAGGTCCCTGTCATCCCAGATCCCAAATGATCGAAGTGTGGTTGGCGGCGCTCTTCCGTGTCACGACATTACCGGATGGATCGATTCGATTGCCGTCCGCGTCACGGATCTCGACATGCGGCCCGGCACTACCAGGGGCCCGAGGCGATCCCTTCTTCAGCGTGAGCCGGACGACTCCGTTGTCATCGACGTATTTCGCAGGCCCTGCCTCGGTTTGCCGCAGCGTCCAGCCCTGCTCGCGTGCGTATGATTCAAGCTCGCTCGCAGTTGGAGTACGACCCGCAGCGAAATAGTCGGACAACGTTGTGGATGCCAGGCGGTCGGCGGCTAGTTCTTCGCCGTCCTTGCCGATTCCCGGCAGACGCTTGGCAAGGGCAACTGCCGCCTTACTCAGCCGCGCGCCAAGTATCACTCTGAGCTTGGCGGCGACTTCCGTGATTTTGGAGACGATGTTGCCAATCGTCTCGGCTATCGTGCCCGCTATGTCGACCAGACGTCCGATGATGGCGCCGACGCGTGTCGCCGTCGCGGCGATGCGGGCTGCCTCGGCAGCCTGAGCCGCTGCTTCGCTTGCACCAAGGGAGAAAACAGCTAGCACAGCTCCGCCCGCTTCAATGCCTGCGGACCATTCCAACAGACTGACGAGTTCGTGCTTCACATCAGAATGAGCCTGATCGATATGGCCGGCGAAATCCGAGCACGCGCTTGACAGGCTACGACAGCAGGCAGCGATGTCATCTATGTGTTGGCCCATGGCTTGGCAGACAGTGACAGCATCAGCTACTTCGGGTGATTGCTGACTGTCGATGGCCTGGACGGCTTCGGGGACGTAACCTGTTGCGATGTCGAGGGTGCCTGCCGCACTCGACCAGGCGCGAGCCGCGGTCCGCAGCTTGTCTTGGTGCCCGTTGGGCCACACATAGCCGACCAGATGCTGTATCAGTCCCCAACCATCGGGCGGCGAACCTGATCCGCCTGCGGCTGAGGGAGGTGGTTCGTAGCTGACGGAATTACCCGGCGGCAGGTAGCTGGTCGTATCAGGCGGCGTCGGGGCTTGGCCGGTCGGGTCGGAATGACTTTCGGCCATTCCATGGTTGAACCCGGTCATTTCCAGCATTGCTGCAAGTTGAAAACAGGCGTCATTGGCAGTGGTCATCGCATCAAACGTGGCTGTAGCAGCCTGATCGTACGATGCTGCCCACTTGCTGCCACCGGGGTCCGTGCCTGCCATCGCTGCGGTTGATGACAACTCGTGGTCCAGGCCGGTGAAGGTGGTGGTCAGTTCACCGGTGATCTCCTGCCCGAATACCTTGCTGGCAGCGTCGTATGTGTCCGGCTCGACATCGATTGGGATCACAATGCCTGCCTCCACATCGATGCATTTGCCGAGGCAGCGAGCGTGTAGTTGTTATGCGCGGTGACGGCGATCTGTCGCATTGTGACGAGGGCGGCGCGCATCTGTACTGCGCCATGTTTCCACTCGTCCTGTGCCTGCCGGTGTTCGTCTGCCGCCGCCCCTGCCCAGGAGATGTGAAGTCGATTCACTTTTGAGTCGACATCATTCAACATCGATTCAAGATGTTGATCAAACTGATCTATCCGTTCGACCAAATTCCACAACTGTTCTAGATCTACCCGGAACCGGCCCGTCACGCGCCCTCCCCCGACCGACTTATCGTGCCGCTCGCCTGTTCGTCGGTGGTCTGGTAGTTCTGTCCAGTCGTGTCCAACAATTGTCCAATTGACTCCAGTGCTGCCAGAACTTCGGCGGCACCGGTCTGCCACTGCTGCCAACCATCCGCGAATCCCTGCGCTGTGGCACCTTGCCATCCACCTGCGAACAGTCCGTCGGCTTCAGCCTGCAACCCGATCATCTGCTCGTGAACTTCGGTGCTGATCTGCGACAACATCGAGCCGCATACTCGAAGCTCAACTGGTTCGGCATCAAATCCGTCCACGGGACCCCAATCGAATAATGGCCCGAGGGTAGCTGACGTCATCGGCCACTGTCATCGTTTCGCGCGTCGCCGACATCGGAGATCCACGGCTTCGTGTTCGAGCGAGGTCCAGCACGGTCCGGCTGCGCCTGATCGACGCCACACCACTGCCCTGCGGTACCTCCCGGGAGACGGTGAAACGCTCCGAGCTCGGTTTGTTCGGGTCTCGTTCATCCGGAGCGCTCTGATGTCACCGCTCCCGTCCCTGCGCATCACGCATCCGCGCCCCACGCTCTGCTAACCGTCGCTGCACCGTCCTCGGGTCTGTTCCCATCTGCTGGGCGATCCGTGCCGTCGACCAGCCGCCCTCATGCAGTCGCACCGCCTCGGCGACTTGCTCGGGAGACATGCCCATCCGGCGCATCGGCACCCCATGGCGGTGCAAGATCCGGCTCACCGGATCGGGCGTTGTGTTTTCTGGGGGGCGACCCCCAGACCCCCACGGTGCGAGCTTCTTGCGCTGGCATCTTTGCTGGGTTGCTCTGTGACCAGCGCCGGTTTCTCAGCTGATTTCTCGGGTGGACTCCGAACGAACGGGCCCCGGTTGCAGCGCTGCGGGTGGGCCGAACCAGGTGGTCAGCGCCTCCGGGAGACCCGCGCCTCCTGCCCAGGCGACGTGGCCGTCCGGGCGGATCAACACGGCGGTGGGCGGCTCGACCTCGCCGATCGCCGGGAGTTCCCAGATGCCCGCGTACTCGGCGTCGACCAACCGGACCCGGTCCGCCCAGGGGGTGATGTCCACGCCGGGCTCACCCAGGTTGAGCAGGATCGGCCGGGCCTCGTGCAGCAGGGTGAACACCCGCGTCGGGCCGTCGGCGGTGAGCAGGTCGAGATCGGGCATCCGGCGCCCGAGCAGCGGATGTCCTTCGCCGAGGTCGTACCGAATGTCCAAGCCGGACATCATCGCGGCGAACCGTGCGCGCGGTTCGGCCATCGTCAGCAGCTCGGACATGGTGTCGCGCAAGGCGTCGGTGCGGTCGTCGGCTCGGGTGAGCGCGGTTTGCGCCATCGTCGTGCGCAGTACGCGGGCGGCGACCGGGTGCCGTTCGGCGTGGTATGTGTCCAGCAGGCTGTCCTGTGATGTTCCGTTGACCACCACCTGGGCCAGCTTCCAGCCCAGGTTCACCGCATCCTGCACACCGGTGTTGAGGCCCTGGCCACCGACCGGCGAGTGCGCGTGTGCCGCGTCACCAGCGAGCAGCACGCGTCCCTCCCGATAGGACACCGCCTGCCGGGTCATGTCCGTGAACCGGGAGATCCACGTCGGGTTGTGCACCCCGTAGTCCGTTCCCCACACGGCGACGATCGCCTTGCTGAGCTCGCCGAGGGTCGGTTCACCGGTCGGCCCGCCGGGCTCTTCCCGCACCACGACCCGGATGCGCTGCCCGTCGGCCAGCCGGTCCAGCGAATGGATGCCCTTGTCGTCGCGGCGGATGCCCAGTTCCGGTTCGTCGCTCATCTCGACCTCGGCAACCAGCGAACTGGTCGACGGATCCCACCCCGCGAACCCGATACCGGCCGCCTTGCGGATCACGCTGCGACCTCCGTCGCAGCCGACCAGGTAGTCCGCCCGCAGCGACTCACCACCGGCCAGTTCGAGGTCGACGCCGGTGTCGTCCTGCGTGAAACCCGTCACCTCACGTCCGCGATGGACCGGCACCGCGAGTTCGTCGACCCAGCCGGCCAGGATGCGCTCGAAGTGGTTCTGCCACAGCCCGAGCCCGTAGGGATGCCGGGTGGGGAAGTCGCTGATGTCCAACGGGATCATGCCGAAGGACGCGACCTGTGCCACCTGCCCTTCGGCGAGGAACCGGTCGGCGATACCGCGCTGGTCGAGCACCTCGATGGTGCGTGAGTGCAGACCGCCCGCCCGTGAGCCCGCCAGGTCCTGGCCGGCTCGCCGCTCGACGATCGCGACGTCGACCCCGGCCAACGCCAACTCGCCCGCCAACATCAGCCCGGTCGGACCGCCACCCACAACTGCCACCGAATGCCTGGTCATCGACTCCCATTTCCGCAGGTTCTGGCTTCGGCCGAGGATTCTGCGGCACGACCGGGGTCTTGCCGCAAGCCCCCCGGTGCGATATATGTTGAATACGGAAGGGAGCGGAGGCTCTCTTCCGTCGTCGCGTTCAGGGCAGGTGTTTGACGTCCTGTGGCTCGGTGTCCGCGCGTAGGCGGGTGGCGTCCTGGCCAGGTGGCGCACCGAACAGGCGGCGGTACTCGCGGTTGAACTGCGTTGGGCTGTCGTAGCCGACGAGATGGCCAACGCCGGCCACGTCGCCCGCTCGGGCGACCAGCAGCGAGCGGGCTTCCTGCAGGCGGATGCGTTTCTGGAACTGCAGGGGGCTCATCGTCGTGACGGCGCGGAAGTGCCGGTGGAACGCCGACGGGCTCATCCCGGCCAACCGGGCCAGGTCCTCGATCCGCATCGGTTCGGCGTAGTTGTCCCGGATCCACCGGATGGCCTGGCTGACGTGCGACAGGCCGCTGTCGGCCAGGCCGATCTGGCGGATCATGCCGCCGTGCGGGCCGGTGAGCAGCCGCCAGAGGATCTCCCGCTCGATCAGCGGGGCGAGCACGGGCGCGTCCTCCGGGTGGTCGAGCAGTCGCAGCAGGCGGGCCACGGCGTCGAGCAGATCGGCGCCCGCCTCGCCGGTCGCGATGGCAGGCCGGTCGTCCGTGCTGCGGGACCACCGCCGGATCGGCGCCTCCAGCAGGAGCGGCGCGATGGCGGTCGGGCGCAGCACCAGCCCCAAGGCCAGCGACGGAACCGCCGGGCTGGCGTCGAAATGGCCGGTGACGGGCAGGTCGGCCGTGACCACGAGGCACTGGCCCGCGTGGTACTCGAACGCCTCGTCGCCGAGCAGCAGGCGCTTGCCGCCCTGTGCCATGACGACCAGCAGCGGCTCGGTCAGCGAGTAGTCCGGCGCCGCGGTCTCCACTTTGGACAGCAGCAGCCCGGCGATCGGCGTTCCCAGGTCCGGTCGGGCATGGGCCGCGATGCTGTCGCGGATCTCGGGCAACACGTCGGTGCGCACACCTCACCGAACCACACGTCGAGCCCGATCGGGGCGAAGTCGATAGGATTGGGCAAGACATCGCGTGGATCGGTCTACCGCCGCACCCCCGGCTCGCGTTTCGATGGACTCACCATCCCGACACGCATTGGAGCCGCTGTCATGGCACTCGACCACTACGTCACCCTCGGCCGTTCGGGCCTGCGGGTCAGCCCGTTCGCCCTCGGCGCGATGACCTTCGGCGAGGACCCCGGCGGTGCGGGGTGCAGCGTCGAGGAGTCGGAGAAGATCCTCGCGACCTACCTGGACCGCGGCGGGAACTTCATCGACACCGCGAACTTCTACACCAACGGCCACTCGGAGAAGATCCTGGGCGACTGGTTCGCCGCCCACCCGGGACGGCGTGCGCACGTGGTGGTGGCGTCGAAGTTCTTCGCCAACCTCTTCCCCGGCGACCCGAACGGTGGCGGCGCGGGCCGCACGTCGATCATCGCCCAACTCGACGAGACCCTGCGCAGGCTGCGGACCGACCACCTGGACCTCTACTGGCTGCACAACTGGGACCGGCACACCCCGATCGAGGAAACCCTGCGCACTCTCGACGAACTGGTTCGATCGGGCAAGATCTGCTACGTCGGGTTCTCCAACACGCCTGCGTGGGTCACCGCGCAGGCCAACACGACGGCGCTGTTGCAGGGCTGGACCCCGCTGATCGCACTACAGGTCGAGTACTCGCTGCTGGCCAGGACCGTCGAGGGCGAGATCGCACCGCTCGCGCTGGACCAGGGCATGGCGCTGGTGCCGTGGAGCCCGCTGAAGAACGGCTTCCTGTCCGGCAAGTACCGGCGTGACGCCCAGGTCACCGACTCGGCCCGGACCGCCTTCGTCGGTGGACCCAGCGAGGCGGAGTTCACGGTCATCGATGCCGTCGCCACCATCGCCGACGAGCTGTCGACCACGTCGGCGGCGGTGTCGCTGGCCTGGCTGCGGGCCCGGCAGGGCACCGTCGTGCCGATCCTCGGTGCCCGGCGGGTCGACCACCTGGAGAACAACCTCGCGGGCCTGGACGTCGCCCTCACCCCGGCACACCTGCGCACCCTGGACGAGGTCTCGGCGCCGACGTTGAACTATCCGGCACCGATGCACGGCGCGCAGCGGGCGATGCTCCAGTTCGCGGGGACCACCGTCGACGGCGAGACGTCCACGATCTATCCGCCGCTGGTGCAGAGCGA
>DATAZN010000381.1:0-4765 GCA_036272035.1 Mycobacterium sp. | reverse complement strand
AGCCTGCACCGCAGGCCCGGCTCCTCGTTGATGATGGTGCGTCCGAGTCCCCACAGCGCAGCCTGCACCGGGTCAACCGGTTCGCTGGCGTCGGTCGCGACGCCTCGTTCGGTGAGGATCCACAGTCCACCAGGAAGTTTCACCGCCTTGTCGGCCTGCAGGGTGTGCACCGCGCTGAGCAGGCAAGCGATCTCGGTCTCGAGCCGTGCGGCAGAGTCCGCGCTCGACTCGTCCGCACTCGGTCCGGCGCCGCGCCAGACGATGCCCGAGATCGGCATGCCCTTCTCCTGGGCCTGCGACAACAGCTGCCCCAACAGCTCCGGATCTGTCGTCCGGTCAAATGAGATGCAGCCCGGTACTTGGGCCGCTAGTTCGCCGTCCCCGGCAATCAGCCATGTGCCGCTGACGTTCCCGGCGTCATCACTCGGCGGCGGCACCTCGTGCCAACCGAGTGTGTACAGCAGCCGGGTGGCATCGCCGCCGAGTCCGCGCAACAGCGCCTCTCGCGGCGCCCGCTTGACGGTGAAGCCTTTGATGCCACCCAAATTGCGGCCGTCTCGATCGAGGTAGTCGAGGTCAAAGACCTGGGTTTCGCCGTCGAGGTCATTGGTGTGCCATTTCGCACGGCAGTAGAACCGGCGAGGCATCTTCTCGCGCAGCGTCACTCGCTCGTAGCGCAACGGCAGGAATAAGCCGTTGACGCCCTGTTCGGCTGCGCGCAGCGCCGGGAACGCGGGGAAGGCCACACCGGTGCACAGGTCCATCAAGACTGGGTGCATCGGCTCGGTTCCGAGGTTCTCGGAGAGCTCTTCGCCGACCGAGATGTCGCCGATCGCCTCGCCTTCGCCGAGCCACAGCGACTTCAGCGATCCGGACCAGTTCGGTCCCCACGACAATTCCATGTCGTCGAAGGTCTCGAACAGCTCCTGCGGACGCATGCGCTCCATCCGCTCGATTGCTGTGTCAATGGGTTCCACCGGATCGGCTTCCGGCTCGTGTCCGGCGCCGGCGACCGCCGTCCCATCGGCGTTCAACGACCATTCGGCGTCGCGAATACCGTAGGGGCGGCTGTGCACCTGGAATTTCCAGCCGTCGCCCCCCTCGAGCGGATGAAGCGACAGCTGCACCTCACGAGAAGCCTTCTCCGGCAGGATGATCGGCTCGTAGAAGAAGACCTCTTTGACGTGGGCAGGCGTGCCAACGGCGGCCAGAGCCATCGCGGCATACGTGGCACCAGGAACGACGACGGTGCCGTAGATGACGTGGTCGGACAGCCACGGTTGCGACTTGACCGACAGCCTGCTGGTGTAGACGGAGTCGCCGGAAGCGAGATCCTTTCCGCTGCCCAGGAGTCCGGACATCGCAGGACCGTCGACGGTGATCGCCGAGCTCTTCGGCCAGAAGCGACGGCGCTGGAATGGATACGTGGGCAGTTCCAGCTTGCGGCCGCGCTCCTGGTGCAGCGCGGCGAACGTGGGCCGGTGTCCGCTGACGTAGGCATTGGCCAACGCATCAGCGATCTGGCCACGGTCACCGACACCCTTACGCAGCGAGACGATCGCCCGCGGCGCGGCCAGATGCTCCGGCCACACCTGCACCGCGGCCCCGGTGAGCACCGGCTGCGGGCCGATCTCCATCAGCACCGAGCACCCCAGCGCCGCAACGGTACGAACGCTCTCGGCGAACTGCACCGGCTGGCGGGAATGCCGCCGCCAATACTGCGCATCCAGCGGGGTTTCCGTCGTCAGGATGGCGCCGGTGCGGTTGCAGACCAGTGGCAACGTCGGCACCGCGAACTCAAATTGGCTTGCGAACGACTCGAACTCACCGAGCACCGGCTCCAGCAGCTCCGAGTGGAACGCGTGGCTGGTTTCCAGCCACGTACAGCGCACCCCGTCCTCGCTGAACTTGGCGACGACCTGTTCGAGGTCTTCTCCTGGACCCGAAAGCGCGGTGTTGGGCCCGTTGTACGCCCCGACCGACACCTTCGGAAATTCGCCGGCAATCTGCTCGACGAGCTTGGGGTCGGCGAATACCGCCACCATCCGTCCGCCTGCGGGCAGACTGCCGAACAGCCGTCCGCGCTCGGCCATCAGCCGTGCCCCGTCCTCGAGGCTGAACACCCCGGCGACGCAAGCTGCCGCGTACTGGCCCACACTGTGCCCCAGGACCACATCGGGCTCGATGCCCCACGATTGCCACAACCGGGCCAGACCCATTTCGATGGCAAACAGCGCCGGCTGCGCAAATGACGTGTGCTTCAGTGTTTCCCCGGCCTTGCCACCGGTCTCGCGGTCGGTGGCGAAGATCACGTCCAACAGCGGCTGCGGCAAGATCTCGCTGACCGCGTCGGCGCAGCGTTTCACCGTCTCCGCGAAAACCGGTTCAGCGGCAAATAATTCGCGTGCCATACCGGGGTACTGGCTGCCCTGACCGGTGAACAGCCATGCCGTCGTCGGCCGGTCGGTGCATTCACCACGGACTACACCGGGACGCTGCTGACCCGCGGCCAGGTCGGCGAGACCCGCGCTCGCGCTCTGCAGGGAATCCACCACGAGTGCGGCGCGGTGCTCAAAGTGCGAGCGACCCACTCCGGCCGTGCGGCACACCTCGGCGATGTCGGCATCCGGGTTCGTGGTCAACCAGGACCCGTAGCGCTGCGCCAATTCCACCAGCGCCTCCGGGGAGCGCGCCGACAGTGGCAGCACGTTGACCGACTCTTCCTTGCCGCTCGACTCCGGCGTTGCCACGACGTCGTCAGTCGGCTGTTCTTCGATGATCACCGGCGGTGCCGCCGGAGCTTCCTCGATCAGCACGTGAGCGTTTGTGCCGGTGAATCCGAACGAACTGACACCGGCCCGACGCGGCCGGCCATTGGGCTCCCACGGGATCAGCTTGTTGACGACCTTCACCGGCAGTGTGCCCCAAGGGATGTGCGGTGACGGGTTGTCGAAGTGCAGGCTCTGCGGCAGTTCCCGGTGCTGCAGGGACAGCACGACCTTGATCAGACCCGCGGCTCCGGATGCCGATTCGGTGTGGCCGATGTTGGTCTTGACCGATCCCATCAGCAGCGGCCGGTTGGCGTCGCGGGCGGCACCGTAGACGGCACCGGCGGCCTGCACCTCGATCGGGTCGCCGAGCGGAGTGCCCGTTCCATGCGCCTCGAGGTAGTCGACGTCTCCGCCGGCCAGGCCGGCTCGGGCCAGCGCGGTGGAGATAAGCCGCTGCTGCGCACCACCATTGGGCACCGTCAGACCGCTGGAAGCGCCGTCTTGGTTGACGGCGGTGCCTGGGATCACCGCGGCGATCCGGTCGCCGTCGCGCTCGGCGTCGCTGAGTCGCTTGAGCACCAGGATCCCGCAGCCTTCACTGCGGACATAGCCGTCAGCCGAAGCATCGAACGTCTTGCATTGCCCGACCGGTGAGAGCATGCGGGCGCGTGAGGCGGCGACCACCGTCACCGGGCTCAGCAGCACGTTGACCCCGCCGGCCACCGCGAGATCGCAGTCACCGGAGTGGAGTGCCTGGACGGCCTGATGGACGGCAACCAGCGACGAGCTGCAGGCGGTGTCGACCGCGACGGCCGGTCCTTCGAATCCGAGCGCGAAGGCAACCCGGCCCGAAATCGCGTTCAGCGCGTTACCGGTGATGAAGTACGGCTCGATCTTGTCGATCGACTCGGCGGACAGCAGATGCGCGTATTCGTTGGCGGCCACGCCGGCGAAGACGCCGGTTCGGCTGCCACGCAACGCCGCCGGCGAATAACCGGCCCGCTCCAGACCTTCCCATACCGTTTCGAGCATCAGCCGCTGCTGCGGCTCGATCCAGACGGCTTCGCGAGGAGAGATGCCGAAGAACTCGGGATCGAATCCGTCGATGCCGTCCAAGAATCCACCGAAGCGGGTGTAGGTCTTGCCCGCAACGTCGGGGTCTGGGTCGTAGAACTCGTCGATGTCGAAGCGGTCCTCGGGGACTTCCCGGATCGCGTTGACACCGCCGGACAACAGATCCCAGAACGCTTCCGGGTTGGGGGCGCCGGGGAAACGGCAGGACACGGCAATGATCGCGATCGGCTCGTCCGTGCGGGTCGTCACCGCTGTCGCCAAGGCGGCCCCGGACTTTGATGCCTGCTCGCTCAGCTCGAGCACGTCGCCGAGCAAATAGTCCACCGTGTCAGACAGCCGCGGGTGGTCCATCGCCAGCGTCGCCGGGATCTCCTTCCCCACGCCTTGCTCGATGCGCCGCCGCAATTCGACGGCCATCAGCGAATCCATGCCGAGGTCGAAGAACCCGGCGTCTTCGCGGATTTCGGAGGCGTCGACACGGGTCACATCGGCCACCGCGTCGCGCAGGAAGTCCGACACGAGTTTCCGGCGCTGTTGCACCGGCGCATTGGTGAGCCGCTCGACCAGCTCGGTCTTGCCGGATGCCGTGGTCACCGGCACCGCGCTGGGCACCTCACGCTCCAACTCGGCGAGGAATGCCCGTCGGCCCGATTGTTGATAGAGCGGCAGGAATTTCGCCCAGTCGATCCGGGCCACCACACCTTGTGCTGCACCCTGCTCTCCGGACACGGCGATCAGATCGGCCAGGCCCGCAAGGGCATCGGTGGGTGACAGCGTCTTGATACCGCGCTTAGCCAGCTTGGCGCGAGACTCCGCGTCGGCCATGCCCGTCGACCACGGACCGAAGTTCGCGCTGACACCGGCGACGCCCTGCTCGCGCAGCCGCCAGGTCAGGCCGTCGAGGAAGGCGTTGGCCGCGC
>DATAZN010000380.1:0-10042 GCA_036272035.1 Mycobacterium sp. | reverse complement strand
GCGCGGTCTTCGGCCGGCAACCTGTTGATTCACGGTGGCGCAAAGTCCGGGAAATCGGCCGCCCTGCAGACGTTTATCGTGTCCGCGGCGAGCCTGCACTCGCCGCGCGAGGTGAGCTTCTACTGCCTGGACTACGGCGGCGGGCAGCTGCGCGCGCTGGAGGACTTGGCGCACGTCGGCAGCGTCGCATCGTCGCTGGAACCCGAGCGCATCCGTCGCACGTTCGGCGAGCTCGAGCAACTGCTGCGGTCACGGCAGGAGCGAGAAGTGTTCCGGGACAAGCAAGGCCCGGACGACGGACTGGGCCAGGTCTTCCTGGTCATCGACAACCTGTACGCCTTCAGCCGGGACAACACCGACCAGTTCAACACCCGGAACCCGTTGCTGAGCAAGGTGACCGAGCTGGTGAACGTCGGATTGGCCTACGGCATTCACGTCGTCGTCACCACACCCAGCTGGCTCGAGGTGCCGCTGGCGATGCGGGACGGTCTCGGGATGCGGCTGGAGCTCAAGTTGCACGACGCGCGCGACAGCAATGTCCGGATGGTCGGCGCACTGCATCGCCCGGCCGAGGGTGTGCCCGCCGACCAGCCGGGTCGTGGTCTGACCATGGCCGCCGAGCACTTCTTGTTCGCGGCGTCGCAGCTGGACCAGATTGCCGCCATCAACGACCGTCACACCGGAATCACCGCCCCGCCGGTGCGCCTGCTGCCCACGAACCTGGAGCCGGCCGCGCTCGAACCGGTGTACGGCGGTAGTGACCGGATCGTGATCGGCCAGCGCGAAGAAGACTTGGCCGCAGTACAACTCGACTTCGCACAGAACCCGCTGCTGATAGTGCTGGGTGACACCAGGACCGGTAAGACAACGCTGTTGCGGCACATCATCCGCACCATCCGGGACAACTCGACGCCGGACCGTGTCGCGTTCACCGTGCTGGATCGACGGCTGCATCTGGTCGACGAGCCTCTGTTCCCCGACAACGAGTACACCGCCAACATCGACCGGGTGACCCCGGCGATGCTGGGGCTGTCGGCGCTCATCGAAAAGCGCCGGCCGCCGGCCGGTCTCACCGCTTCGCAGCTGACCGGCTGGTCATTCGAGGGCCACACCCACTACCTGATCATCGACGACGTCGACCAGATACCCGACACTCCGTTAATGACGGGGCCCTATGTGGGACAGCGGCCTTGGACTCCGCTGATCGGATTACTGTCGCAGGCCGGCGATCTGGGACTGCGGGTCATCGTCACGGCGCGCGCAACCGGCGCCGCGCACGCGCTGATGACCAGCCCGTTGTTGCGCCGGTTCAACGACCTGCAAGCGACCACGCTGATGCTGTCGGGCAACCCGACCGATGGCGGCAAGATTCGCGGTCAGCGATTCGACCGGCTGCCGCCCGGTCGCGCAATTCTGCTGACCGACAGTGATATCCCGACGTACGTGCAGTTGGTCAATCCGCTTGTCGAGGAGAGTGTGGCCGCTGATGGCCGGTGATTTTCATCGAAAGGAGTATGTGTCATGACACTGCGAGTTGTTCCGGAAGGTCTGGCCTCGGCCAGCGCCGCGGTTGAATCGATCACGGCCCGGTTGGCTGCCGCGCATGCGGGTGCGGCGCCGGCGATCACGGCCGTGGTTCCGTCCGCGGCTGACCCGGTCTCGCTGCAGACGGCGGCCGGCTTCAGCGCCCAGGGCAGCGAGCATGCTGCGGTGGCGGCTGAAGGTGTGGAAGAACTCGGCCGCGCCGGAGTCGGTGTCGGTGAGTCTGGCGTGAGTTACGCAGCCGGTGACGCGGCTGCCGCGGCGACATACTTGGCCGGCCACTGACAATGACCGCGCCGGTGTGGATGGCTTCGCCGCCGGAGGTGCATTCCGTGCTCCTCAGCAGCGGTCCTGGACCCGGGTCGCTTTTGGCGGCCGCTGGGGCGTGGACCTCGCTGAGCACTGAATATGCTTCGGCGGCAAGCGAACTCACCTCACTACTGGGCGCGGTACAGGCAGGCGCATGGGAAGGTCCGAGCGCTGAGGAATACGTGAGCGCACACGTGCCGTACCTGGCGTGGCTGACAGAGGCCAGCGCGAACAGCGCCGGCGCGGCGGCTCAGCACGAGGTCGCCGCGGCCGCCTACACCGCCGCGCTGGCCGCGATGCCGACCATTCCGGAGCTGGCCACCAACCACGTCATTCACGGCGTGCTGATCGCGACGAACTTCTTCGGTATCAACACGATTCCGATCGCCCTCAACGAAGCCGACTACGCCCGGATGTGGATCCAGGCGGCCACCACGATGTCCACCTACCAAGGTGTGTCCGGGTCGGCGTTGGCGTCGTCGCCGCGCACCGCAGCAGCGCCGCCGGTGCTCAAGACCAACAACGCGGCGGCCGCTGCTGTCAACCCGCCGTCGTCGGGGAACTTCCTGACCGATATTTTCAACCAGCTGGTACAGCTGATCCAAGACCCGACCGGGACGCTCAGCTCGATCCTAGCCAACCCGAGCGAGTGGTTTCCGCTGTTGTTTTTCATCGCGTACGAGGCATTCTTCATCCCGTTCGGAACGACCTTTTGGTCGGTCCTGCTCAGTTCCCCGGCCTTTCTTCCGCTCATCCTCGGACTCGCCCTGAATGCCGCGTCGACGCTGGCCGGGCCGGCCGACGCGCCCGCAGTGGTTGGAGCGCCGGGCATCCGGGCCGGACAGAATTCGGGGATGCCTGCGGCCGGCTTGGCTTCGACCGGTGCCACCGCGGCACCGGCCACTGGGTCGACGGCCACGGCGGGTGCCGCTTCCGGTACCCCAGCGGCCACGCCCGCCACCGCCGGCTTCGGATACATGGTGGGCGGCATCGATCCCGATGACGGTCCCGGGCCGACGTTGATCGACCGCGATGAGACCAAGGCACCGGCGAGTTCGATTCCCGCAGCGGCCGCGGTGGCTGCGGCCAGTCGAGGCAAGACACGGGTGCGGCGGCGGCGACGGTCTGAAATGCACGACCACGCAGATGAATTCGCGGACATGAACGTCGAGGTCGACCCGGACTGGAGCACGCAGGCCGACCGGGAACTGGTCGCGTCGACGGTCGGATCGGATCGTGGTGCCGGTCCGCTTGGGTTCGCCGGCACTGTTGACAAGGACACCGTCGGCGCGGCGGCCGGGTTGGCCACGTTGCGTAGTAACGGATTTGGCAATGGGCCAACCATGCCGATGGTGCCGGGCACTTGGGGTCCGGAACCGACGAAGGGGGAGGGGGAGCGCAACTGAATGTGTAGGTGTGGCAACGGTAATCAATTGATGAAAGGGTTTCTGGGATGAGTCTTTTGGATGCTCATATTCCGCAGCTGGTGGCTTCGCAGTCGGCGTTTGGGGCTAAGGCCGGGTTGATGCGGTCGACGATCGGTCAGGCGGAGCAGGAGGCGATGTCGTCGCAGGCGTTTTTCGCCGGTGATGGTGCGGCGGCGTTTCAGGCTGCCCATGCCCGGTTTGTGGCGGTGGCGGCCAAGGTGAATTCGCTGCTGGACATCGCGCAAGCCAACCTCGGCGATGCCGCGGGTACCTATGTGGCTGCTGACAGCGCTGCGGCCAGCAGCTACCCGGGCTTCTGAGCCGACCGAGTCTGAGCGAGAGGTTTTGTGATGTCACAGATCATGTACAACTATCCGGCGATGATGGCGCACGCCGCCGATATGGCCGGCTACGCCGGAACGCTGCAGAGCCTGGGCGCCGACATCTCCAGCGAGCAGGCCGCGTTGCAGGCCGGCTGGCAGGGGGATACCGGGATGAGCTATCAGGCCTGGCAGGCGCAGTGGAATCAGGCGATGGAGCAGTTGGTGTTGTCCTACCGCGCGATGGCGGGCACGCACGAGAACAACACCACCTCGATGCTGGCGCGGGACTCAGCCGAAGGCGCCAAATGGGGCGGCTAGCCCCACCGACGGCATTGCTTGTGGCGCGGTCGCACACCCTGGCGGGTAGGTCCGCAACGTAGATGACCACCAAGCCGAACGCCGTCGAGCTCACCGTCGATCAGGCGTGGTTCATCGCTGAAACCGTGGGGGCGGGAACGTTCCCGTGGGTTTTGGCGATTACCACGCCTTACGCTGATGCCGCCGAACGGGGTGCGTTCCTCGCAACCCAGAACGCCGAACTGACCCGCATGGGAATGGTGTCGGCCGATGGCGTTGTCAATACAGCGGTGGCCGACTGGGTCCGGGTGGTGTGCTTCCCGGAGCGGTGGCTGGACCTGCGTTACGTAGGCTCCGCTGCCGCCGCCGGGGGCGACGATCTCCTACGCGGGATCATCGCACGCCGCGGCGGGAAAACCGTTGTGGCGCTGCGCAATGCGCAGCTGATGACATTTACGGCGATGGACATTCACGACGCGCGCGCCCTGGTGCCGATACTCGGCGTCGGTTTGGCGCAGCGCCCGCCCGCACGGTTCGATGAATTCAGCCTGCCCGCTCAGGTCGGTGCGCGGGCCGACGAGCGACTGCGCAACGGCGCGGCACTCGCCGAAGTCCTTGACTACCTGGGTATTCCAACGTCGGCGCGTTCCGTAGTGGAGTCGGTGTTCACTGGACCGCGCAGCTACGTCGAGATCGTCGCCGGCTGCCACCGCGATGGACAGCACGCCAGCACCGAGGTGGGAATGAGCATCGTCGATACCACCGCGGGCCGGGTGCTGGTCAACCCGTCGCGTGCCTTCGATGGCGAATGGATTTCCACCTTCAGCCCCGGAACGCCGTTTGGCATCGGTGTCGCGGTCGAACAGCTCACCGGCCAGTTACCCGACGGCCACTGGTTCGAGGGCAACAGGCTCTCCAGAGATTTCAGCACGCAGTCCAACCCACAATCCGTCTGATCCATCCCTAGAACGACCCCTATTCACGAAGAGAAAGAGAAGCCATGTTTCGCAGAAGCCTGAGGAGTCAGTGATGTCGAGCGCTGTGATGCCCATCGTGCGGGTAGCGATCCTCGCGGACAGCCGGCTGACCGAAATAGCGCTGCCCGCGGACCTACCGCTGCGCGAAATCCTACCGGCCGTCCAGCGTTTGGTGGTGCCCGCCGTTGCAGACGACGCGACAGCCAACGGCGACGCCTCAGCCGAACCGACCACTCCCACTCGGCTGAGCCTGGCCCCGATCGGCGGTGCGCCGTTCAGCCTGGACGCCAGCTTGGGGACAGTCGGTGTCGTCGATGGTGACCTGTTGGCGCTACAGCCCATCCCAGTCGGGCCGGCGGCACCGGGCATCGTGGAAGACATCGCCGACGCAGCGGTGATCTTCTCGACATCTCGGTTGAAGCCGTGGGGCACCGCGCACATCCAACGCGGCGCGGTCGCCGGGCTGGTGGGATTGACCTGGGCTGCAACGGGTCTGGGCGTTGTCTACCGGTTCGCCACCGGCTCGATTATCGGGTCGTTCGTGGTCGGCGCGACAGCATTGGTGGCCGTCCTGGCGGGTCTGGCCACGCGGTCACCGCGCGCAGGTGCGGCGATCTCGGCCGCCGCATTGGTGCCGATCGCTGCGGCCTTGGCCCTGGCGGTACCGGGTAGCTTCGGCACGGCGCAGGTGACGCTGGCCGCCGCCGGCGTGACCGCCTGGTCGCTGATCAGCCTGATCCTGCCGCGCCGCGAAAGTAGCCGCACCATCGGCCTTTTCACCGCAACGGCGGTGCTGGGCGGAGGCGTGCTGCTGGCTGCCGGTGCGAGCTCGCTGTGGCAGCTACCGTTGGTGACGCTCGGCGCCGGTCTGCTGGTCGTGGCGCTGCTGGTCACCATCGAAGCCCCGCAATTGTCCGCGCTGTGGGCACGATTCCCGCTGCCGGTCATTCCGGCTCCCGGGGACCCCACCCCATCGGCGCCGTCGTCGCGGGTGCTCGAGGACCTGCCGCGACGGGTGCGGATCAGCGACGCGCACCAGACCGGATTCATCGCCGGCGCCGTACTGCTCAGTGTGATTGGGTCCGTGGCGATCGCGTGGCGTCCGGAAGCGTTGTCCGGATGGGGCTGGTACGTGGTGGCCGCGACAGCGGCCGCGGCAGCGCTGCGGGCGAGGGTGTGGGACTCGGCCGCATGCAAAGCATGGCTGCTGGCCCAGCCCTTCCTGGTGGCTGTGTCGTTAATCGTGCTCTACACGGCCACAGCCCAGTACCTGACCGCGTTGGTGATCGCGATTGTCCTCGCAGCGCTGGTGTCGGCCTGGGTCGTCGTCGCGCTCAGCCCGACCATCGCCTCTCCGGATACCTACTCGCTGCCTCTGCGTCGGCTGGTGGGCTTCGTCGCGTCGGGCATCGACGCGTCGCTGATTCCGGTGATTGCCTACCTGGTGGGACTGTTCACTTGGGTGCTCAATCGATGAGCTCTGCTCGCACTCGGCGATTCGGTTGTCTCGCAGCGGTTGTGGTTGCCACGCTGTGGGCCTGCCCGCCCGCGTTGGCGATTGATCGCCCACAGGTCGACGCGGGCGCGGCGCCGCCCAACGGGGCACCCGGGCCGGTGCAGCCGATGGAAAAGAACGGCGAGTGCACCGGTACCGGCGTCATCCCGGGTAGTGACTTCAAGGAGGCCTCACCCAGTCAGCAGATGCTGGATCCCTCTGCGGCGTGGCGGTTTTCGCGTGGCGATGGGCAGCTGGTGGCGGTTCTGGACACCGGCGTGCGGCCGGGGCCGCGGCTACCCGGCGTGCAGCCCGGCGGCGACTATCTCGAATCGACCGACGGCCTCACCGACTGTGACGGGCGCGGTACGGCGGTTGCGGGCCTGATCGCCGGGCAGCCCAGCGATGACGGCTTCGCGGGCATCGCACCGGGGGCGCGGTTGGTGTCGTTGCGCGTGACGTCGGGCAAGTTCTCGGCGCGCAGTGCCGGTGGCGACCCCACCACCGCGCGAGCGATCGTCGACGTGACGGCCTTGGGCCGGGCGATCGTGCATGCCGCCGACCTCGGCGCGCGGGTGATCACGGTCGCGGGGATCACCTGTCTGCCCGCCAACCGCAACGTCGACCAGGGCGCACTCGGCGCGGCCATCCGATACGCGGCCGTCGACAAGGATGCCGTGATCGTCGCCGCGGCCGGTAACAGCGGTGCCGCGGGTTCGGTCAGTGGCGCGGCGTGTGAATCCAACCCGCTCACCGACTTAGGCCGTCCGGACGATCCCCGCAACTGGGCGGGTGTCACCTCGGTCTCGGTGCCGTCCTGGTGGCAGCCGTACGTGCTGTCGGTGGGCTCGCTGACTCCGGGTGATCAGCCGTCGAAGTTCACGATGGCCGGGCCTTGGGTGGGCGTCGCCGCGCCTGGCGAGGGCATCGTGTCGGTGAGTAATCGCGACGACGGCGGGCTGGCCGATGGTGTGCCTGACCAGCATCAGCAGTTGTCGCCGTTGCTTGGCACCAGCTATGCGGCCGGATACGTATCCGGTGTCGCTGCGCTGGTGCGCAGCAAGTACCCGGAATTGAATGCGACGGATGTGATCCGCCGCATCACCGCGACCGCACACAATGGGGCCCGCGCGCCGTCCAACGTGGTCGGCGCCGGCGCCGTGGACCCCGTCGCGGCTCTGACCTGGCAGCTTCCCGCCGTCACCCACGACGACAAGTCGTCGGTGAAACATGTTGCGGCACCGCCCGAACCGGCACCAACGAGCCCGTGGCCCCGGATCGTCGCATTCGGTGGGACGGCTGCACTTCTACTGGCCGTCGTGGCCGCTGCCGCGATCGCCGCACGCCGACGAAAGGGAGCCACACTGTGAGCGCGCACCCATCAATCTCGCCACCCACCGGACGGATTACGTTGGCGCTGTTGGCCGTTGTGGCCGGCGCCATCGCTTTCCCGTGGCACACAATGCGCGAGCGCTGGCTGCTCGGCATCGCGATCGTCGTGGTGATCGTGTTGCTGGCCAGGTGGCGGGGGTTGCCCGTCACCACGATCTTGCGGCGACGGCTCGCGCTCCTGCGGCCCAACGGGGGCGCACGACGGGCCGACAAGTCCGTCACCGACGTGCGGACGACTGCGCTGCTGCGGGTGACGCCGCCGTTGGCCGATGCCGACGCGCTGCCGCTCTCACTGATCGCCGGTTACGCCGAGCGTTACGGCCTGCGTGCCGAAGCCATCCGGGTTACCAGCCGCGACAGCACATCCGAGGTCGGCACGAGGGAGCGGGAAACGTGGATCGGCGTGACTCTGTCTGCCGCGGACAATCTCGCTGCGCTACAAGCACGTTCGGCGCATATTCCGCTGCATGAGACCGCCGAGGTCGCTGCGCGCCGGCTCGCTGACCATCTCCGCGAGAGCGGGTGGGCGGCCGCCCTCGCTGCCCCCGATGACGTTCCGGCGCCCTATCCGAAATCCGGCCGCGAGACGTGGTCCGGGGTTTGCCAGGGAAGCACCGATTACGTTGCCGCGTACGGGGTCAAGGTCGACACCGCGCTGCCGAACACGCTCGCGGCGATCTGGTCGTACCCGGTCCGCGAAGTATGGACGGCGGCTGAGGTTACCGGCGCCGGTGACAACCAGACGCTGGCGGTCGCATGCGCATTCCGGACCGACGCCAGCCCCGCCGCGAACGGGCCACTGCCCGGGCTGATTTCAAAGTCCGGTATCCAGCGTGCGGCGCTGACGGCGTTGGACCCGCTGTCGACCCAGCTTCTCGACGACCATGTCGCTCTGCCCGAGTCGCTGCTACTCGAGCGGCTGCAGTGGGCCAGTACCGCACAATCGCAGCCGGTCGTGCCGCGCCCAGTGGTCAAATGATCGGCCGTCAGTTCTTCTTCAGCTCCTCGGCGAGCATTACGATGATGCCGCTGGGGCCGCGGACGTACGTGAGCTTGTAAACGTCCTGATAGGTCGCTACGCCGCGAAGCGGACGGCAGCCGTGCCTCGCGGCTATCTCAAGGGCTTTGTCGATGTCGTCGACTGAGAAGGCAACGCGGTGCATGCCAATCTCGTTGGGACTAGTCGGCTTCGACTCGATGGCTTTGGGGTGGATGTACTCGAAGAGCTCAAGGCGACCGTGACCGTCTGGCGTCTGGAGCATCGCAATGTTCGCGTGGTTGCCATCAAGGCCGACGGCAGTGTCGGTCCATTCGCCACTGATCGTCTCACGGCCTACGACCGTGAGACCGAGGTCGGTAAAAAAGGCGATGGTTGCTTCTAGGTCGCGAACGGCGATACCGACGTTCTCAAGTTTGATGACCATGCGTTGCATGCTACCGAGACTGGCCGATTAGCCGGCAGCCCAACCTTTGTCAGACACGCCCTAGGGTCGGGTAGTCGGAAAGAAGAGGGCCGCGGCGTTCTGGTAGAGCACGCCGCGCAGCCACGCGTCGTCGATTCCCGACACCCGGGTGATCGAGCGCATCGCATCGGCGTAGCTGTGAGGAATGTTGGGGAAGTCGCTGCCGAACAGGATGCGATCACCCAAGTCCCGCAGCCGAGGCAACTGCGACGGTGGAAAGGGCATGAGTTCGTCGACGAACGGTGTGAATGCCATGGTGGTATCGAGCCTCACGTCGGCCGAGCTCTCGCAGATGTCGAGGAATTCCGCATACTCCGGCATTCCCATGTGCGCGATGACCAGTCGCAGCCGCGGATAGCGCTGCAGCAGAAGCCGAATCGGCTCAGGGCCGGTGTACTCGCCGGGCGCCGGCCCTGAGCCGCAGTGGATCACAACGGGCACCCGGGCATCTTCGATGGCTCCCCAGACCCGATCCAGCATCGGGTCGTTTGGCTCGTATCGGCCAACCTGAATGTGCGCCTTGAAGACCTGCGTTCCATTATGGATCGCGCTCTCGACATAGTCTGCGGCGTCCGGTTCGGGATAAAACGTGGCGCTCGCAAGACAATCCGGCGTCGAATTGGCGAACTGAACTGCCCATTGGTTCAGCCAGGCCGCCATCTGCGGCTTGTGCGGGTAGACCAGCGCGGTGAAGCCGCGCACGCCGAATTGCCGCAGCATCTGCACGCGTTCGGACTCAGCTGTCCGATAGTTGATCGGCCATTCACGGCCCACCAGCGGGCCCGCGGAATCGAAGTAATGCCACACCTTGTCCATC
>DATAZN010000379.1:0-4486 GCA_036272035.1 Mycobacterium sp. | reverse complement strand
CATCGGTCTGGGACTGTTGTTCGACACGTTGGTGGTGCGCTCGTTCATGACGCCGTCCATCGCCGCGCTACTCGGACGGTGGTTCTGGTGGCCGATCCCGGTCCGGCCTCGGCCGGCCAGCACCATGCTCCGGCCGAGCGGACCCCGGCCGGCGGTGCGGTCGCTGCTCGGTACGAGTTTCAGCGAGGATGGGGACGTCCACACCGCCCCGCTGCCGAAATCCCGTTAGCGGCAGCACTATTCAGGCTGACCGGATCCCGTGGATCGGTCCACGGCAGACGACAGTCACGTCAATGGGTGCTGCGGGTAGCTTAGTAAACCGGTTGGCAGACAGCCCTGGATCTGTTCGACGCCTTCGGCGCCAGGGACAAGACGCTGGACGCCAATCTGGGCGGCCACGCCGGTCTCCCGTGGTTCGAGGTGGACGACGGGGCCCGGTTTTTCGCCCGGCACCTGAGGTGATGCTCGGTCGTCAGTCCAACCGCAGACTGCCGAATCAGCCTGTCGCGCAAGGCAACTAGACCTTCTCTACTACTCCGGCTTCAGTTTCGTCTTCGATGTCACGGTGGATCAACTCGCGCACCGCGGGACGCGGGCCGTACGGCCGCAGCATGACGCTGGCCGGGCGCGGGCGCACATGCTGCGGCCACCAGAACCAGCGGCCCAGCAGGGTGGCCAGTGACGGCGTCATGAACGACCGCACGATCAGGGTGTCGAACAGCAGACCCAGCGCGATCGTGGTACCCACCTGGGCCATCACCTTCAGCGGACTGAAGGCGAAGGTGGCCATGGTGGCGGCGAACACCAGGCCGGCAGAGGTCACCACCGAACCCGAGCCGGCGATCGCGCGAATCGTGCCTGTCTTGAGTCCGGCGTGAATTTCTTCTTTGAACCGGGATATCAGCAGCAGGTTGTAGTCCGATCCGACCGCCAACAGCAGGATGATCGCCATCGCCAGCACCATCCAGTGCAGGTTCATCCCGAGGATGTATTGCCAGAGCAGCACGGAGAGCCCGAACGAGGCGCCCAGCGAGAGCAGAACGGTACCGACGATCACGACGGCCGCGACAACGCTGCGGGTGATGACCAGCATGATGATGAAAATCAATGTGGCCGCGGCGATTCCGGCGATCAACAGGTCGATGTTGGAGCCGTCGTGCATGTCCTTGTACGTCGCGGCGGTGCCGCCGAGGTAGACCTTGGAACCCTCCCATGGGGTGCCCTTGATCGCCTCGTGCACGGCCTGCTTGATCGGTTCGATGTGGCTGACGCCTTCAGGAGTCGCCGGGTCGCCTTCATGCGAGATGATCAACCGGACAGCGTGGCCGTCGGGCGACATGAACTGCTTGAGACCGCGCGCGAAATCCGGGCTCTTGAACGCCTCCGGCGGAAGATAGAACGTGTCGTCGTTCTTCGCTTTGTCGAACGCATCGCCCTGGGCGGTGGCGTTGTCGGACTGCGCTTTCGCCTGGTCGTTCAGCCCATTCGTCGTCGCGTAGTTCGACATGATGGTGTCGAGGTTTGCCTGCTGGCTGGCGATTTGCGGTGGTATCAGCGCCACCAGCTTCGGCTGGATCTGGTCCAGCTTGTCGAGATTCGCGCTGAGATTCTCGATGTTCTCGCTGACTTGGTCGATGCCGTCGAGAGCGTTGAAGATGGATCGCACCGACCAGCAGAGCGGGATGTCGTAGCAGTGCTTTTCCCAGTAAAACCCGCTGCGAATCGGCCGGAAGAAATCATCGAAGTTCGCAATGTCGTCACGCAACGACTCGGTGATCTTCACGGTTTCTTTTGTGAGCTTGGTGGTTTCGTGCGTGGTGTTGCTGAGGTCCTGAGTGACCTGCATCTGCTCATGCAGAGTTGCCATCGTTTTCCGGAGCTCGGCCGCTTGCTTGAGCAGGTTCTTCGCCTGCTCCTCTTGGTAATGCTGGGTCTGGATGCGTCCCGCGGCTTGCGCGCCCATCTGAAAACCGAGGGTGCTGTGGTCGAGCGGCGTGCCCAGCGGCCTGGTGATCGTTTGCACGCGACCGATTCCGGGGATGTGGAAGACCGCTTTGGCAACCTTGTCGAGCACGAGAAAGTCGGCCGAGTTACGCAAGTCGTGATCGGTCTCGATCATCAACAGTTCGGGGTTCAGCCGGGCCTGGTTGAAGTGGCGGTCCGCCGCCGCGTAGCCCACGTTGGCCGGGGTCTCGGGCGGTAGGAAGTGACGGGTGTCGTAGTCCGTTTTGTAGCCGGGCAGGGCGAGCAGACCGACGAGGGCGACCGCGATCGTCATGGCGAGAATCGGTGCGGGCCAACGGACGATGGCGGTTCCGATGCGACGCCATCCCTGGGTTTGCAACTTTCGCTTCGGGTCCATCAGCTTGAAGAACGAAGCCACTGTCAGCACCGCTGGGCCCAAGGTCAGCGCCGCCATGACCGCGACCAGCATGCCGACCGCGCAGGGCACGCCCAATGACTCGAAATACGGCAACCGGCAGAAGCTCAAGCAGTACATCGCGCCGGCAATGGTCAGCCCCGATCCCAGCACGACATGCGCGGTGCTGTGGAACATCGTGTAGAACGCTTCTTCACGCGTCTCACCAAGACCACGGGCCTCGTGGTAGCGGCCGACGATAAAGATCGCGTAGTCCGTTCCCGCGGCGATCGCCAACAACACCAGCATGTTGTTGGCGAACGTGGAAAGCTCCATGATTCCGTAGTTTCCCAGCGTCGCGACGACACCGCGGGCCGCTAACAATTCGACGAACACCATGAACAGCATGATCAGAACGATGCTGACCGACCGATAGACGAGTAGCAGCATTACCAGAATCACCAGGAGGGTGATGAGGGTGACTTTCGCGACGCCCTTCTCGCCGGCGTGGGACTGATCGGCGATCAGCGGACCCGCCCCGGTGACGTAGGCCTTGATTCCCGGCGGCGCAGGCACCGAGTTCACGATCTTGCGCACGGCCTCGCTGGACTCGGTGGCCAAACCGCCGCCCATGTTGCCCGAGAGGTAGACCTGGACGTACGCGGCCTTTTGGTCGTGGCTCTGGGAGCCCGCGGCGGTCAGCGGATCACTCCAGAAATCTTGGATGTGCTGAACGTGTTTCTTGTCTTGCTCGAGTCGCTTGACGATCTCGTCGTAATAGCGGTGCGCTTCCGCCCCTAGCGGCTTGTCGCCCTCCAGGAGGACCATCGCCGAGGCGTCGGAATTGAACTCGTTGAATGTTTTTCCGACGCGCATCATCGACTGGAACGACACCGCGTCTTTGGGACTCTGCGACACCGAGTGGTTTTTGGAGACGACCTCCAGCTGTGGCGCGATGGTATTCGTTATGAACACAATGCCCAGCCACACCAGGACGATCGGCAGCGCCAGCCGGTGGATCATCCGCGGCAGGAACGGCGGGATCAGCGGCTGGGAGACGCGCCGCGCAGCCTCGGTGGTCTCGCTCATGCGGACTTGTCCAGGCAGTAGACGAAGGCATTCACTGTTTGGGTCGGAGGCGAGTGATTCGGAGTTTTGATGACGTCACCGCTCCCGTCGTGCTTGTTCACGACGAATTGGCAGGCGATCCAACTGCCGTCTCCTTGCGCTACCAGGTTGGCCGGGATGCCGGGTTTCGTCGAACTCAATACTTTGCTCCAGGGCAAGGGCACGTTGAGGGCCTGCTGCGGATGGGAGTCCTCGTCGAGGTAGTTGATCGTTGCCGTGCTGCCCGGTGAGCCCCAGACCTCGAGTGTGATCGTCTTGGCGTTGAACTGGTCGAGGACCTCGCCCGACGTGCCGCCACCGAACGAGCCTTTGTGAATGCCGAAGACACCGTGCAGTCGGTGGACGACGAATCCGGATAGCGCGACGACAGCCACGACCGTGAGCACCAGCCAGAAGCGGGTGAACAGACCGGACAAGCCGCGCCGTTTGGCCGCTCGGCGTGCGGGCTGCTTGCCGGCGGCGGAGCCCTGGGTCGCCAACGGCTCGGTCCTCGGCTCGGTGGTCGTCATGGGCGCTTCTTCCAATTTCTGAACCAGGGGCGAAGGGTGCTCAACTAGTTAGCCTATGTGTAACCTTAGCTACTCTAATCGGAATAGGCGACTAGAAAGAAACCGGGCACGGCGGGTGTTCAAAGACCGTAGCGCGAGTCCGGATCCGTGGCTCGGCCGGGCGAGGAGGATCGGTGACGATGGGTGCCAGGACGACAGTTCGACACAGACTCAACAAAGGTACTATTCAGCCCATGAAGGTCACGGGTCTCGCGGTCGCCGCTATCGCCGCGGCAATCAGCCTGTCTGCGCCGGCATATGCCGACCCGGACACCGATTTCGACAACCAGCTCGGCAGGTTCGGCATCTACGGGCCGCATGACTTCAACCCGTACATCGCCAAGATCGTCTGCCACCGGCTCGGTGTTGGTGTCGATCCCGACGCCGCAGCAGCCGCACACTTTCTCTCCAACAACCTTCCCCGAGGCACCACCCAGGTACAGACGTACCA
>DATAZN010000378.1:0-4378 GCA_036272035.1 Mycobacterium sp. | reverse complement strand
CCGCGCGGCTATCTGCAAAGCCTGGCCGACGGCATCAAGCTGGCGCTGAAGGAGCCGATCGTCCCGTTCGGCGTCGAGAAGCCGATCTTCATACTGGCTCCGGCCATCTCGACGATTCCCGCGATCACGGCCTTCGCGTTCATCCCGTTCGGGCCGCAGGTTGCGGTGTTCGGGCACTGGACCCCGCTGCAGGTGACCGACCTGCCGGTGGCGGTTCTGTTCATCCTGGCGCTCTCGTCGATCGGGGTCTACGGCATTGTGCTGGCGGGCTGGTCGTCGGGCTCGACCTACCCGCTGCTGGGTGGGGTGCGCTCGACCGCGCAGGTGATCTCCTACGAGGTCGCGATGGGCCTGTCGTTCGCCACCGTGTTCCTGTTCGCCGGAACGATGTCCACGTCGCAGATCGTGTCGGCCCAGGACCGGGTCTGGTACGTCTTCTTGCTGTTGCCGTCGTTCACGACCTACCTGGTGTCCATGGTCGGCGAGACCAACCGGGCGCCGTTCGACCTGCCCGAGGCCGAAGGCGAACTGGTTGCCGGTTTCCACACCGAGTATTCGTCGCTGAGCTTCGCGATGTTCTACCTCGCCGAGTACATCAACATGACCACGGTGTCGGCGCTGGCCGCCACGTTGTTCATGGGCGGCTGGCACGCGCCGTGGCCGCTGAACATGTGGGCCGGGGCCAACAGCGGCTGGTGGCCGGTGCTGTGGTTCACCGCCAAGGTGTGGGTCTTCTTGTTCTTCTACATCTGGCTCCGGGGCACCCTGCCGCGGCTGCGCTACGACCAGTTCATGGCGCTGGGGTGGAAGCTACTGATCCCGGTGTCGCTGATCTGGGCGCTGATCGCCGCGGCGATCCGCACGCTGCGGGACCAGGGTTACCCGCACTGGACGCCGGTGCTGGTCGGCGCCAGCATCGTCGTCACCGTCGTGCTGCTCTATTTGCTGCAAAGACCGTTCAGCAACAGGCAGATTCGCAACCGACGGCGCCGCAACGAACCGGTCGAGGCAGGGTCCTCAGCGTCCTCGGCGCCGGCATTTCCCACGCCGCCGCTGCCCGGCCAGTCGCCGGCAACGGCGAGCAAGGAGGCTGCACATGGCTAAATTCCTGAGTTCGCTCGCCGGATTCGGCGTCACGTTCGGCTCGATGTTCAAACGGCCCGTCACCGAGAGCTACCCGGAGAACCCGGGCCCGGTGAAGCCGCGCTACCACGGCCGTCATCAGCTCAACCGCTACGCCGACGGCTTGGAGAAGTGCATCGGCTGCGAACTGTGCGCGTGGTCGTGTCCGGCCGACGCGATCTATGTCGAAGGCGCCGACAACACCGACGAGGCACGGTTTTCGCCGGGCGAGCGCTACGGCCGGGTCTACCAGATCAATTACCTGCGCTGCATCGGATGCGGGTTGTGCGTCGAAGCCTGCCCGACCCGTGCGCTGACGATGACCAACCACTACGAGATGGCCGACGACAACCGGGCCGACTTGATCTACGAAAAGCAGAACCTACTCGCACCGATGCTCGAAGGAATGACACCGGCGCCGCACCCCAGGGCCGAAGGATCCACCGACGCCGACTACTACCGCGGCAACATCACCGCAGCGGGCCTGCGCAACATCCCGATCACGGACGTCACAAAGTGACCACCCTGCTGGCCGCAGACGCGATCACCCGCACGTCCACCGGTGAGGCGGTGACGTTCTGGGTACTGGCCGCGCTGGCGCTGATCGGGGCGCTGGGTGTGGTGATGGCCGCCAACGCGGTCTACTGCGCGATGTCACTGGCAATGACGATGATGGTCCTCGCGGTGTTCTACATGATCGAAGACGCCTTGTTCCTCGGCGTCGTGCAGATCGTGGTCTACACCGGCGCGGTGATGATGCTGTTCTTGTTCGTCCTGATGCTGATCGGCGTGGACTCGGCGGAGTCGCTGGTGGAAACGCTGCGCGGGCAGCGGGTTGCCGCCGTTGTGGCCGGTCTGGCATTCGGCATCGTGCTCATCGCCGGTATCGGCACCGTCGCCACCCAGGATTACGCCGGTTTGACGCAGGCCAACGCCGGCGGCAACGTCCAGGGCCTGGCGGCGCTGATCTTCTCCCAGTACCTGTGGGCGTTCGAGTTGACCAGCGCATTGCTGATCACCGCAGCCATCGGCGCGATGATCCTGGCGCACCGAGAACGCTTCGAGCGTCGCAAGACGCAGCGCGAGATGTCCGTCGAACGATTCCAGCCCGGCGGGTACCCCACCCCGCTTCCCGGTCCCGGCGTTTTTGCCCGGCACAACGCGGTCGACACTCCCGCACGGCTGCCCGACGGCTCCCCGTCCCGGTTGTCGGTGCCCGCGGTCTTGGAGTTGAGGCCGGTCCAGGATCGCGACATGCCGGCCAGTCACGGCTCCAACGGTTCCGGAAACGGTGCGTCATGAATCCGCAGAATTACCTGTACCTCTCCGTGCTGCTGTTCAGCATCGGCGCTGCCGGTGTCCTGTTGCGGCGCAATGCGATTGTGATGTTCATGTGCGTAGAGCTGATGCTCAACGCGGTCAACCTGGCCTTCGTCACGTTCGCCCGGATGCACGGTCACCTCGACGGCCAGATGGTGGCCTTCTTCACGATGGTCGTCGCCGCGTGCGAGGTGGTGGTCGGACTGGCCATCATCATGACGATTTTCCGTGCCCGTAAATCGGCTTCGGTCGACGACGCCAACCTGCTTAAAGGTTAGAGGCCCGTGACATCACTGACACATCTGATCTGGCTGCTCGTCGCGCTGCCCGCGGCCGGCGCCGCGATATTGCTGCTCGGCGGCCGGCGGACCGACGCGTGGGGACACCTGCTGGGCTGCGCGACGGCACTGGCGTCGTTCGGAGTCGGCCTGACCCTGCTGTCCGACCTGCTCAGCCGGCACGGCGACGCCCGGACCATCATCCAGAACTTGTTCTCCTGGATACCGGTCGGCGGCCTGCAGGTGGACTTCGGAATGCAGATCGACCAGCTGTCGATCTGTTTCGTGCTGTTGATCACTGGAGTCGGGTCGCTGATCCACATCTACTCGATCGCGTATATGGCCGAAGACCCGGACCGCCGACGGTTTTTCGCCTACCTCAACCTGTTCCTCGCAGCGATGCTGCTGCTGGTGGTGGCCGACAACTTCGTCGGCCTCTACGCCGGCTGGGAAGGCGTGGGCCTGGCGTCCTACCTGCTGATCGGGTTCTGGTACCAGAAGCCGACCGCGGCCACTGCGGCCAAGAAAGCCTTCGTGATGAACCGGGTTGGCGACGCCGCGCTGGCGCTGGCGATCTTCGTGATCTTCGCCAACTTCGGCACGCTGTCCTACTCCGTGGTGTTCGGCCAGGCAGCGGGTGCCAGCCACAGCGCACTGACTTGGATCGGGCTGCTGCTGTTGGCGGGCGCCTGCGCCAAGTCCGCGCAGGTTCCGCTGCAGGCCTGGCTCGGTGACGCGATGGAGGGCCCCACCCCGGTGTCCGCGTTGATCCATGCCGCGACGATGGTGACTGCCGGCGTGTATCTGATCGTGCGATCCAACCCGCTGTACAGCCTGTCCCCCGACGCCCGGCTCGGCGTGATCATCGTGGGAGCTGTCACGCTGATGTTCGGGGCGATCATCGGTTGCGCCAAGGACGACATCAAACGCGCACTGGCGGCGTCAACGATGAGCCAGATCGGCTACATGGTGCTGGCCGCGGGCCTGGGGCCGGCGGGCTACGCGTTCGCGATCCTGCACCTGCTCACCCATGGCTTCTTCAAAGCCGGCCTGTTCCTCGGCTCCGGCGCGGTGATCCACGCGATGCACGAGGAACAGGACATGCGCCACTACGGCGGTCTGCGCAGCGCGCTGCCGGTGACCTTTGCCACCTTCGGCCTGGGTTACCTGGCGATCATCGGTGTGCCACCCTTCGCGGGCTTTTTCTCCAAAGACGCCATCATCGAAGCCGCGTTGGGAGCGGGCGGAGCCGGCGGCTGGATCCTGGGCGGGGCTGCCCTGCTGGGCGCCGGAATCACCGCGTTCTACATGACCCGGGTGATGCTGATGACCTTCTTTGGCGAAAAGCGTTGGGCGCCAGACGCACATCCGCATGAAGCGCCAGCGTTGATGACCTGGCCGATGATCCTGCTCGCGGTCGGATCGGTGTTCTCCGGCGGGCTGCTGGGCTGGGGCGGCACGCTGCGGCACTGGCTGGAACCGGTCACCACCTTCGAGGAGAGCTCGCCGGTGGCGCCGTCGTGGGTGATCAGCGCGGTGGCCGTCGGTGTCGTCGCCGTCGGCTTCCTGATCGCTTTGTGGCGCTACCTCGGCCGCCCGGTGCCCGAGACGGCACCCGCCGACGTGTCGGTGCTGACCGTCGCCGCCCGCAGAGATCT
>DATAZN010000377.1:0-2948 GCA_036272035.1 Mycobacterium sp. | reverse complement strand
GTCGCGGCAAGCGAGTGGGGGCCGCACGGCATCCGAGTCAACGCGGTGGGGCCGGGCGTCACCCGAACCCCGATGCTGGCCCAAGCCGAGCAGCTGCCCGGATGGGTGGAAGGGCTGGGTCAACGAACCGCTCTCGGCCGGGTAGGTGAGGCCGATGACGTCGCCGAGGCCATCATCGCCGTGCTCGAGATGGGTTGGGTCACCGGACAAACCGTCCTGGCTGACGGTGGTCTGGCATTGCACAGCCCGATCGACACCTACGGACAGGTTCAACGACTGCGCGCCAAGCGGGGCTAGTCGATCAGCCACTGCGCTACCGGACCGGGTCTGTCCTGGCCCTGACAGTCCTACGACAACGGGACGACTGCCTAAGGCTCGTGGTCTGGCGAACACTCGATGCTGACCAACGACAAAGGAGAATCATGAACGCGATCGCGTCGGGAACGGTGCTCATCACCGGACCCACCGGCGGCCTGGGCAAGGCCACGACACTGGCTATGGCCAATCAACCGGGCGCGCAGCGTCCCGACTTATTGCTGGTCGGCAGGCCCGGCACAGCGCTCGCCGAGGTGGCCGAGGCGGCCCGTGCGGCTGGCGCGACCGTGCAGGAGATCGGCTGCGACCTGGCCCGGCTGGCTCACGTCCGCGATGCGGCACGCCAGGCCAAGGACCTATTGGCGATGGGCGCGGTGCGTCCGCTTCGGGCGATCGTGGCGAATGCCGGCGTCTCGGTGGGCGATACCCACAATGCCTCGGCGGACGGCTACGAACTCACCTTCGCGGTGAACCATCTCGCGCACGCGCAGCTCATTGGCGATCTCCTCGACTCGCTGGTGGCGCCCGCCAGGGTGGCGCTGCTGGGGTCAAACACGTACCACCAGAACATCTTCCGTCGGATCCTGCGAGTCGCACCAGCGGTCTGGCGCGATCCGATCGAGCTTGCCGAGCCTACCCCGGCCGACGTGCCGGCCACCCTCGAGAGCGCCGGAATCGCCTACTCCAACTCCAAACTCGCGATTCTCTATTACGCGCACGAATTGCAGCGGCGCGCACCCGCGGGGATCAACTTCATGGTGTTCGAGCCCGGATTCATGCCTGGCACCGGACTGAGCAGAGGGCACGGCCCCGGTCTGCAGAAGATAGGCCGTGTGATTGACCGCATCCCCGGCGTCTCGTCGCCCAGACGATCAGGTCCGCTGCTCGCATCGGTCGTTCTCGACGACCGCTGGGCCCATTTGAGTGATGGCGCATTCGTCCTCAAAGACGAAAAACGCGATGTGAAACCATTCGCCATCGACCCGGTTCGCGAGTCGCGACTGTGGGAGGCGACGGCCGAACTACTCGACGTGGAACGCTAGCAGGCCATCTCCGGGACTCATGCTGGACGGAGACGCCATCGCTGCGCCTGCTCCGAAAAAGGTCGCGCCAGCGGCAAGCACCGAGAGGGCGGTTGACAAGAATGACCGCCTCGCCTCGACGCGGCCATTTACCGCAGGCGAATTGCTGTCAACACTTGCTTTCATGATGTTTAGGCTAGTGGCGAAAGGTAAGTAATCTCTGTCCGAACTCGATGAATCCGTCAGCCGAATCTTAAGACTGTAATTGTCGGACAATGGCTTTCTTGTCGATCTTGCCGACCGGCGTGGTCGGCAACGCCGTCAGCGCGCTCAGCACATCCGGCCGTGCATGCCTAGCGACGCCGCGCTGGTCGAGATAGGCGTTCAGCTCCGTCAGCGTCACCGGGCTTCCAGAGAAAACGACTGCCGCACAAATCTTTTCGCCCAGGTATGGATCGGGCAGCGCTACCGCCGCCGCTGACGAGATCGCCGGGTGGGTTCGCAGGTGCTCTTCGAGATCGGCCGCGGGAATGGTCTCACCGCCGCGATGAATGACGTCTTTCACCCGTCCGGTGACCTCCAAGTTCCCGTCGGGGTGTTGACGGACGAGATCGCCGCTGCGGTAGAAGCCCTCCGGGTCGAAGCAACGCGCGTTGGCTTCTTCGGCACGGAAGTACCCGTTGAAGGTGTACGGGCCTCGCACCAGCAGTTCACCCTCGGTGCCGGCCGGGACGGGTTGGCCGGCGTCGTCGACGATGCGCAGTTCGTCGTCGACGCAGAGTGGTCGACCTTGGGTGCGGTCGACCACATTCGGCGGCTCGCCGAGCCGGGTGTAGTTCAGCAGCCCTTCGGCCATGCCGAAAACTTGCTGCAGGCCCGGTGTCAATGTCTCGCGGACTCGATGAGCATCATGGGCTTCCAGCTTGGCGCCACCAACTTGTAACAGCCGCAACGAGGTTGGGGCCTCTGGCTCCCATTCGGTGGCCTGTGCCCACAGGTTGGCCAATGCCGGCACCAGCGCGGTGACAGTGACGCCGTGGCGCGCGATGGCGCCAAATGCCGACTCCGGGCTGGGGTTGCTGAGAAAGACGGTGGGCGCGCCTACCGCGATAGCACCCAGTAGTCCGGGGCAGGCCAGCGGAAAATTGTGCGCGGCAGGCAAAGCCGCCATATATACGTCCTCGGCTGTGAGCTTGCAAAGCTCAGCGCTGGCCGTGGCGTTGTAGACGTAGTCGTTGTGGGTGCGGGGGATGAGCTTCGGTGTGCCGGTAGTACCACCCGACACCAAGAGCAGTGCGGGATACTCGGGATCTGGATTGTGGGGTTCGGGCGGTTGGACGTTGCTAGCGCATACCTGCGACCACGACATAAAAGGTCCTGGGTCGCCGTCGACGACGATGTGACGCAGCCCGGGATGGTCGCGTGAGAGTTCCTGCGCCATCGGGCGGTAGTCGAAACCGCTTGCGCTATCCGGGATTAGCAGCGCTGTTGCTTCGCTGACCGCGGCGAAGTGTCCTAACTCGGCCGCGCGGTGCCCGGTCAGGCACATCACCGGGATCGCGCCGACGCGCAGCAGGGCAAACAACGCCACCGCGAATTCGCAGCTGTTCG
>DATAZN010000376.1:0-13565 GCA_036272035.1 Mycobacterium sp. | reverse complement strand
TTGCGCACACCCGAATGCCAGCATTGCCACCGACGGCGGCTCGGTATTCTGCACGGCCTGGCCCGGAACGCCGATCATGCTGACCGGGTAGGGGCCCAACCAGATCAACAGCCCCAGCGCGCATGCCGATCCGGCGGCAAGCATTACCGGTCGCAACCCCGCTAAAGACCCTTTCTGCCAAGCTATTCCGAGTTGGTAGAGCGCCGCCCAGCACAGCAGATAGTTCAGCCAACCCAGATATGGCACGTGACCGGCCAGCGAGGCAACGTCGACGGCCACGACGCCCGCCGCCGGCAACGCAGGAACTAAGAGTCCCCAACGGCGTTGTGCCGCAATCGCAATCGGCGTGAGCGAAACCACTACAAGATAGACGGCGAGGAACCATAGGTGCATCGCCACCGCCCAGCCCGCATATTCCAGGGTCGACCCGGCCGTCCCAGCTCTGTCAAAGACAGCGACAACGACCGACACCAGCGCGACATACACCGCCGAAGGCCCGAGTACCCGGCCCAGTCGATGATGCAGCCAGGTCTGGCGCGGCACCCCCTCGGTAGCGCATCGATGGCTCCACGAGACCGCAGCGGCGTAACCGGCGACCAGAAAGAAGGCGGGAACGGCTTGGAAGGGCCACGTCAACCACTGTGTCCAGGGTTGATCAACGAGCGGATTTTGCCGACCGAAGACACCGTCGCGGTAGATCACCGCTCCGGCCAGCCAGTGGCCCAGCACGATGAGAACCACCCCCGACACGCGGTAGAAGTCCACTGCCGGGTTGCGGACCGGGCGCTCGGCCATACCCAAAAAGTACCTGTGACACGGCGTTGCGGGGTGAGCGTGGGCTGCGTCGGCCGAGGTGGCGGGATGTTCGGCAAGGCCGCCCCCCGAATCCTTCCGGTAAACTCGTGTTCTCGGCGTCGAGGTTCGACGCTTCATCACTTGGAAGGTGTCCCACATATGGTCACGCGTTCGTTGAGCAAACTGGCTGCCGTAGCCGGGGGTCTGGCATTGTCGGTGCTCGCTGGCGCGGGGATCGCGTCCGCGGACGACCTGTCGCCGGCGGCAATCAACACCACCTGCAGTTATCCACAGGTTGTGGCGGCGCTGAATGCGCAGTCACCGGGTGCCGGATCAAAGCTCACCAGCTCAGGCATGGCAAGTGGCTTCCTGCAGAGATATCTCGCTTCGCCGCCGCCACAGCGCATCCAAATGGCTCAGCAAGCCCAGGCGCAGTTCCCGGGAGCGGCGAACGAGTACCTCCCGCTGATCAACCAGGTCGCTGTCACCTGCAATAACTTCTGACCGCATCGCCCGTGACGAAGGTGAGCCTGCATTTTGCATGCTCACCTTCGTGTTTTCAGGCTGTGCGCGTCACCAGACCCGGATCCAGTCGACCAGCATCTGCGACGGGTAGGTGCCCGGGCCAGGGTCGCCGCCGCCGGACCCGGCAACCGCGAGGTTGAACACCGGGTAGACGACGTAGCCGGGGCCGTTGAACGGCCAATCCGGCAAGGAGTCCGCCGGAACGTCGAAATACGGTTGTGCGCCGTCGACCCAGTCTTTCCAGAAGCGGATACCGGCCGCGTCCCACTGGCATCGCCAGGTGTGCCAGCCGCTGTCCAGCGGGATGTTGTGGGTCTTCCATTCACCGCCGTTGGCTTTCGCGTGCACGGTGGTCGCCGACGGCCAGCTGCCATTGCCGTACCACTCGACGACGTCGATCTCGCCCTGGTCCTCATTTCCCAGCCAGTAGGCGGGCCAGCTGCCGGCGGTGAGGCAATCGAGCTTGATCCGTGCTTCCCAGGTGTGGCCGACGCCGCCTCGCCACAGGCTCTGGATCTTGCCGCTGTAGAAGGTGGGGCCGTCTTTCGCGGCGCGAAGAACCAGGTTGGACTTGCCATCGACAAAGACGTTGCGGCGATCGTCTCGGTATTGGCCGATGTTCTCGGGCAACTCCCACTGCGTCGGGTCTTTGATTACCTCGCGCGCTTTGGCCACTGCCCATTTCGCCCCATCAGGCGCGGAGCCGGCGGCGCCATCGAATTCGTCTTGAAAGATGTATCCGCCCTGCGGCGCTGCTGGTGGGCGTGGGTAGGCCTGGGCTTGCGGGAGAGGAGCCGCGGCTGCCAGCACGCCGAAGCCCGTCATCAACATCATGGTGCGACGATCCATTTCGGGCATAGGCCCAGCACGATAGCAGCCAGCCGCGGTGGCGTGCCGATCACAGATGAGCGAGGAGGCGCTCCGCGAACGTATCGGGGTGCTCGCGGTGCATGAAATGTCCGCCTGGCACCTCTTCGACGAGGTAATCACCGTCGAACATGCGGGCGGCATCCCGATAGTCCGAGGGCTTCGCGACGGGATCACCGAGCCCGGCAAACACAACCGTGGGCACGGTGATTCGCGTCTTCAGTGATGCAGAGGGCACCGGCGACAGCTTCCGGTAATAGCCGAACGCCGCGTTCAAGCTCGCCCGGTTCGAGAAGCTCGCCCGAACCGGATCGAATTCTTTCGGGTCGGGGTCCCAGTCCGGCGACCATCGCTTGCAGATCGCGGGCAGTGCCGCGAAGTCGTTGCGCGCGAACCGGTTCGGCGCCCCTGGCAACTTGTAGACCGCGAAGTGGCGGGCGCCCCAGAGCTGTTTCAGCGACGGCCTGAGCGCGGCTGGGTGGGGAATGGCGAGAGCGAACAGCTTGGTTACTCGATCGGGGCCGAGCGCCGCCGCGCCGTAAGCGGCCCCAGCTCCGAAATCATGGCCGATGATGACGGCCTCCCTGGCGCCGAGCGCGTCAACCAGCGCAAGGGCGTCGCGCGCCAACGTCTCTTGGTCGGCGTCGCGATCCGGGATCGCGGTGGGGTGATACCCCCGCATGAAGGGGCTTACCGCGCGATATCCCTTGGCCGCGATGCGGGAGCTCAGGTCGTCCCAGGTGTGCGCGGTATCGGGGAACCCATGCAGCATCAGCACCAGTGGCCCGGTTCCTTCTTCGAGATAGGCGAACTTCAGTCCGTTCGCGTCGACGAAGTGGAGTGCATCCGCCATGACTGTCCCTCACCTTCTCTGATATACGAGCCAGCGCAACTCGATTGGGGATTCTTGACGCTCGACGTCGAACAGGTCGAGGCCGCTGGCCCACCCCTCGAACCACTCGGTGGGCGGCCAGGCGCCGTCGGGCAGATGCGTCTTCTCGTACTCGTAAGCCGAGTCATCGGCGACGAGCTCAACGGGCAGCTGAGACGATGCGGCGTTCAGTTCGTCACGCGTGAAAATCATCGTGTTGCACTGCTGCCCGAGTTCACGCGCCGCATCGTCGGGGGTGTAGCCCTCACGCGCGAGGAAGGCATTGAAGACCAGCCGGCCACCGCGAGCCAGACAATCGGAGGCGAGTTCGAATATGCCGCGTAACTCACCGGTGCTGCGGAAGTCGGGGACCACCTCGGCAAGGATGATCAGCCGATAGTCGCGGCGAACACCGTCCATTGTCTCGAAAACGTCGCCATCCATGACACGGACCTGAAGCGATTCGCGGTCGGCCTCCGCACGAATGATGTCGGCGAACTTCGGACTCATCTCCACCGCATCCACCGGGTGGCCACGCCGCGCCAGAGCCAACGCATTGCGGCCCGTTCCCGCACCGACGTCGAGAACGGGATAAGCCTGGGGGTCCGCCACTTCGCCGGACAGCGCCCACACCCGGGCGTCCGGCTCAGTACCGAATAGCGGTCCCTCGCGGGTGCTGAGCCAGCCGTCGTAGGCGCCGCCCAGTGTCACGGATTCGGTTGTGACCCGGTAATTCATCGAGATGCCGAACGGCGCATGAAACGAGACCACGATGTTCGAACGGGAGGCCGTGTAGGCCTTGGCCAACTCGGCCTCCAGCACCGTCTTCAGTTGGCCAGCTTCCTCGGCGGTGTACTGGACGCCCGCGACGGCAAAGACGTTGTCGCACATCTTGAGGTACTCGTCGATCAGGCTGGGAACGGCGGGCACCGTGATCTGCGTCGTCACCACCGCCCGGCGATACAACCGCCTGACCACCGCCTCGCCCAACGTGGACGGACTGAACGACCTCACGGCCGGATCCTTCATGAGACCCTTGTACACGACCCATCGGTGTTCCACCAGCGCCCGAGTGCTATACAGCAACGTATGTCAGACCCCGGGCATTTGATCACCCACGTTTCGGACACGGCCCGGTGGACGGCTCTGTACCGGGCCACCGAATCAGCGCGGGCCGACGCGCTGTTCAGAGATCCACTGGCCGAGCGTCTCGCGGGCGAGCACGGCCGCGCGATCGTCGCCAAGACTCCGGTGACGAGCCGCAGCGGCTGGTGGCTCATCGCACGCACCAAGATCATCGACGACGCGATCGCCGAAGCGATCGCCGACGGTTGCGACCGGGTGCTGAACCTGGCGGCCGGCTTGGACACCCGCCCGTACCGACTGAACCTTCCGTCTGACTTTCCATGGATCGAGGCGGACCTTCCGGAGTTACTCGCGGAGAAGACGCAACTCCTGGCCGACCAGACACCGCGGTGCCGGTTGACCCGGTCGGCGGTCGATCTTGCCGACCCGGTGGCCCGCGACGCCTTCTTCGACGAGGCACTGGACGGCGCCACCAGAGCTCTCGTGTTGACCGAGGGCTTGTTGATGTATCTGGAAGACCGTGATGTCAAAGCACTTTCGGACGCGATCAACCGACCCGAGGTCGCCTGGTGGATGTTCGACTTCGGCGGTCCGGGCTTGAAGAGGTTGATGAACGAGAAGATGTCCGGCATGCTGCAGAACGCGCCGTTCATATTCGCACCCGACAACGGACTGGCGTACTTCGAAGACCTCGGCTGGCGGGTGCTCGAGTCCGAATCGCTGATGGCGGCGGCCAACCGGTTCCGCAGGTTGCCGATGTTCATGAAGCCGCTCGTGTGGGTGCCGCAACCGAATCCACGTCACCCGGGCAGAAGACCCTGGAGTGCCACGGCCCTCCTTACCCGTTGAGGCTGGATCATGGGCGAATCATTCTTCTCACGACGCGAACTGGCCAAATACGCTGCGGCCGCGGCTCTGCTGAGCCTCGCGCCGTTAGGCGCGACCCTCGATGAGCGTAAAGCGTCGGCTGACAACCCGAGGCTGATCGACTTCGCCGAGCGCCGAATCGCGCCGAACGAAATCAAATCGGCCGGCTACGCCGGAGTGGTGAACTACGTGTCCGAGTCGCGACCGGGCGCGAACTTCGAGGCGAAGCCCATCACCCGCGACTACGCCGACGCGCTACGCGCTGCGGGATTGCATATCGTCAGCAACTTCCAATACGGCAAACCGGGCGGAACCGCACCCTCGGATTTCACCCGCGGGTTCGATGGTGGGGTAGCGGACGCGCACACCGCGTTGCGACTCCACTCCGCCGCCGGAGGCAGCGACTCCGCCCCGATCTTCTTCAGCGTCGACGACGATATCAACGTCGACACCTGGAACGGTCTGGCCGTCAACTGGTTTCGCGGTATCAATTCGGTATTGGGCACTGCGCGAACCGGGATCTACGGACATTTTCAGGCTTGCCAGTGGGCGACCAACGACGGCGTCCTCGGCCACTCCACTACAGCAGGGCACCAATGGGCCTGGCAGACCAAGTCCTGGTCTCGTGGACAACGCGAGTCCACCGCGGTGTTGTACCAAGAGGTGGTCAACACCCCGTCGAACCCCGGTCCACTTCTTGGTGGCATCAACATCGACGTCGACGAGGTACTCGCCCCCGACTTCGGTCAATGGGACCTCGGCCGGTGATCTAGTCCCCGTTAGCGGCGGCTTCCACGAAATCAGCAGCACTGGAAGCGCTTTCGTGCGGCGATATCATTTCTGCGGCAATGTCGCGAGCCCGAGCAAGGTATTCCGGTGTGAGAATCGATCTCAACCCGACGGTCAGCGATAGTTGATTGACATCCGAGAAGCGTTGCGCTGCACCAATCTTCAACTGTTGAACACCGGCCGCCCACACGGGCTGATCGAGCCAGAGCCACAGAATCAGCGACGGCACACCGGCGCGCATGGCCGCTGCGGTGGTGCCCGCGCCGCCATGATGCACGGCCGCCTGACAACCGGGGAGGATCGTCGCGTGATTCACCGCGCTGGCAAGCTTGACATGGTCGAAACGTTCGAACTCGGACAAGTCGTTGGGCCCGGTGCAGATCAGCAACCGCTGGTTCAGTTGCGCGCACACCGCCACGATCATCTCGACGATCTCGGCGGGAGGAGAAATCGGCGTGCTGCCCATGCCGAAATAAACGGGCGCAGTTCCCTCGCCAATCCACGACAGCACGGCGTCGTCAGCATCGGTCGGCGACTCCAGGGTGAGGGCACCGACGAACGGCTTGCCCGGTTCTGCCCATTCGTCAGGCTGCCCCGGCAAGCACCGTTCGTCGTAGGCCTGGATCTCCATCAATGCCGGCGCGGGCTCGGGCGCCTCCGGCAGGCCCAGCGCCCGACGCAGGGGTTCCTCGGAGATCTTGACAAGCTGGGAATTGAGCTGCCCGGACGGCTGCAACCGCGACGGAAAGAAGTGCAGTGCAACCAACGGAACATCTTGATGTTCAGCGATGTTCGCCGCGAGCCGCTGCTCGTTCATGCCCGTCACAAGCAGGTCGGCGTCTTCCGCGAGCGATGCGAGCGCCGTGCCCTTGTCCACCCAGACCTTGGTGACACGTTCCACGACCTCTGGCAGCGCGGCGTAGAGGTTCTTCATGTTGCCGACGAAAAAATCCGCCGCCGTGTTCAGCTGCGCGTGGGAGTCAGGCCCATAGGCCATCACATCGAGACCGACTGACTCGACGAACGCGACCATGTTAGGTGGAACCGCTATGCGCACGTCGTGACCTCGGCGCCGCAACTCCCGACCGACGACGGCGCACGGCTCGACATCGCCCCGACTCCCATACGCGGCCAGTACAAATTTCATCGGTTAAACCTCACTCGGGGACCTCGGCGCGACTGGCTGCATCTTCACAGGTACGCCCAGCGCCAACACCGCGACATCATCCTCCACACCTGAGCCGAATCCATCCAGTAGCGACTGAATCGCTGCGACAACCCCCGACGCGCTAGTCGGCGCTTGTGCGGCAGCGAATTCCAGCAATGCTCCGGAATGGTCGTAGCGCTCCGCGCCGTCGCCTATTCGCGCCTCGGTCAACCCATCCGTATAAAGAACCAGCGTGTCGCCCGGTGTAAGCCGAATCCGGGTAGCAGCGAATTTCGGCTCCATGGGGATGCCGACGGGCTGGCCACCGATTGTGTCCACGTAACGTGCCCCGCCGTCGGCACCGAGCACTAACGGAGGAAGATGCCCCGCGCTGGCGAGCTCGATGGCGAACTCGCCGTCGTGCGGCGTGAGAATTCCGAAAATGACTGTGGCAAATTGGTTTACGGTATCGCGAAACTCCTGGCTCAGCACAGCATGCAGGTTCTCCAACACCGCGACGGGGTCGGCATCGAAGACCGCCGCAGCCCTCAAGGTGTAGCGGGTCAGTGAAGTCACCGCGGCGGCGCCGGCGCCCTTGCCGCTCACATCACCGATGAAGAAAGCCCACTTGTCATGCGTAAGCGGGAACAAGTCGTAGAAATCTCCGCCGACATCGTCCGCGGAGGCGGGGTGGTAGTGCGCAGATGCCTCCAGGCCTTCGGGAGGTGAAAGCGAGGGCGGCAGCAACGACCGTTGCAAAGTCCGTGCGAACACCTGAACCCGCGCACGTTCCTGTTCCACCCGTCGTCGCTCATCGAGGAGTTCGCGCTCGTACGAGCGCCGATCGCCTGCGTCGTGAATCGCGATGCGCAGCAGAAGTGGTCGGCCGTTGACATCAGATTTGATGTTGGCGGTGAGGAACGCGGGAAGTCGTGCGCCCCCCGCGGTCACCAAATCCACGGTAATGCCCGTCAGCTCACCGTGCAGTTGCAACAGTGGCGCAAAATGCGTTTCGTAGTGTATCCGGCTACCTACGGCCAGCAAGTCAGTGAAAGGCTTGTCGGTCAACGTGATTCGCTCGTGGCCGAGCCACGTCAAAAGAGTGGCGTTGACGCTGATGATGCTCCGGTCAAGCCTAGCCACAATGTAGCCACAAGGCGCGTTCTCGTACAGGTCCTCAGTGCTGAGAGCCTCGGCAGGTGAGGCGCACTCGGGCTCGGGGTTCACGTCGCCCCGGCGAACTCAGCGATCGCCTGTGCGGTGATGTCCGGAGCGCTGAGCTGGGGGCAATGGCCAACGGCGTCGAGCGTTACCAGCTCACTTCCGTCGATTCGTTGGTGGACATAAGCACCAACCTCGCGCGGCGCCAAAGTATCGTGTGCGCATTCAATCACCAGAGTAGGAATCGATACTCGGGCAAGATCACCGCGATTGTCGGACAGGAAAGTGGTGCGTGCGAATACCCGGGCGCATGCCGGGTCGGTGCGACAGAAGCTATCAGTGAGCTCGTCGGAAAGTTCAGGTTGATCCGGGGCTCCCATAATCACCGGCGCCATCGCTCGCGACCAACCAAGGTAGTTGCTCTCGAGTGAGTCCAACAATTCATCGATGTCGGCGCGCGAGAAGCCACCGCGATAGTCGCTACTGTCGATGTAGCACGGTGAGGGAGTAAGTAGGACCAACCTGGCGAAGGGGCTCGGATCGGTCGCGACTGCAAGCACTCCCATCATGGCGGCTACCGAATGGCCCACATATGTCACGTCGCGCAGATCCAACTCACGAACGATGCCCAGGATATCGTCGGCATATCCCTGCAGTGCCTCGTAGCGCTCGGGGTCCCATGCTGCGGGGTCCGAGGCACCGCAGCCGATGTGATCGAACAGGACCAACCGGAAGCTCGATGCGAGTCGGGCTTCAACCAGTCGCCACAGATTCTGATCGCACCCGAACCCATGGGCGAGCATGATCGTCGGACCATTTTCGGCTCCGGCAATCCTCACGTTGTTCCGCGCCTGCAAATCCACGTATTCATACTGCCACCGCATTCGATCAGTACCGTCAGCTGTGTGCGCTGGATCGTCGATGCCATGAACGTCATCGGGACGCGACCGGACGGCTGGTGGAAAGATCGTCAGGGAGCAAGAGTCCGGCTTGTCGAACAGCTTGAGCGATGGGCCGCGCCGGATGGCCATCAGGTCACCGTGGTTTTCGAAGGTCCGACGTCGCCACCGATTCACTCGTCCGCGATCCGGATACACCACGCACCCAAAGCAACTGCGAATTCGGCTGATGACGAGATCATCCGGATCGTTTGCGCCGACGATAACCCTCAGGAGATCAACGTCGTGACGTCGGACGCCGCGCTGGCCAACCGGGCCCACACCGCGGGCGCGGGCGTCTGCGCTGCGGCGCGGTTCCGCGACCTGATCGATCCTCAGCCGTAGCGAGGGACTCAGCACTTCGATGCTGACGCACTGCACCCCGCGAGCAAGTACCCACGGGGTGCAGTGTCGTGCTATCGGGTGTTACTTGAGGTCGAACCTGTCGTTGTTCATCACCTTGACCCACGCGGCGACGAAGTCCTCCACGAACTTCCCCTTCGCGTCATCCTGCGCGTACACCTCGGCCAACGCACGCAGCACCGAGTTCGACCCGAACACAAGGTCGTTCGCGGTCGCGGTCCACTTCAGTGCACCCGAGGACCGGTCGTGGCCCTCGTAGACGTTCTCCGCGGTCTCCGATGCCTTCCACTCGGTGTTCATGTCGAGCAGGTGGACGAAGAAGTCGTTCGTCAGTACGCCCGTCTTGTCGGCGAACACGCCGTGCTTGCTGCCGCCGTGGTTGGCGCCCAGAGCACGGAGTCCACCGACGAGCACGGTCAGCTCCGGAGCCGTCACACCGAGTAGGTACGCCCGCTCGACAAGCAGTTGCTCCAGCGGCGCCTTCTCACCCGCCCGCGCGTAGTTGCGGAAGCCGTCGGCCCGCGGTTCGAGAACCGCGAACGACTCCACATCGGTGTTCGCCCGCGAGGCGTCGGTACGACCGGGCGAGAAATGCACCGCGATGTCGTACCCGGCGTCCTTGGCCGCCTTCTCGACTGCCGCGGAGCCGGCCAACACGATCAGGTCAGCCAACGAGATCGTCTTTCCGCCGGACGCAGAGTCGTTGAAGTCGTGCTGGATCTTCTCCAGCGCCGCCAATACCTTCTCCAACTCCGAAGGTTCGTTGACTTCCCAATGCTTTTGCGGCTCAAGGCGAAGCCGTCCGCCGTTGGCGCCGCCGCGCCTGTCGGTGTTGCGGTAGCTCCCTGCCGCCGACCAAGCGGTCTTGACCAACTGCGGAACGGACAGGCCGGACTCGAGCACCTTCTTCTTCAGGGCAGCGACGTCCTTGTCGTCGACCAGCTTATGGTCGACCTCCGGTACCGGGTCCTGCCAAAGTTGCGGCTCGGCAATCCACGGTCCCAGGTAGCGAGAGAGCGGTCCCATGTCACGGTGCAGCAGCTTGTACCACGCCTTGGCGAAGGCAACGGACAGCTCCTCAGGGTGATCCAGCCAGCGCTTGGTGATCTCGCGGTAGATCGGGTCCTCCCGCAGCGAGATGTCGGTAACGAGCATCGTCGGGGCGCGGCCGGGCCCGCCGAACGGGTCGGGGATGGTGCCTGCACCCGCACCGTCTTTCGCCGTGAACTGCCATGCGCCGGCCGGGCTTTTGGTCAGCTCCCACTCGTAGCCGTACAGGTTCTCCAAGTAGCCGTTACCCCACTTGGTCGGTGTCGTGGTCCAGACCACCTCCAGACCGCTGGTGATGGTGTCCTCGCCCTTACCGCTGCCGTAGGAGCTCTTCCAGCCCAACCCTTGTTGTTCGATCGGGGCGGCCTCGGGCTCAGGACCGACCAGATCAGCATCACCCGCGCCGTGGGTCTTGCCGAAGCTGTGCCCGCCGACGATCAGCGCGGCGGTCTCCTCGTCGTTCATCGCCATCCGGCCGAACGTCTCGCGGATGTCCACCGCGGCCGCAACCGGGTCTGGTTTGCCTTCGGGCCCTTCGGGATTGACGTAGATCAGCCCCATCGTGGTCGCACCGTACGGCTCCGCGAGGTCGCGCTTGCCGGAGTAACGCTTGTCGGTGCCCAGCCATTCACCCTCTTCTCCGAAGAGGATTTCCTCTGGCTCCCAGATGTCTTCGCGGCCGAAGGCGAACCCAAAGGTCTTGAACCCCATCGACTCCAGGGCTACGTTGCCGGCGAGTACCAGCAGGTCCGCCCATGAGAGTTTGTTGCCGTACTTCTTCTTAACCGGCCACAGCAGCCGGCGCGCCTTGTCCAGGCTGGCGTTATCCGGCCAGCTGTTGAGCGGGGCAAACCGCTGCATGCCCCGACCGCCGCCGCCGCGGCCGTCATAGATCCGGTAGGTGCCGGCGGCGTGCCAACTCATCCGGATGAAAAAACCGCCGTAGTGGCCGTAGTCTGCTGGCCACCAGTCCTGTGAGGTGGTCAACACCGATACCAGGTCTGCCTTTAGTGCGTCGACGTCGAGCTTGGCGAACTCTTCGGCGTAGTCGAAGTCCTCACCAAGCGGATTGGCCTCTGCCACTTGAGGATGCAGCCTCGACACGTCGACCTGATTGGGCCACCAGTCCTGGTTCCTCAGGGGAGCGTCCGACTTCGGTTCGGGCGCGTCGATTACCGGGTTTTCGCTTTCGCTGCCCTTGTGGGCTGTATCGGATGACACTGCTTTCCTTTCAGGGGTGGGTGAAATGGGCTGTGATCACGGTTGTGATCGAGACATTGCGGTCGAACAGTTGGGGCACAGGCCCCAGTAGATGACTTCGGCCTCGTCGAGAACAAAGCCCTCCAGCACGTTGTCGCCGTCGAACGGGGTCAGACACGGCGCGTCACCCACAGCGCAATCGATGTCGGCGATTACGCCGCAGGATCTACACACGACGTGATGGTGGTTGTCGCCGACCCGCGACTCATAGCGGGCAACCATGCCCAATGGCTGGATCCGACGAACGAGCCCGACGGCGGTCAACGCGTTAAGAACGTCGTACACGGCCTGTCGCGAGACATCGGGAAGTCCGCTGCGGACCGCGGTCAGAATAGTCTCGGTGTCAGCGTGCGGATGGTCATGCACCGCTTCCAGCACGGCGACCCTGGGCCGGGTCACCCGAAGATCGGCCATCCGCAGCTGCGCCGAGTAATCCGTCGACGTTGACGACACGACCCTCAATATGCCGCTCTTATCTGGAGTCGGTCAAGACCTAATTTGGAGTTGGTCAAGAATTAACCGACCTGCTTACTGCCATGATTGCGGCGTTCGCAGCCCGTCCGGCCGCACGATTCGATCCTTTGGCGAGCCGAGCCAGACGGGGCAGCGCATTGCGATGCCTGACCAGATAACGTGCGACCGCTGCACGGTTCGCGGTGCCATCAGAGTGGGTGAGGCCCGCGATCTCGGCGTCCACGGTGCCGTCGCCGGCCCGGTCGCTGATTGCCCGCACCACTGACCAAGCGACGCCACGCTGGTCACACACCTTTGCGATCGCAGCCGTCTCCATATCCAGCGACACCACGCCACGCGATCTCAGATCGGCATGGATGGCCCGATCCGTCAGTAACTCGTCGGTGGTCCACATCGTCCCGTGGGCGCTACCGACGCGAAGCGGTGTCGGTCGATACACCGACCCGTCAGCGCCGTCGACGACCTGTTCGGGCAGTATCAGCGCCCCGATCGGGATGTCGTCGTCGATAGCACCGGTGATGCCTACCACCACCACCCACTCGACGTCGACTGCATCGAGTAATCGGGCCGTCGCACTGCCCGCCAAGGCTGTGCCGATCCCCGTAACCATTGCGATCACCGCACGGTCGCCGACCTTGCCGACGTAGCCCGCTCCGGATTTGCTCAACCCAAGGCGGCGGCGCAGTGGCCGCAACTCCATCGGCATCGCACAGACGAAAGCGATCACGGCTGACGCGTACGGATGTCACTCGATGACACAGCGCCCATCGTAGGCAGGTATCTCAGCGGCCGGGGACGATTCAGAATTTGCTGTATAGCGTTGTGGCAGAAAGATGTTCGCTACTCAAGCCGAGACAGTCGGCCGACTGCAGCCATACGCGGGGACGGATTCACATCCTCACCTTCAACATATAGCTCATCCCCGGGGCTTGCGGCAAGCCCCGGGTCATGGCGCAAAATCGCTGGCCGAAGCTAAAACTCAGCGATATTGGGGGATTGCCAAGTGAGCATCGGACATTCCGTCGTCGTGGCAGGGGGAGGACCGACCGGGCTCATGCTGGCAGGCGAATTGGCATTGGCGGGAGTCGACGTCGCCATTGCCGAGGGGCGCACAAACCAGGATCTGATCGGCTCCCGCGCGGGCGGTTTACATTCCCGCACGATCGAGGTGCTCGACCAACGCGGAATCGCCGATCGGTTCCTGACCAGCGGCCAGATCGCGCAAGTTGCCGGGTTCTCCCAGATCCGACTGGACATCAGCGATTTCCCGACCCGGCATCCTTATGGACTTGCGCTGTGGCAGAACCACATCGAGCGCATCCTGGCCGGCTGGGTCGAGGAACTGGCCGTACCGGTCTATCGCGAACACGAG
>DATAZN010000375.1:0-5586 GCA_036272035.1 Mycobacterium sp. | reverse complement strand
ACCACACTGGGCCCGCGGCGGGCGCACCGATGCGGACAAGATGTTCTTCGCATGCGGCCCGAATCACGCCAGCGAAAGCCGCGGCGAATTACACACCGAAGTCACCAAAAGTGGGCGACTGGGCTGGACCGACGGCACCGGGCCCCCCGAAGTCAACCACGCCCACCACCCCGACGAACTCCTCCGCGGAGACCCGGACCCACCGGACGGTTAACCTGAGTTGAGATGATCGGCGATCGCTGGAATGTGACGGACGACGAGGTCGCCCGCCACTACCCTTGCGACGACTTCGTGCCGGCGCCGACCTTGCAGGCATGGCGCGGAGTCACCGTCCAGACCACCCCGGAGACACTGTGGCGGTGGGTTAGTCAGATCAGGATCGCGCCCTACTCCTACGACTGGATCGACAATCTGGGCCGCCGCTCACCCCAGCAGCTCGTCGGCCTACCTGAGCCCGTCGTCGGCGAATCGTTTTCCACTGCGGCGACCCGACCGTTCGGACGCATCCTTGCCGTCGCACCGCCCGAGCAACTTACCGGCGAGATCATGGGAACCTGCATCTCTTACGGGTTGGTGCCCGATGGGCAGTCAACCCGCCTGCTGATGAAACTTGCTACGGCCATGAGCCGTTGGCTGGCCCCGGCGCTATCAGTCGGCGATCTCGTCATGGCCCGACGGCAACTGCTCAATCTGAAACGCCTCGCCGAACGGCACTAGCCGGTCGAGCCCGGGAATGCGCGAAAGCTGCCGTCGAGCACATGCCGGTGGCCGATCGTCCGGCCAGTCACGGCCGTCGGATCCACCAGCGTCAGCTCCAACGCAGCCCGCGCGAACTCCTCTGGGGTGGCGACATCGTCGAACTTGCGAGCGTAATACGAAAGACCCGGCGTCATAATCGCTTTCGACGGCGACAGAGCGTTGACCGCAACATGGTGGCCGGCTAGATCGTAGGCCGCACACCACGTCAAATGCTCCAGCGCGGCTTTGGATCCGCCGTAGCCGGGCAGTACGCCGCCACTACGGTCGGCGTAGGGGCCATCACCCGGTAGCCGAGACGCCACCGAGCTGATGTTGATGATCGAGCCGATGCCTGCGGCGATCATGTCCGGGCAGACCAGCTGGATCAGCTCATAGGCGGCGAACACCGCGATCTCGAAGTGGCGGCGATACGCACCCAGCGGCGTTCCGAGCAGGGGCGGCCAGTCCGGCCTGAAGCCAGCCGGTTGTGCTTTCGCCGGTTTCGGGCGCGCGTCGTCGCCGGGCTTGGGCGGGCGACCGGGCGCGGTGAACGCCGCATTGTTGATCAGGATCGTGATGGGGCCCAGCGCATCTCGAGCCTCGTCGACCAGCCGCGCAATGTCGTCTCGGTCGAGCAGGTCGGCCCGGATCGCCAACGCGCGTCCGCCGGCTGCCTCGATATCGGCGACGGTCTCACCAATAGTGCCGGGAAGCCTTTCGTTCCAGACACTTTCGGTGCGGCCGACTACGGCGACCGCCGCACCTTCGCCGGCCAGCGCCAGCGCGGTTGCCCGGCCCAGGCCGCGGCTGGCGCCGGTGACGATCGCCGTGCGGCCATCCAGTCGTCCGGTCACCGGCCAGACCCTACCTCGCGAGTAACGCCGTGCACGAGGATGGCGGTGGTCTGGTCCACCCAGGCGTCGTCCAGCGGTTTGTCCGGACTCAGCAGCATCCGCAACAACGTCGCCCCGCCGATCAACTCGACCAATCGGTCCGGATCGACGTCCGGATGCACCTCACCGCGCTCCACCGCTTCACTGAGCCGCGCCTGCACCGCGGTGAACAAACCCGCAAAGCGGGACATCACCCGGGCGTTGAGCTCGGTGTCGGCACTCATGTCGGCGACCAGGCCGGGCAGCGCGGCGCGCACGACCGGGGTAGTGAACACGTCGCGCGCCGCCGCAATCATCGCTCGCAGGTCAGCGGCCATGCCGCGAGTCGGGCCCATCAGCGCAGTGGGCGCCACCGGGAACGCCGCTTCGTGCACCAGCTCGGCCTTGCTCGACCATCGCCGGTACAACGCCGTCTTCGTCGTTCCGGCGCGCTCGGCCACCGCGGCCAGGGTGAGGTTGGAATAGCCGATTTGGACAAGCAGATCCGCGGTGGCGGTCAATATGGCAGCGTCGATGCGCGGGTCCCGGGGCCGGCCGGCACCCGAGACCTTGTCAACCGAGGATGGGTCTGCTTTCATAACGCTACCCATCGTATCGTAATTGACGCGACAGGTCTCAGAGAATGGAGGCACCCTCGTGCCAAACGAACCTGTGCTCGACCAAGTCGACCGACTGCAGCGCTCCAGCCGCGACGTCACCACGCTGCCGGCGGTGATGTCGACATGGCTGTCCACCGTGCTGCCCGGCGGGGCAACCCCGCAGGTCACCGTCGAGAGCGGCATCGACTCGACCGGCATGTCGTCGGAGACCATCATCCTGACCGCGCGTTGGGAGCAGGACGGCAAGCCGGTTACGCAGAAGCTGGTGGCGCGGGTTGCGCCCACCGCCGAGGACGTCCAGGTGTTCCCGACCTATCGACTAGACCACCAATTCGACGTGATTCGAAAAGTCGGCGAGATCACCGACGTTCCCGTCCCGCGGGTGCGCTGGCTGGAATCCACCGGCGAGGTCTTGGGCACGCCGTTCTTTTTGATGGATTACGTCGACGGCGAGGTGCCGCCCGACGTCATGCCCTACACCTTCGGTGGCAACTGGTTCGCCGACGCATCCGTCGAGCGCCAGCGCGAGCTTCAGGACGCAACGGTCGGAGTGCTCGCCAAGCTGCATTCAATACCGTACGCGGAGAAGATATTTGGCTTTCTAGCTGAAGGGCAGGAAGGCGATTCCGCGCTGCGCCGGCATTTCAACTGGGTGCGGTCCTGGTATGACTTTGCGGTGCCCGATATCGGTCGATCACCGCTGTTGGAGCGCACATTCCAATGGCTACAGGACAACTGGCCGCAGGAAGCGGCGGCCACCGAACCGGTGCTGCTCTGGGGCGACGCCCGGGTGGGCAACGTGTTGTACCGCGACTTCCATCCGGTGGCGGTGCTGGACTGGGAAATGGTGACGCTAGGCCCCCGTGAACTCGATGTCGCGTGGATGATCTTTGCGCACATGGTCTTTCAGGAGCTTGCCGGCCTGGCGACACTGCCCGGCCTGCCCGGGGTGATGCGTGAGGACGATGTCCGGGCTACTTACCAGCGGCTCACCGGCATCGAAATCGGCGACCTGCACTGGTTCTACGTCTACTCCGGGGTCATGTGGGCCTGCGTGTTCATGCGCACCGGAGCCCGGCGGGTGCACTTCGGCGAGACCGAGAAACCTGACAGCGTCGAATCGCTGTTCTATCACTCAGGACTGATGAAACGTCTTATCGGAGAGGATCAGTAATGCTCGGACCGCTCGACGAGTTCCCGGTACACCAAGTCCCGCAGCCGATCGCGTGGCCGGGTTCCTCGGACCGCAACTTCTACGATCGCTCCTACTTCAACGCCCACGACCGCACCGGCGACATCTTCGTGATCAGCGGCATCGGTTACTACCCCAACCTCGGGGTCAAAGACGCGTTCATGCTCATCCGCCGCGGCGACACCCAGACCGCGGTGCATTTGTCCGATGCCGTCGATCAGGATCGGCTCAACCAGAACGTCAACGGCTACCGCGTCGACGTCATCGACCCACTGCACAAACTGCGGATCGTCCTCGACGAGACGGAAGGCATCGCAGCCGATCTCACCTGGGAAGGCCTGTTCGACGTCGTTCAGGAGCAGCCGCACATCCTGCGTACGGGTAATCGCGTGACGCTGAACGCGCAGCGCTTCGCTCAGCTCGGCAGCTGGAGCGGCCGGATCGTATTGGACGGCAAGGAAATTGCCGTCGACCCGGCCACCTGGATCGGCAGCCGCGACCGGTCCTGGGGCATTCGGCCGATCGGCGAAGCCGAGCCTGCCGGCCGGCCCGCCGACCCGCCTTTCGAGGGCATGTGGTGGTTGTACGTGCCGATGGCATTCGAGGACTTCGCGGTCGTATTGATCATCCAGGAAGAGCCCAACGGGTTTCGCTCACTCAACGACTGCACCCGGATCTGGCGCGACGGACGCGTCGAACAGCTCGGCTGGCCGCGGGTGAAGATTCACTACCGGTCCGGCACACGCATCCCGACCGGCGCGACCATCGACACCACCGCCCCGGACGGCACCCCGGTGCACTTCGATGTCGAGTCCAAGTTGCCGGTGCCGATTCATGTCGGCGGCGGCTACGGCGGCGACTCGGATTGGCTGCACGGCACGTGGAAGGGCGAGAAGTTCGTCGAACGGCTGACCTACGACATGACTGACCTGGCGATCATCGGGCGATCCGGTTTCGGCGTCATCGACCATGTCGGGCGCGCGGTGTGCCGCGACGGCAACGGCGATTCGGTCGAGGGTTGGGGCCTCTACGAGCACGGCGCACTGGGCCGCCACGACCCGTCCGGCTTCAAGGACTGGTTAACGGTTGCGCCGTAAGGCGCCGGAAGGCTTTCCCGTCAGCGTAATTCGTCGACGATCGCGGACAGGGTCTGGAGGCTCAACGGCGCCGCCTGGTAGACGCAGACGGTGTCGGCGATCCCGTCGACACGGTCGCGGATGTGGTTTGCGACTTCAGCCGGTGTGCCGCACGCGGCGATGGTGTGCAGCATCTCGTCGTCGATCAGCCCGCCCATCTCTTCCCAGCGGCCCTGCTTGGACAACGTGTTCAGTTCGGGCTGCAGATCCTGCCAACCGTGCGCCGCCAGCACCGGACTGTACGCCGGTGTTGAGCCGTAGAACGCCAGCAGCGCGCGTGTCCGCGCGTGGGCCTGTTCGCGTTCAGCATCGGTTTCGCCTGCGGAGACGATGATTTCAGGCAGCACGGCCAAATCGGCGGTGCGGCGGCCTGACGCCTCCAGACCCTCGCGCACCATGGGCATGGTGTGCTCGTGCAGGAACTGTTTCGAGCCGAATGGCATCACCAGCAGACCATCGGCGTGCTGCGCGACGGCACGGGTCAGTCGCGGCCCGAGCGCGCCGACGTAGATCGGCGGCGGGCCATACGGATTCGGGCCCGGGTTGAACGTCGGCGTCATCAGCGTGTGCCGGTAATAATCGCCGCGAAAGTCCAGCCGCGCACCGGAGTTCCAGGCCGCGAAGATCGCCCGCAGCGCCGCAATGAGCTCGGTCATTCGGGCCACCGGTTTGTCGAACTCGGCGCCGAACCGCTTTTCGATTTGAGCCCGGACCTGAGTTCCCAGGCCGAGGATGAATCGTCCCGAGCTCAGCAGCTGATGGTCGTTGGCCTGGTGCGCCAGATGAATCGGGTTGCGTGGGAACGCGATCGCGACATTGGTCATCAGGTTCAGGTCGGAGACCGTTGCAGCCAACGTCAGCGGCGCGAACACATCGTGCGGCCCCTCGAAGGTGGCGACGCCACTGGCACCGGCATCCCGGAGCTCCCGCGCGCGCTCAGCCGCGTCAGCCAGGCCATATAGAGCGGTGAAGACTTTCAACGAGGGCCGCCTGACGACAATTCGGGTGGTGTAACCACCCGAGGAAGG
>DATAZN010000374.1:0-19881 GCA_036272035.1 Mycobacterium sp. | reverse complement strand
GCCAAGGTGCGTCGCGAGCGGATGGGTCACATCGAGCTCGCCGCGCCGGTCACCCACATCTGGTATTTCAAGGGTGTGCCGTCGCGGTTGGGCTATCTGCTCGACCTGGCGCCGAAGGATCTCGAGAAGATCATCTACTTCGCCGCCTACGTGATCACCGCCGTCGACGACGAGATGCGGCACAACGAGCTGTCCACCCTCGAGGCGGAGATGGTTGTCGAGCGCAAGGCGGTCGAGGACCAGCGCGACGCCGACCTCGAGGCGCGCGCGCAGAAGCTGGAAGCAGACCTGGCCGAGTTGGAGGCCGAGGGCGCCAAAGCCGATGCACGGCGCAAGGTTCGGGACGGTGGCGAGCGTGAGATGCGTCAGCTCCGCGACCGGACACAGCGTGAGCTGGACCGCCTCGAGGAGATCTGGACCACCTTCACCAAGCTGGCTCCCAAGCAGCTGATCGTGGACGAGGTGCTCTACCGCGAGCTCATCGATCGGTACGGCGAGTACTTCACCGGTGCCATGGGCGCGGAGTCGATCCAGAAGCTGATCGAGACCTTCGACATCGACGCCGAGGCCGAGATACTGCGTGACGTCATCAAGAACGGCAAGGGGCAGAAGAAGCTCCGCGCCCTCAAGCGTTTGAAGGTCGTTGCGGCGTTCCAGACGAACCGCAACTCGCCGATGGGCATGGTGCTCAACGCCGTCCCGGTGATCCCGCCGGAACTGCGCCCGATGGTTCAGCTCGACGGTGGCCGCTTTGCGACCTCCGACCTCAACGACCTGTACCGCCGCGTGATCAACCGCAACAACCGGCTCAAGAGGCTGATCGACCTCGGCGCGCCCGAGATCATCGTCAACAACGAGAAGCGGATGCTGCAGGAGTCGGTCGACGCGCTGTTCGACAACGGCCGTCGTGGCCGCCCGGTCACCGGACCGGGCAACCGTCCGCTGAAGTCGCTGTCGGATCTGCTCAAGGGTAAGCAGGGTCGGTTCCGGCAGAACCTGCTCGGTAAGCGTGTGGACTACTCCGGCCGTTCGGTCATCGTGGTCGGCCCGCAGCTCAAGCTGCACCAGTGTGGTCTGCCCAAGCTGATGGCGCTCGAGCTGTTCAAGCCGTTCGTGATGAAGCGGCTCGTGGACCTCAACCACGCGCAGAACATCAAGAGCGCCAAGCGCATGGTCGAGCGTCAGCGTCCGCAGGTGTGGGACGTGCTCGAAGAGGTCATCGCCGAGCACCCGGTGCTGCTGAACCGCGCACCGACTCTGCACCGCCTCGGCATCCAGGCCTTCGAGCCACAGCTGGTGGAGGGCAAGGCTATTCAGCTGCACCCGTTGGTGTGTGAGGCGTTCAACGCCGACTTCGACGGTGACCAGATGGCCGTGCACTTGCCGCTGAGCGCCGAGGCGCAGGCCGAGGCCCGCATCTTGATGCTGTCCTCGAACAACATCCTGTCGCCGGCTTCGGGTCGCCCGCTGGCCATGCCGCGACTGGACATGGTGACCGGGTTGTACTTCCTGACCACCGAGATCCCAGGCGACACCGGCGAATTCGTGCCCGCCGCCAAGGACCGTCCGGAGTCGGGTGTGTACGCCTCACCGTCGGAGGCCATCATGGCGATGGACCGCGGCGCGTTGAGCGTGCGTGCCAAGATCAAGGTGCGGCTGACCCAACTGCGTCCGCCTGCCGAGATCGAAACCGAGCGATTCGGCCAAAATGGTTGGCGTCCGGGCGATTCCTGGATCGCCGAAACCACGCTGGGCCGGGTGCTCTTCAACGAGTTGCTCCCGGTGGCGTACCCGTTCGTGGACAAGCAGATGCACAAGAAGGTGCAGGCTGCGATCATCAACGACCTGGCCGAGCGCTACCCGATGATCGTGGTCGCTCAGACCGTCGACAAGCTCAAGGACGCCGGCTTCCACTGGGCCACCCGATCGGGTGTCACTGTCTCGATGGCCGACGTGCTGGTGCCGCCGAACAAGGCCGAGATCCTCGACGCCTACGAAGAGCGCGCCGACAAGGTCGAAAAGCAGTTCCAGCGTGGTGCTTTGAACCACGACGAACGCAACGAGGCCTTGGTGGAGATCTGGAAGGAAGCCACCGACGAGGTTGGTGAGGCGCTGCGGGAGCACTACCCGGCCGACAACCCGATCATCACGATCGTCGACTCGGGTGCCACCGGTAACTTCACCCAGACGCGGACCCTGGCCGGCATGAAGGGTCTGGTGACCAACCCGAAGGGTGAGTTCATCCCGCGGCCGATCAAGTCGTCGTTCCGTGAAGGCCTGACGGTGTTGGAGTACTTCATCAACACCCACGGTGCGCGGAAGGGTCTGGCGGACACCGCATTGCGTACCGCCGACTCGGGTTACCTGACCCGTCGTCTGGTCGACGTCAGCCAGGATGTCATCGTCCGCGAGACCGACTGTGGCACCGAGCGGGGCATCCTTGTCGAGCTGGCCGAGCGTCAGCCCGACGGCACACTGATCCGTGACCCGCACATCGAAACCTCGGCCTACGCACGGACTTTGGGTACCGACGCGGTCGACGAGGCGGGCAAGGTCGTCGTCGCTCGTGGCGAGGACCTGGGTGACCCGCAGATTGAGGCGCTGCTGGCAGCCGCCATCACGCAGGTCAAGGTCCGCTCCGTGCTGACCTGCACCACCGGTACCGGCGTGTGTGCGACCTGCTACGGACGCTCAATGGCCACCGGCAAGCTCGTCGACATCGGTGAAGCCGTGGGTATCGTTGCGGCCCAATCGATTGGTGAGCCCGGCACGCAGCTGACCATGCGTACCTTCCACCAGGGTGGTGTCGGTGAGGACATCACCGGCGGTCTGCCCCGTGTGCAGGAGCTCTTCGAGGCCCGCGTGCCGCGCGGTAAGGCACCGATCGCCGATGTCACCGGACGGGTGCGTCTTGAGGACGGCGAGCGCTTCTACAAGATCACCATCGTTCCTGACGATGGCGGCGAGGAAGTGGTCTACGACAAGCTGTCCAAGCGTCAGCGCCTGCGGGTGTTCAAGCACGAGGACGGCTCCGAGCGGCTGCTTTCCGACGGCGACCACGTCGAGGTGGGTCAACAGCTGATGGAAGGCTCGGCCGACCCGCACGAGGTGCTGCGCGTGCAGGGCCCTCGTGAGGTGCAGATCCACCTGACCAAGGAGGTGCAGGAGGTCTACCGCGCCCAGGGTGTGTCGATCCACGACAAGCACATCGAGGTGATCGTCCGGCAGATGCTGCGCCGGGTGACCATCATCGACTCGGGCTCGACGGAGTTCCTGCCCGGCTCGCTGATCGACCGTGCCGAGTTCGAGGCGTCGAACCGGCGGGTGGTGGCCGAGGGCACCGAGCCCGCCGCCGGCCGTCCGGTGCTGATGGGTATCACCAAGGCGTCGCTGGCCACCGACTCGTGGCTGAGTGCGGCGTCGTTCCAGGAGACCACGCGCGTGCTGACCGATGCGGCGATCAACTGCCGCAGCGACAAGCTGCAGGGTCTGAAGGAGAACGTGATCATCGGAAAGCTGATCCCGGCTGGTACCGGTATCAACCGGTACCGCAACATCCAGGTGCAGCCGACCGAGGAAGCCCGCGCTGCGGCGTACACGATCCCGTCCTACGAGGATCAGTACTACAGCCCCGACTTCGGTCAGGCCACTGGTGCCGCGGTTCCGCTGGACGACTACGGCTACAGCGACTACCGCTAGTCAACAATCGAAAAAGCCCCGGGTTTGCCCCCGGGGCTTTTTCGTGCCCCAAGGCTTCGCTATTCGCGCCGAGTGTGCGCCCAGCCGCACATTCGCGGTCGCGTGTGCGCCCAGCCGCACATTCGCGGGAGGCCGAGCATGGATGCACGCGACGCGGTGTCGTGCCGGTGGCTTGATTCTCGGCGAACTTTCGCGTGTGCTCTTGAGTGAACGGGCAACAGCATTATGGACCTGTTAGAACACAGTCGAACGGAGAAGGTGGCTGGTGGTGAATGACCCAGGCGTTGCGGTGCCTGCTGAGGAGCTGTTGGTTTATCAGGGCGACGAGTTCATCAACTTCCGCAACCACACCTATCAATGGGTCATCATCAAACTATTCGAGTTGCCGGCTGATGCCGATGACCACGAGGTGTTGTCGTTGTTGACGCGCCATGTCCGTTACCGCGACAGCTACAACGGCACAGGCGACGAGGACATGAAAACCATTCACGGCCCATACCAACTAAGCGCCATAACGCCGGAGTCCTTTTTCTCAGCCTCTGCCGACGATATTGAAACCCTGATCCGCACCTGGGCCGAATACGCAGCGCCGCTGCCTGATCCTCGCCGCACAGAGATGGAACGTGAGCTGTATCCGCGGATTCGGGAAGCCACTAGTGCCTATCAGTTGCTCGACCTCCGTGACACCGCCCAGCACGACGAGGGATGGGGCACGTCCGTGGGTTCAATCACAGGTTTCTTCGAATTGGTCCTGATCAACCGCCACGCGAGAAGCGTGGCATTGGTGGTCGCCAGCGACGACTAATGGGCGCGGCGCTCCTCGGACAGTGCGCTAAGAAAACCGTGATACACCTCGTCGCTCAGATGAGTAGTGTTCTCCGCCAACTGTTCTTGAAGCGCCGAATCGACCACGATGGTGTGCACGGTCAGCCGACTCGCGTGCGGCTGATCTGAGCCGGCAACGTAGTGGCTCTGCTGGAGCCACACGCTTCGGTCACCAAAAAGAGCCGTGCCACAGCTGCGCATCGCCGCCGTCCATTGGATCGGCGGAACGGGCAGTGCTCTGGTGGCAATGTCCGTGGAACGCAGCCCGCGCAGCGCGCTATCTGCACTGTGATACACATCGTAAAAAGTGGGCCACCCGGTGAAGCCGGTGATGTTGATCGTGTCGGCGGCTTGCCACTCGCCGTTACCGAGAGGGCCAAAAACCGCGATCCGCGCTAACGTCTGTTCAGGACCATCCGGCAGCCGAAGTAGATGCCAGTTCGTCGGAATCGTCAACTGCTTCAACCATTCCGGCGCTGCGGGCCCCGTTAAAGCGACGACATCGTCGATGTCTTCATCTTCGTAGAGTGTCTCGACAATTGACGATGACGGCAGAGGCTGCCAACGCGGCGGGGGAGACGACGTGGTCACGGCAGGGCCGCCCCGCCGCTTTGCCCGACGCCAGAAAGGAGTGTCCACACCAAGACTCCGCCGACGACGACCCATCCGAACACTGCCTTGCCCCCCTCGCTGAGATCGTGCCCGATCTCAGGTAACCACGACTGGCCACCCGACGATGACGGTGCCGGGTGGGCGGCCGGTGGTGGTGGGGCGGCATCCGGCCTGTCCCAGTCAAACGCTGGCGGCTGCTGTACCGGGCTGATGGTGAATCCTGGTGGCGACGGGTCTTTCAACCACGGTGGTACGTCGGCTGGGTCAAAGAACTGCGTCGGCCCCAGCGGAGCTGGGAGAGGATGTCCAGCGCTGGGTGGTATTGGTGCCGACGGTGGGTGCTCGAGAATCGGCGGCAGTTGCGGCGGATCATCGACGAACGGCAGTGGCAAGTGCACCTTCGGCCCCTGCTTGGCGCCAGGGGGTTTGACTTCGATCACTGGCCCTCCGGAACTGCTGTTCGGGCGCATCTCAATCACGGTTCCGTCCTCGAGCTGACGGCGGGGGAACCCGAAAGGCGGCAAATTTCCAACAGAATTTCTGGTCAACCACTCGTAGAACTTCTGGATCTCCTCTGGAGTCGGCAATTCCCGGTGCGGCCCATTCCTGCCGCGCTGCAATTGCCGCAACGCGTCTCGCACTTCGTCCAATGTCTTTGGTGGAGGCCGGTTCTCCCACGGTGGGTTAGCATTCGGATCAGGTGGTGGGGGGTCTTGCTTGAAGGTGTGGTTATCGACAGCCTGCACCCGGCCATCCCGCGGCGTCGGGGCTGGTGGGAAGGTGTCGCGAATCCCGGCCACAGCGACGGTGACTTTGCCGGCAACTTGTTGATCGACGGCAACCAACTGTGCGGCGCGCTGGCGAATGTCAGCTGCGAGGGCTTCCGCCTGGGCTTGCCGAGCGGCGCGTTGGGCAGCCGAACCGCCCGCGGAGCGGTCGACGACTGATCCTTCTTCCTCTACGTCGAATCCGGCGGTTTGCGCATCTTCGATTGCATAGAGCAGACGAGCGCGAGCTGCATAGAGATCTGAGGCGCCGCTGCGGGCAACTTTGGCGGCCGTCTGCAGCTGATCGGCTGCCGCGCTGGCCGCGATCATGTCGGAGTGAGTAGCGGTGCGCAGCGCGTCGGCCGCGTGGCCTTGCCAATCGACCGACGACGCATCGTGCCAGACCTGGTTGGTCACCCCGTAGTTGCGCGCGGCAACGACTTCCCAATGCTCTGCTGCATCTGTGAGATGTTCGGTGGGCCAAGCCATCAGCTGCGAAAGGCCAGGAAGGGCCGCGACCGCTGCCATGACTACACGACGGTCGGTGAATCGGCCAGGCCGGCGAGCTCGTTGGTCGAGTGAGCGTCACCGGCGAGGTAGCGGGTATCGGCATCCGCGATGTGATCTGCGCGTATACCCACTCGACCCGCCAGGCCTGCCGTGAGAATTGCGACGTCAACGTGGGCGGCGTTCACCGCAACTGCGCTCGGCTGAGACGACGAACCGATTACCGTCGGCGCTGCAGTCTCTGTGAGTTCGTCGGCCGAAGCGCCCCATCGAGCGGCCATTGCTCGCAGAGCAGCGGTATCCACGCGCAGTAGCGGCATAGGCGGAAGTTTAGTCGGACTATCGCGCAGCGAAAGTCAGTACGAATCGCGCTGTCCGTGTGCTACAAACCTCGTCCGCCACACAAGTCACCGGGACGTCGGTTGTGCCCACCTCACAGCGACAATCGGCAGGGGCCGCGCTCAGCTTAACGAGTTGTCGCTGTGAGGCCGGCACAACGGCGCATCCTCTGCTCTTGTCACCGCTGACAGCCCGCCAGCCCGTCCGGCTCCCTCACTAGACTGGCGACGTGCTCATCGGTTCACATGTCAGCCCCCGGGATCCGCTGGCCGCGGCCGCGGCCGAGAATGCCGATGTCGTGCAGATCTTCCTCGGCAATCCGCAGAGCTGGAAGGCGCCCAAACCGCGCGACGACGCCGCAGAACTCAGGGCCGCGGCCCTGCCGATCTACGTGCACGCGCCGTACCTGATCAACGTCGCCTCGGCGAACAACCGGGTGCGGATCCCGTCGCGCAAGATCCTGCAGGACACCTGCGATGCGGCGGCCCAGATCGGCGCCGCCGCGGTCATCGTGCACGGCGGCCACGTCTCCGAAGACACCGACCTCGACGAGGGGTTCCAGCGTTGGGGTAAGGCACTCGACCAGCTGGAGACGAAGGTCCCGGTGTACCTCGAGAACACCGCCGGCGGCGACCACGCGATGGCCCGACATTTCGACACCATCGCCCGGCTCTGGGATGTCATCGGCGACAAGGGAATCGGCTTTTGCCTCGACACTTGCCACGCCTGGGCGGCGGGGGAGGCGCTGGTTGACTCCGTCGACCGGGTCAAAGGCATCACCGGTCGTATCGACCTGGTGCATTGCAACGACTCCAAGGATTCGGCAGGTTCGGGCCGCGACCGGCACGCCAACTTCGGCACCGGGCAGATCGATCCCGAATTGCTGGTCGCGGTGGTCAAGGCCGCGGATGCGCCGGTGATCTGCGAGACCGCCGACGAGGGACGCAAAGACGACATCGCGTTCCTGCGGGAGAAGACGAGCGGCTGAGATGCTTCGTCGGGTCGCGACGCTGCTGGGCGTCGTGCTGGTTGTTGCGAGTTGTGCTGTCCTGCATCCAAAGCCACCGTCGGGCTTCATTGAGGGCACCAGCATCCACACCATCAGCGTCGGTGGACAGGATCGGGTTTATCGGCTGCACAAGCCTCCGGGGCTATCCGCGCCGGCGGGGCTGGTCGTCGTGCTGCACGGTGGCTTCGGCAGTGCCGAACAGGCCGAAAGGTCTTACGGCTGGGATCAACTGGCCGATTCGTCGAAGTTCGTCGTTGCCTATCCCGACGGCGTCAAGCGGGCTTGGAACGTCAACGGCGGAGGCTGCTGTGGCAAGTCCGGCCGGGAGCACATCGACGACGTTGCGTTTATCACCGCGGCCGTCGCCGATGTCACAAAAAATGTCAGCATCGACGCCTCTCGCGTATATGCCACGGGCATGAGCAACGGCGGCATGATGTCGTACACCCTGGCCTGCAACACCACGCTGTTCGCCGCGATCGGCCCGGTGTCGGGCACACAGCTGGACCCGTGCCGGTCGCCACACCCGGTGTCGGTCATGGCGATTCACGGCACCGCGGATCCGATGGTCCCCTACGGCGGCGGCGAGGGCCGCGGCTTCGCACACTTCAACGGCCCACCGGTGCCGGAGTTGAATGCGCTCTGGCGCAAGATCGATCAATGTCAGTTGCCGGACGTGACGACCAGCGGTTCGGTCACTACGTCGACCGCTGGCTGCGCTGACCGTCGAGGCGTGGTGCTGGTCACCGTCGGCGATGGTGGCCATCACTGGCCCGAATTCGCCACCGCCAAGCTGTGGGAGTTCTTCGCCGGACATCCCCGCTGAGCATTACACCTCTTGTGCGGTTGTAGAAAAAATGTAACATTGGTGGCATGCCAGACACTCATGCCGTCATCAACCAGGTCCCTCTCCTGGAGGAGCACAACCCGGCGTCGTCCCCGGTTCTTGTCGAGGCCCTGATCCGCGAAGGCGGGCAGTGGGGCCTGGACGAGGTGACTGCGATCGGCGCGATATCCGGCTCCCGGCAGGCCCAACGCTGGGGCGAGCTGGCTCAACGCAACCGGCCCATCCTGCGCACCCACGACCGTTACGGGCACCGCATCGACGAGGTCGAATACGACCCGGCCTACCACGAGCTGATGCGGGTCGCGGTCGAGCATGGACTGCACGCCGCGCCGTGGGCCGACGACCGGCCCGGCGCGCACGTGGTGCGCGCGGCCAAGACCAGCGTCTGGACCGCCGAGCCCGGCCATATGTGTCCCATCTCGATGACCTACGCCGTCGTTCCGGCGCTGCGGTTCAACCCGGAGCTCTCCGCGATCTATGAGCCCTTGCTGACCAGCCGCGAATACGACCCGGAATTGAAACTGCCGACAACCAAACTCGGGATCACCGCCGGCATGTCGATGACCGAAAAGCAGGGCGGTTCCGACGTGCGCGCCGGCACCACCGAGGCAACCCCCAACGGCGACGGCACCTACCGGCTGACTGGTCACAAGTGGTTCACATCCGCGCCGATGTGCGACATCTTCCTGGTGCTCGCGCAGGCTCCTGAAGGGCTGTCCTGCTTCTTCCTGCCGCGAATCCTGCCCGACGGCAGCCGCAACCGGATGCGCCTGCAGCGGCTCAAGGACAAGCTCGGCAACAACGCCAACGCTTCCAGCGAGGTCGAATACGACGGCGCCACCGCGTGGCTGGTCGGCGAGGCGGGCCGCGGCGTTCCGACCATCATCGAGATGGTCAACCTCACCCGGCTGGACTGCACACTGGGTAGTGCAACCAGTATGCGGACGGGCCTCACCCACGCCGTTCACCACGCCCAGCACCGCAAGGTATTTGGCGCCTATCTGATCGATCAGCCACTGATGCGCAACGTGTTGGCCGACCTGGCTGTCGAGGCCGAGGCCGCCACCATGGTGGCGATGCGGATGGCCGCTGCCACCGACAGTGCGGTGCGCGGGGATGAGACCGAGACGCTGCTGCGCCGTATCGGCTTGGCCGCCAGCAAGTATTGGGTGTGCAAGCGCGCGACGCCACATGCCGCCGAAGCGCTGGAATGCCTGGGCGGCAACGGATATGTCGAGGAGTCCGGGATGCCGCGGCTGTACCGTGAGGCGCCGCTGATGGGCATCTGGGAAGGCTCTGGCAACATCAGCGCACTGGATACGTTGCGCGCCATGGCAACTCGACCGGAATGCATCGAGGTGCTGTTCGATGAGCTGGCCAAGAGCACTGGCCAGGACGCTCGGTTGGATCGCCACGTGGAGCAACTGCGCCCGCAGCTCGGCGACCTCGAGTCGATTCAATATCGGGCCCGCAAGGTCGCCGAGGACATCTGCCTGGCGCTGCAGGGCTCGCTGTTGGTGCGGCACGGACACCCGGCCGTCGCCGAAGCGTTCCTGGCCACCCGGCTCGAGGGTCAGTGGGGCGGCGCTTTTGGAACCATGCCCGCCGGGTTGGATCTCGCGCCGATCATCGAGCGTGCTCTAGTAAAAGGATGACGCACGCGATCCGACCGGTCGACTTCGACAACTTGAAGACGATGACCTATGAGGTCACCGATCGGGTTGCGCGAATTACCTTCAACCGGCCCGACAAGGGCAACGCGATCATCGCCGACACTCCGCTGGAGCTCTCGGCTTTGGTGGAGCGTGCAGATCTGGATCCCAATGTGCACGTCATCTTGGTCTCCGGCCGTGGCGAAGGTTTTTGCGCGGGCTTCGATCTGAGCGCATACGCCGATCGCACCGGCTCGGCCGGCGGCACCGGCGCCTACCACGGAACCTCGCTAGACGGTAAAACCCAGGCGGTCAACCATTTACCGGATCAGCCTTGGGATCCGATGATCGACTATCAGATGATGAGTCGCTTCGTGCGTGGCTTCTCCAGTCTGTTGCACGCGGACAAGCCGACAGTGGTCAAGATCCATGGCTATTGCGTGGCCGGCGGCACCGATATCGCGCTGCACGCCGACCAGGTGATCGCCGCGTCCGACGCGAAGATCGGCTATCCGCCGACCCGAGTCTGGGGAGTGCCGGCCGCCGGGATGTGGGCGCACCGACTGGGCGATCAGCGTGCCAAACGTCTTCTGCTGACCGGGGATTGCATCACTGGCGCACAAGCGGCCGAGTGGGGCCTGGCGGTCGAGGCGCCGGATCCGAAAGACCTCGACGAGCGCACCGAACGCCTGGTGGAACGGATCGCCGCGGTGCCGGTCAACCAGTTGATCATGGTGAAACTCGCGCTCAATTCCGCACTGCTGCAACAGGGTGTGGCCACCAGCAGAATGGTCAGCACGGTGTTCGACGGTGTCGCCCGGCACACGCCGGAGGGCCACGCATTCGTCGCCGACGCCGTGGAGCACGGCTTCCGCGAGGCGGTCAAGCACCGCGACGAACCGTTCGGTGATTACGGCCGACGCGCATCCCAGGTGTAACGCCATGCCGAAATCGCTGGCCCGCATGCCCGCCCGGTCGGTGGTGCTCAGCGTGCTGCTCGGCGCCCATCCGGCGTGGGCCAGCGCGGCCGAATTGATCAGGCTCACCGATGACTTCGGCATCAAGGAGGCCACGCTGCGGGTCGCGTTGACCCGGATGGTCAGTGCCGGCGATCTGGTCCGGTCCGCCGACGGCTACCGGCTTGCTGACCGACTGCTCGCTCGCCAGCGCAGGCAGGACGACGCGATGCGTCCTCAGCTGCGGCCTTGGCGAGGCTACTGGACCACATTGATTGTCACCAGCATCGGCACCGATGCCCGCACCCGCGCAGCCTTGCGAACGAATCTGCACCACCAGCGTTTCGGTGAGCTCCGCGAAGGCGTGTGGATGCGGCCGGACAACCTCGAGCTCAACCTGGCCGACGAGGATCGCGCTCGGGTGCGCATCCTGCGGGCCTGCGACGACGACCCCGCCGAGTTGGCCGGCCAGCTGTGGGATCTGCCGTCCTGGGCTCGCACCGGTCACCGGCTACTCGCCGACATGTCGAACACCACTGATGTTCCCGCTGGTTTCGTGGTGGCCGCGGCGATGGTGCGCCACCTGTTGACTGACCCGGTCCTGCCGGAGGAATTGCTGCCCGCGGACTGGCCCGGCTCGCGGCTGCGTGCCGCCTACAACGACTTCGCCACTGAACTGCTGCAGCGGCGCGACGGTATCCGACTAGTGGAGGCGACATGAGCGATCCGGTACGCGTAGAACGTCATGGTCCGGTGACCACCGTGATCCTCAACCGGCCCGAGGCCCGCAATGCGGTTAACGGACCGACCGCCACCGGACTGTTCGAGGCGTTCGAGGAGTTCGACCGTGACGACACCGCATCCGTCGCGGTGCTGTGGGGCGACCACGGAACCTTCTGCGCCGGAGCAGATTTGAAAGCGTTCGGCACGCCGCACGCCAACGCTGTGCACCGGACGGGCCCCGGCCCGATGGGACCGACTCGAATGGTGTTGTCAAAACCGGTGATTGCCGCGGTCAGTGGTTACGCGGTCGCGGGCGGTCTGGAGCTGGCATTGTGGTGCGATCTGCGAGTCGCCGAGGAGGACGCCGCGTTCGGGGTGTTCTGCCGTCGGTGGGGGGTACCGCTGATCGACGGCGGCACGATCCGGCTGCCTCGGCTGATCGGGCAGAGCCGGGCGATGGACATGATCCTCACCGGTCGTGCGGTCGACGCCACCGAAGCGCTGGCGATCGGCCTGGCCAATCGTGTTGTGCCCAAAGGGCAAGCGCGCGCAGCCGCCGAGGAGCTGGCCGCCGAGTTGGCCACGCTGCCGCAGCAGTGCATGCGATCGGATCGGCTGTCGGCGTTGCATCAGTGGGGGCTACCCGAATCCGAGGCGCTGGACTACGAATTCGCCAGCATCTCCCGGGTAGCCGCCGAGGCGGCGGAAGGTGCCGGACGATTCGCCGCCGGCGCCGGCCGCCACGGCGCGACGGCTCAGTAGTTCGGCAGGCTGAAGGAACGCGCCGCCGCCAGCGACCGCCGGGCGACCAGCTTGCTGACGGCTGGGATGCGGAGCAGCCGAAGAGCGACGTTGCGCAGCGGGGCTAGCCGGCCCGAGGAGAAGCGTTCGGTTTTCAAGGCGTCGATCGCGAGCTTCTGACACCGCGCAACGTATGGCGCGAGTAGTCGCTGGTATCGGGCGAACGCCGCGGCGTAATCGTCACCCGCCGCTTGCATTTCGTGGGCCAGCAGATAGGAGCCGACCAACGCGAGAGTCGTGCCCATGCCCGAGCGCGGTGAGGCGCACCAGGCCGCATCGCCGGTCAGGCATACCCGTCCACGCGCGTAGGAATCCAGGTGGACTTGGGCGATCGAATCGAAGTACACCTCCGGAGCCTCGGCGAGGCCGTCGAGCAACGTGGGAACCTCCCATCCCATCCCCGCGCACCTCTCGACGAACAGCCACTTGTTGCCTTCGGTGTCGCGATAGTCGAAGGCGACGTGCGGGTCGCTGAGGAACAAGCTCGCTCGGGCCGGCTTGTCAGGGTCGATGCCCTGCAGAGCCGCGGTTCGGCCGGCATCGATGTGGGCCATGCCGCAATGATCAAGCCGCAGACGGTTTTCGATGTCGAAGAATCCGAAACACTGACCCAGTTGGGTGACATACCGGTCTTCTGGGCCGAACACCAACCGGCGCGTGCCCGAGTGCAGCCCATCCGCGCCGATGACGAGGTCGTAGCTGCCCGTCGACCCGTCGCTGAAGGTCACGTCGGCGCCTTGGCCATTGTCAGTGAGGGCCGTAACACGAACGCCGAAGCGGTAATTGACGTCGTTGCGCACGGCTTCGTACAGGATGCGAGTGAAATCGCCCCAGTGAATCTCCACCTCGCCGCTGATGACTTCTGCGGGCAAGCGGCCGACTTCCTTGCCCCGGCGGTCGACCAGCACCAGCGGTCCCATTTGGGTGGCGCCCGCCTTCACCTGTTCGAGCAGGCCCATCTTCTCCAACACGGTGAGCGCGGGGCCTCTAAAGTCGACGGCCTGCCCGCCGGTGCGCAGTTCACCAGCCTGTTCGGCGATCGTGACGGCATGGCCGTGCCTGGTGAGCCAGAAGGCCAGGGTTGGTCCGGCGATGCCGCCGCCGTTGATCAGGATGTCGAATGGCATTGCTGTGTAAGACTAACCGGCCTTGTGGATGGTGTTCCCGCTGCCGAGGTTGTCGACCTTGGGGTCGCCCGCTTTGTAGCTGATCGTGTTGTTGAACCCGACAACGTTGAGTTGCTTGTCGATCTTGTCGATGGTGATCTTGTTGTCGGCGCCGCCGATGCTGACCGTTCCGCAGCTGCCTTTCACCGTCAGCGTGTTGTTGGACCCGCCCACGTTCAGCGACTTCCCGTCGCCGCAATCGAGAGTGGTTGTGGTGCCCAGTGATCCGTAGTTGATCGTGTTCCCGATATCGAACTGGGCGCCAGTGCTGGTCGTGGACGGCGCCGGCGTCGACGAGGTGGGCGAGCCGGTCGACGGAACCGTGCTGTTGTTCTTCGGCGCGCAGCCCGCCATGCCGAACACCGCTATCGCGGACAGGGCTACACCGGCGGCGGCCAGACGTCGAGATGAGCCATAGGTGTTGCGCATACGGCTTATCCGCCTACGTGACTGATGCGATTGGTCATGCCGAGTTCGCGACCGCGGTCCCACACGAACGGCTCACCGCTTTTGTAGAAGATCGACTCGTTGGAGCCGTACACGGTGATGTCGTGGACGACGTTGTCGGCGACGACGGTGTGACCCGAGCCCATCACGGATATCGCCCAGCATGACCCCAGCGCGTTGATGGTGTTCCTGGTGCCGTCGACCAACAGCGTTGCGCCGTTGCAGTCGACGGTCTGCTCGAGGCCTATACCGGTGATATGGGTGTCACCGTTTTTGGCGTGCCCGGACGGTGCGCCGGCGGCGGACGTGAAGGCGATCGCGACCGCGCAGGCCGCCACGGTTCGGGAGGGGATCGACCATTTCACTCCCGTGCTCCTCTCGCCATGGCGCCTGATCTGCCCGAACAGAGCCTACGTGTTCGGGTCGGCGGCAGACTAGAGTTCTTCGTTCCAGGGTGGCTTCGACTAGAAGTCGTCGACCAACCCCGGGAATGCAACCGAAGGACGAGTGCCATGCCAGCTGAGCCGGAGTCATCGGCCGGTCGGTCGGGCGCCGGGTCGAAGCCGTCCTCCCGCGGCGGCAGGCTGAGCCGCGAGATCATCGTCAACGCCGCGCTCACCTTCTTGGACCGCGAGGGCTGGGATGCCCTGACGATCAACGCCCTGGCCACGCAGCTGGGGACCAAGGGCCCGTCGTTGTACAACCACGTCCACAGCCTGGAGGACTTGCGCCGCACGGTGCGCATCCGGGTGATCGACGACATCATCCTGATGCTCAACAGGGTTGGCGAAGGCCGTGCCCGCGACGACGCGGTGTTGGTGATGGCCAGTGCGTACCGCAGCTATGCCCATCACCACCCGGGCCGGTATTCGGCCTTCACCCGGATGCCGCTGGGCGCTGGCGACGATCCCGAATACACCGCCGCGACCAGGGCCGCCGCCACGCCGGTGATCGCCGTGTTGTCCTCCTATGGGCTTGACCTCGAACAAGCCTTCTACGCGGCACTGGAATTCTGGTCGGCAATGCACGGCTTCGTGCTGCTGGAGATGACCGGCGTGATGGACGAGATCGACACCGACTCGGTGTTCTCGGATATGGTGCTGCGACTGGCCGCGGGCATGGAGCGCCGCAGCGAATCCGGCACACAACAGGCCCTGTGATCGCGGCCGCTGCGTTGCCCACCGGACCTCGACGTCGTCGCTTTGACCTGCGCGACTCACGGCGGGTATTGTGGTGGCTCGTGCCTGGCGGTTTTAGGCGCTTCACCTAAGACGCGCGCGCCGGGCCAATTCGCATGCCAACTACGCAACGGATTGATTCTGCGGCGGGCGCGTGCGACACACCCGGCCGCGGGGGACCGCGAAAGGGCATAACTGCACTACAGAGACTTAAAAGCACCAGAATCACAGAGCAACACAAAGACGAAGTAGAAAGCCGGTAGATGCCAACCATTCAGCAGCTGGTCCGTAAGGGTCGCCGTGACAAGGTCGCCAAGGTCAAGACCGCGGCCCTCAAGGGCAGCCCGCAGCGCCGCGGGGTCTGCACCCGCGTCTACACAACGACTCCGAAGAAGCCGAACTCGGCGCTCCGGAAGGTCGCGCGTGTCAAGCTGACCAGCCAGGTTGAGGTCACCGCATACATCCCCGGTGAGGGTCACAACCTGCAGGAGCACTCGATGGTGCTGGTGCGTGGTGGTCGTGTGAAGGACCTGCCGGGTGTGCGGTACAAGATCATTCGCGGCTCGCTGGACACCCAGGGTGTCAAGAACCGCAAGCAGGCCCGCAGCCGTTACGGCGCCAAGAAGGAGAAGAGCTAATGCCGCGCAAGGGCCCCGCGCCGAAGCGCCCGCTGGTCAACGACCCGGTCTACGGATCGCAGCTGGTCACCCAGCTGGTCAACAAAGTCCTGCTGGACGGGAAGAAATCGCTCGCCGAACGCATTGTTTATGGTGCGCTCGAACAAGCTCGCGACAAGACCGGCACTGACCCGGTGATCACGCTGAAGCGCGCAATGGACAACGTCAAGCCTGCACTCGAGGTGCGCAGCCGCCGCGTCGGTGGTGCCACCTACCAGGTGCCGGTCGAGGTCCGTCCGGAGCGCTCGGTCACGCTGGCACTGCGCTGGCTGGTCAGCTTCTCCAAGCAGCGTCGTGAGAAGACCATGATCGAGCGACTGGCAAACGAGATCCTGGATGCCAGCAATGGCCTGGGTGCCGCCGTCAAGCGACGCGAGGACACCCACAAGATGGCCGAGGCAAACCGCGCCTTTGCGCACTATCGCTGGTAGGGCGGGACCGGCTCCAAAGGGCAGAGTCGCCGGAGCGGATACAGCGAACTAACCAAGAATCGAAAGAGTGGGAAAACTTCCGTGGCACAGAAGGACGTGCTGACCGACCTCACTAAGGTCCGCAACATCGGAATCATGGCGCACATCGACGCCGGCAAGACGACGACGACCGAGCGCATCCTCTACTACACCGGTATCAGCTACAAGATCGGTGAGGTGCACGACGGCGCCGCCACCATGGACTGGATGGAGCAGGAGCAGGAGCGCGGGATCACCATCACCTCCGCGGCGACTACCTGCTTCTGGAACGACAACCAGATCAACATCATCGACACCCCCGGGCACGTCGACTTCACCGTCGAGGTGGAGCGCAGCCTGCGTGTGCTGGACGGCGCCGTTGCGGTGTTCGACGGCAAGGAAGGTGTCGAGCCGCAGTCCGAGCAGGTCTGGCGGCAGGCCGACAAGTACGACGTGCCCCGCATCTGCTTCGTCAACAAGATGGACAAGGTCGGCGCCGACTTCTACTTCTCGGTGAAGACGATGGAAGACCGGCTCGGCGCCAACGTCATCCCGATCCAGCTGCCCGTCGGCTCCGAGGGTGACTTCGAGGGCATCGTCGACCTGGTCGAGATGAACGCTAAGGTCTGGCGCGGCGAGACGAAGCTGGGCGAAACCTACGACACCATCGACATTCCGGCCGAGTTGCAGGAGAAGGCCGACGAGTACCGCAACAAGCTCCTTGAGGCCGTCGCGGAGACCGACGAAACGTTGCTGGAGAAGCACTTCGGCGGCGAGGAACTGACGATCGACGAGATCAAGGGTGCCCTGCGCAAGCTCACCATCAGCTCCGAGGCGTACCTGGTGCTGTGCGGTAGCGCGTTCAAGAACAAGGGCGTGCAGCCGATGCTCGACGCGGTCATCGACTACCTGCCGTCGCCGCTGGATGTGCCGCCTGCTGTGGGCCACGCACCCGGCAAGGAAGACGAGTTGATCACGCGCAACCCGTCGACCGACGAGCCGTTCTCGGCGCTGGCGTTCAAGGTCGCGACGCACCCGTTCTTCGGCAAGCTGACCTACGTCCGGGTGTACTCCGGCAAGGTCGACTCCGGCAGCCAGGTCATCAACGCCACCAAGGGCAAGAAGGAGCGGCTGGGCAAGCTGTTCCAGATGCACTCCAACAAGGAGAACCCGGTGGAGACCGCTTCGGCCGGTCACATCTACGCCGTGATCGGGCTGAAGGACACCACCACAGGTGACACCTTGAGCGACCCCAACCACCAGGTCGTGCTGGAGTCGATGACCTTCCCCGACCCGGTCATCGAGGTTGCCATCGAGCCCAAGACCAAGAGCGACCAGGAGAAGCTGAGCCTTTCGATCCAGAAGCTCGCCGAAGAGGACCCGACCTTCAAGGTGCACCAGGACAACGAGACCGGCCAGACCGTCATCGGCGGTATGGGCGAATTGCACCTGGACATCCTGGTGGACCGGATGCGCCGCGAGTTCAAGGTCGAGGCCAACGTCGGCAAGCCGCAGGTGGCCTACAAGGAGACCATCAAGCGCACGGTCGAGAAGGTCGAGTTCACCCACAAGAAGCAGACCGGTGGCTCGGGCCAGTTCGCCAAGGTCCTCGTCAGCCTCGAGCCGTTTACCGGTGAGGACGGCGCGACCTACGAGTTCGAGAACAAGGTCACCGGTGGCCGCATCCCGCGCGAATACATCCCATCGGTGGATGCCGGTGCGCAGGACGCCATGCAGTACGGCGTGCTGGCCGGCTACCCGCTGGTGAACGTCAAGCTGACGCTGCTCGACGGCGCTTACCACGACGTCGACTCGTCCGAGATGGCATTCAAGATCGCCGGTTCTCAGGTGATGAAAAAGGCTGCGGCGCAAGCGCAGCCGGTCATCCTGGAGCCCATCATGGCCGTCGAGGTCACCACACCCGAGGACTACATGGGTGAAGTGATCGGCGACCTGAACTCCCGCCGTGGCCAGATCCAGGCCATGGAGGAACGCAGCGGCGCGCGCGTGGTCAAAGCTCACGTGCCGCTGTCGGAGATGTTCGGCTACGTCGGCGACCTGCGGTCGAAGACTCAAGGCCGGGCGAACTACTCCATGGTGTTCGACAGCTACGCCGAAGTTCCGGCGAATGTGTCCAAGGAGATCATCGCTAAGGCCACCGGCGAGTGAGCTAGCGAAGCGACGGAGTAGCCTTGCCCGGTCACGACCGCGGCACAACTGAAATAACAACACTGCTTTAACAAGCACCAACAAGTCCAGGAGGACACAGAAGTGGCGAAGGCGAAGTTCGAGCGGACGAAGCCGCACGTCAACATTGGGACCATTGGTCACGTTGACCACGGCAAGACCACGTTGACCGCGGCGATCACCAAGGTCCTGCATGACAAGTACCCCGCACTCAACGAGTCGCGCGCGTTCGACCAGATCGACAACGCGCCCGAAGAGCGTCAGCGTGGTATCACGATCAACATCTCCCACGTGGAGTACCAGACCGAGAAGCGTCACTACGCGCACGTCGATGCGCCGGGCCACGCTGACTACATCAAGAACATGATCACCGGTGCCGCCCAGATGGACGGCGCGATCCTGGTGGTCGCGGCCACGGACGGCCCGATGCCGCAGACTCGCGAGCACGTGCTGCTGGCCCGTCAGGTCGGTGTGCCCTACATCCTTGTCGCGCTGAACAAGGCCGACATGGTCGATGACGAGGAGCTGCTGGAGCTCGTCGAGCTGGAGGTCCGCGAGCTGCTGGCCGCCCAGGAGTTCGACGAGGATGCCCCCGTCATCAAGGTGTCGGCGCTCAAAGCCCTTGAGGGTGACGAGAAGTGGGTCAAGTCCGTCGAGGAGCTGATGGACGCGGTCGACGAGTCGATCCCGGACCCGGTCCGCGAGACCGAGTTGCCGTTCCTGATGCCCGTCGAGGACGTGTTCACCATCACCGGTCGTGGCACCGTGGTCACTGGTCGTGTCGAGCGCGGCGTGATCAACGTGAACGAGGAAGTCGAGATCGTCGGCATCAAGCCGGCCAGCACCAAGACCACGGTCACCGGTGTGGAGATGTTCCGCAAGCTGCTCGACCAGGGACAGGCCGGCGACAACGTCGGACTGCTGCTGCGTGGTATCAAGCGTGAGGACGTCGAGCGCGGTCAGGTCGTCGTGAAGCCCGGCACCACTACGCCGCACACCGACTTCGAGGGCAGCGTCTACATCCTGTCCAAGGACGAGGG
>DATAZN010000373.1:0-7618 GCA_036272035.1 Mycobacterium sp. | reverse complement strand
GCCAGCATCTGCTCGAGGAAGTCCTCCAGCGTCAACTCGCCGGATCCGATCTTGGCAGCCGCGGCCTCGGCCTGCTCCGCATCGAAGACCTGCTCGGCCTGCTCGATCAGGCTCAGCACATCGCCCATGCCAAGGATGCGGCTGGCCATCCGGTCTGGATGGAAGACGTCGAAGTCCTCTAACTTCTCGCCGGATGATGCGAAAAGTATTGGCACACCAGCTATTTCACGAACTGACAGCGCAGCACCACCCCGGGCGTCGCCGTCCAGCTTGGTCAGCACCACGCCGGTGAAGCCGACGCCTTCGCCGAACGCCTGGGCGGTGGTCACCGCGTCCTGACCGACCATCGCGTCCAGGACGAACAGCACCTCATCGGGGTCGACGGCAGCGCGGATGGCCGAAGCCTGGGCCATCATCCCCTCGTCGATACCCAACCGCCCGGCGGTGTCGACGATCACCACGTCGAAGTGCTTGGCCCGCGCCTCCTCGAGCCCGGCCGCGGCCACGGCTACCGGATCGGCCGGGCCGGCCTGTTGATCGGCCTCGGTATCTGCCGAAGTGCCGGGGTGCGGCGCGAACACCGCGACGCCGGCCCGCTCGCCGGTGATGCGCAACTGGTCGACCGCACCCGGCCGCTGCAAGTCGCAGGCAACCAAAAGCGGTGTGTGGCCCTGGCCGCGCAGCCAGAGCGCCAGCTTGCCCGCCAGTGTGGTCTTACCGGAGCCTTGCAGACCGGCCAGCATCACCACGGTCGGCGGCGTCTTCGCGAATGCCAGCTGCCGGGTCTGCCCGCCGAGGATGGCGACAAGTTCCTCGTTGACGATCTTGACGACTTGCTGCGCCGGGTTGAGGGCGCCGGATACCTCCGCGCCCTTGGCCCGGTCTTTGATTCGACCGACGAACGCACGGACCACCGGCAGCGAAACGTCGGCCTCGAGCAGTGCGAGCCGGATTTCGCGGGTGATGGAGTCGATGTCGGCGTCGGTCAGCCGGCCTTTGCCGCGAAGTCCTTGCAGGGCACCGGTGAGCCGATCGGACAGCGATTCAAACACGCCGCCCAGCCTAGCCGGGCGAGGATAAGGGCATGATCGAGGTGATCGACAAGGGATCGTGCGACGACGCGCATCCGGTGCCACTGCTGTTCGTGCACGGCGGTTGGCATTCCGCGTCGTGTTGGGCCAACTTCGTGGACTTCTTCGCCGATGCCGGCTACCGCGCGGTGGCGCTGAGTCTGCGCGGCCACGGCGGCAGCCCCACCGCCAAGCCATTCCACGCGTGTTCGATCGCCGACTACGTCGACGATGTCCGTGCCACGGCCGGCAGCCTTGGCAGCCATCCGGTGCTGATTGCTCATTCCCTGGGCGGTTTTGTCGTGCAGCGCTACCTCGAGGGCCACGACGCCCCGGCGGCCGTCCTGGTGGCATCGGTGCCGCCGCAGGGCGTGCTGGGGCTGGCGACGCGCATCTGGAGCCGCCACCCGTGGGTTTCCATGCGGTCGCTGCCGGTCGGCGACCTGACCGGTTTTATCGGCACCACGCCGCTGGTCCGCGAGCACCTGTTCAGCGCCCACACACCCGACGACATCGTGGAATCGTGTGCCGCGCACGTCCAACCCGAGGCGGTTCGAGCGTCGCTGGTCGACCCGCTGTTCCGACGGGTGAGAACCACCCAGGTCAGCACGCCGATGCTGGTCCTCGGCGCCGCAGACGACGGCATGGTCACCAACGCCGAGGTGCGCGCGACGGCAAAGGCATACAACACCCATGCGGAATTCTTTCCCGACATGGGACACAACATGATGCAGGAGCCCGGTTGGGCCGGCGTCGCCCAGCGCATTCACGCGTGGCTGGACACGCGCGAGCTTGGTTAGACCGCGGCGGCGTCCGGGTGCGTTTCCAATACCGACAACAGGTGATGCTCGATCGCCGATCGGGTGCCCGAACCCGGCTCGCCACTCGCCTTGGCGGCGGCGCTGTGCGCGGGCAACGCGATACAGAACACGTCGTCGACCATCGACCCCCGCGTGCTGACCTTCGCCCAGTCGATATCCACCCCGGAACGCTCTAGCGCACCGGTGAGCAGCGCGAGCAGACCGGGCCGATCGTTCGCCCGGATCTCGACGATCAGTCGCCCCGGCGTGCCTTCGAACCATAAGATCCGCGGCGGCGCAGACGAGTTGTGCACTGGAACCGCGGTCGGGGCGTCGCCGATCGGCTTGGGCTTCGCATCGGCTGACCGCCGCTCCAGTGTGTCCAGCACGTCGGTCTGGCCGCCAAGGGCCCGGATGAGCTGCTGACGCAGCAGGCCGGCGGCCGGCGGACTGCCGAAGTGCGGCGACACCACGAATTCGCTGATCGCGACGCCGTCCTCGATGTTGATCGACGCCGAATGCACCCGAAGCGAGTTCAGTGTCAACACCCCGGCAGCTTTGGACAACAGCCCGCGCTGGTCGGGGGCGATCACCACCGCATGGTGGAGGCGCTGATCTTTACCGGGCCGCAGCTCGACGTGCACCTTGCGGTCGGCTGCCAGCGCAATGTACTCAGGCTCTAGCGGGTCGGCTTGCGGCAATGCCTGGCCGTTCATCGCCATGCGACTGCGCCGCACCAGGTCGCCGACCAACGAGGCCTTCCAGTCGCTCCACACCCCCGGCCCGGTGGCCAACGAGTCGGCCTCCGTCAGAGCGTGCAACACGTCCAGCAGCACCGGGTCGCCCTCCAACGCCTCGCAGACCGTGGCGATGGTCTGCGGATCGTTGAGGTCCTGCCGGAACGCGACCTTGGCCAATAACAAGTGGTGGTACACGAGCTTGGACAGCAGCTCGACGTCTGACGGCCACATGCCCAGCCGGGTACCGATCTGGGTGGCCAGCTGAGCCCCCAACACACAATGATCGGCGTCGCGTCCCTTGCCGATGTCGTGCAGCAGCGCTGCGAGGATCAGCAGGTCAGAACGGGCCACCCGAGTGGTGAAAATCCTTGCCCGCGAGACTGTTTCGGCCAGGTGACGGTCGACTGTCCAGATATGCACGACGTCGCGCGGCGGAAGATCCCGTACCGCGCCCCACTCCGGGAACAGCCGGCCCCATAACCCGGTGCGGTCCAGCGTCTCGATGACCGCGATGGTGTCCGGACCTGCGGTCAACATGACCAAGAGGTTGTCCAGCGCGTCGCGCGGCCATGGCGTGGGCAGTTCTGGCGCGGTATCGGCCAACCGGCTCAGTGTCGACACCGCAATCGGCAGCCCGGTGACCGCCGACGCCGCCGCGACTCGCAGCAACAGCGCCGGGTCGCCCTGCGGTCGGGCATCGCGAGCGAGGACAATCTCTCCGGCGTACTCGATGACGCCCTCGTCCAGCGGCCGACGCGGACGCCGCCGGATCGCCGACATCCCGCGCCGCGGCAGCGCGTTGGAGGCGGTCCGCAGCCCGGCATCGACGCGGTAGCTGATCGTGCGTCCCACGTCGGACAGCACCCGCGACAGGTCGAAGCGGTCGCCGATGTGCAGCGCAGCGCTGATCTCGTCGGCAAACTGGGCCAACACCTGGTCGTGGCCGCGACCCGAGACTCGGTGGAGTTCGGTGCGGACGTTGAGCAGGGTCAGATGGGCCCCGGTCAGCGAACCCAGCGGGTCGTCCGCTTCTCCTACGGCCAGTCGGTCGGTGAGGTGGGCGATGGCCAGCGCGTCGAGCAGTTGAATATCGCGCAACCCACCGCGGCCCGATTTGATATCTGGCTCGGCGCGGTGGGCGATCTCACCGCAGCGACGCCACCGGGAGTGGGTCTCGTCGACGACTTCGCCGAAGATGGATTGGATTCCGGCCCGCCACTGGCGGCGGATTCCCTCGATCAGGCGACCGGACAGCTCTTCGTCGCCGGCGATGTGCCGGGTATCCAGCATCGCCAGGCAGGCGGACACGTCCGCGCCGGAGACCTTCAGTGTCTGGGCCACGGTCCGAACACTGTGATCGAGGCGAATGTTGGCGTCCCACAACGGATACCACAGCGAGTCGGCGACGTCCCGGACGGCGTCGGTGTTCATGCCGTCGTGCAGCAACAGCAAGTCCAAGTCCGAGTAAGGCACCAGCTCGCGACGGCCCAGCGAACCTGTCGCCACGATCGCGAAGCCGCTGCCGGGCATGATGCCGATCTCGGAAGCCTTTGTGGTCAGCCAGAATTCGTGCAGTTCGCCCCACGCTTCACGCAGGGCGGCCGAGTCGAGTTCATTCGGTCCGCGGGCGAGCAGCTTCTCCCGGGCGGCCGCCAAATCGCTGGCCGCGCCGGGAGTTTTGCCCGCCGAGGCCAGCGATGACGAATCGGGTGATTCTTGCTCGCGCTGACTCATTCCCGTCCGAATTGGCTCGGCCACCCCCAAAGAGTATTCACAGCGCGAGTGTCAGATCGCGTCGGCTCCGCGTTCGCCGGTGCGCACCCGCACCACGGTTTCCACCGCGCTGACCCAGACCTTGCCGTCACCGATCTTGCCGGTGCGTGCGGACCGCACGATGCTGTCCAGAGCTTTGTCGGTGTCGAAGTCCTCGACCAGGACCTCGACGCGGACCTTCGGCACGAACTCGACCGAGTACTCAGCACCCCGGTAGACCTCGGTGTGCCCCTTCTGACGCCCGTACCCCTGAACCTCGCTGACCGTCATGCCCAGGATTCCCACCTGCTCAAGGCTGGACTTGATGTCGTCAAGCGTGAACGGCTTCACGATCGCGGTAATCAGCTTCATCTCTATTCCGCCTCTACTTTGTCGCCCACTGGATCTTTGTGGTCAAAAGAGCTATCCGGCAGACTCGCATGAGGAAGGACAGAGCCGGTCGCTGTTGCGAAATCGTAACCGCTCTCTGCGTGCTGAGATTCGTCGATACCGGCTGCTTCTGCCTCTGAAGTCAGACGCACGCCCATCGTGTATTTGAGTATCAGGGCAATGATAAGGGTGCCGACGGCGGAGTAGAGGAGAACGCTGAACGCGCCGACCGCCTGTCGTTCCAGCTGATCCCATCCGCCGCCGTAGAACAAGCCCTTCGACACACCGGCGACGCCGTCGATGGCGGGGCTCTCCGGGGCGGCAAGCAGTCCGACCAGCAGTGTGCCCGCCAGGCCGCCGATCAGGTGCACACCGACCACATCCAGTGAGTCATCAAAGCCGAGTTTGAACTTCAGCCCGACCGCGAGCGCACAGAGCACACCGGCTACCGCACCAATCGCCAAGGCGCCCAACGCGTTGACCGACGAGCACGATGGTGTGATGGCGACCAATCCGGCGACGATGCCCGACGCCGCTCCCAGCGTCGTAGCGTGGCCATCGCGGATCCGCTCAGTGAGCAGCCAGAAGAGCATGGCCGTTGCCGTGGCGATCGTGGTGGTCATGAATGTGCTGGCGGCGACCCCATTGGCGCTGGTGGCCGAACCGGCGTTGAACCCGTACCAGCCGAACCACAGCAGGCCCGCGCCGAGCATCACGAACGGCACATTGTGCGGACGGAACAGCGTGGTGGGCCAGCCCTTGCGTTTGCCGAGGACGATCGCCAGGACAAGGCCGGCCGTACCGGAGTTGATATGGACCGCGGTCCCGCCGGCGAAGTCGATTGCGTGCAGCTTGTTGGCGATCCAGCCGCCGTGCTCAGCGGTGACACCGTCAAACGAGAAGACCCAGTGCGCGACCGGGAAGTAGACGATTGTGGCCCAGAGTCCGGCGAACACCAGCCACGCGCTGAACTTCAGCCGGTCGGAAACCGCCCCGGAAATCAACGCGACCGTGATGATCGCGAACATCAGCTGGAACGCCACGAACACGTTCATCGGCAGCGTGCCGGCCAGCGGGATGTTGGTCGCCGCAACGCCCTTGGCGGCGTCCGCGGCCACGGAGTTGCCACCGATAAGGCCCTTGAGACCAAAGTATTCGGTCGGGCTACCGACGACGCTGTCTGTGTCGTTGCCGAATGCCATCGAGTAGCCGTAGAGCACCCACAGCACTGTCACCACGCCCATTGCACTGATGCTCATCATGAGCATGTTGAGCACGCTTCTGGCGCGGACCATCCCGCCGTAGAAGAACGCCAGTCCTGGGGTCATCAACAGCACCAGCGCAGAACTTGCCAGCATCCAAGCGGTATCACCGGTATCGGGCTGGCCCATTATCGGGAAACTCACTCGCTATCACCTCCGGTCGGCCATCGACAGCCACCAGACAAATGCCTGCGGCCTGCACGAGAACCTTGCGCACTAGTTGTTACAAAAAGCGGCGCTGACAGGTTTCGCCGGTGTTACAGAACGCCGGAGGGTCGATTCAGCCAAGAAGAGCGTCGACGAAAGCGGCGGGCTCGAACGGCGCGAGGTCGTCGGCTCCCTCCCCCAGTCCGACCAGCTTGACCGGCACACCGAGCTCTTGCTGGACCCGGAAAACGATGCCGCCCTTGGCCGTACCGTCCAATTTGGTCAGCACTGCTCCGGTGATATCGACCACATCGGCGAACACCCGGGCCTGCGCCAGCCCGTTCTGCCCGACGGTGGCATCGAGCACCAGCAGCACCTCGTCGACCGCGGCCCGCCGCGTCACCACGCGTTTGACCTTGCCGAGCTCGTCCATCAAACCGGTCTTGGTGTGCAGCCGGCCCGCGGTGTCGATGACGACGACGTCAGCGCCCGCCTCGATGCCCTTGTCGACGGCGTCGAACGCCACCGAAGCGGGATCAGCGCCCTCGGGCCCACGGACCACCTCGGCACCCACCCGGGCGCCCCAGGCCTGCAATTGGTCGGCGGCGGCGGCGCGAAAGGTGTCGGCGGCGCCCAGCACGACCCGCCGGCCGTCGGCGACCAGGACCCGCGCCAGTTTGCCGACCGTGGTGGTTTTGCCGGTCCCGTTGACGCCGACGACCAGCAGCACCGATGGGTGGTCGTCGTGTGGCAGAGCCCGCACCGAACGGTCCAGACCGGGCTGCAGCTCGGTGATCAACACATCCCGCAGCACCGCACGGGCATCGGCCTCGGTTTGTACGTCCTTGCTGGCGAGCCGGCTGCGCAACTGGGCGACTATCGAGCTGGTCACCGTCGGACCCAGGTCGGCGATCAGCAAGGTGTCCTCGATTTGCTCCCAGGAATCCTCGTCGAGGTCGCCGCCGCCGATCAGCCCTAAGAGGCTGCGGCCCAACGCATTCTGCGATCTGGCGAGCCGGCCGCGCAGGCGTTCCAAGCGCCCTTCGGGTGGTGCGATCTCCTCGGTTGCGGGTGCCGTTGCTGCGGGTGCCGGCTCGATCGGCGGCGTCGGCTCGGCCGGCGGTGCGACTGTATCCGGTTCGGGCAGCTGAACATCGGAGACCGAGCGCTTCGGCGCGTCGCGCGGAACGGTCGCGTCGTCACCGACAGCGGGCAGCCCCGTGGTGTCGATGTGATCTGGAGTTTCAGTGCGGCTGAACGTGATTCCCGATGACGTGGTGTAGCCGCCGGAACGATCCAGGGTTGGTGTCTGCTCGCGGGCCGACAGGCTGATCTGCCGACGGCGATAACGCAGCAGCCCCAGTACCAGGACGGCGATGACAATCAGTGCGGCGGCGATCGCGATCGCGATCCACAGACCTTGCGGCAACGTGCTCCTCGCTTAGGTAGTCGTGACC
>DATAZN010000372.1:0-3963 GCA_036272035.1 Mycobacterium sp. | reverse complement strand
TGACCGAACAACGAGAGACGCAGCTTCATCACGTCGTGTTCGCCGTCGCGCCGGAGCGGCAGGCGGCCGTGGCGCAGATGTTCACCGAACTCGGCTTCAGCTTCGCCAACACCGAGCTGACTGAACTCGGTTTGACGATTCATTTGGACTGGAACGGCGGTGTCGAACTGATCAGCGCCATCCCCGGTGCGACCGCCGAAGTTGCGGCGTCCGTCCGTGAATTCGTGAAGCACAACGGCGACGGCGTGTATTCGGTGGTGCTCCGCGTCCCGGGGGCATCCGACGCCGAAGCCGTCATCGAACGCTACGGATCGAAAACCCGCTTTCGGCAGAGCATTTCCGGTGAGGGTTCGTATCTCGACGAAATCGACCTATCGGTATTCGGCCTTCCGCTGACCTTACTGTCGACCAACATCCCGTGACGAAGCCAGCAGCTAGGAGACGTCGTGACCGTTGACGCGGCCAGGCCGAGTGTTTTCGACGCCGGACTACCCACCCTGAGTTATGACCTGACCGACACCCCGCAGCAGATCTATCCGCAGTTCCAAGCAGCCCAGCTAAAGGCGCCGATCGCCTTGGGACCCATTGGCCCCGAGATACTCTCGTACGAACTTGCCCGCACGGCGCTTCGTGATCCACGGTTCGTCATCCCTCCGGGGATTCATCTCTCGGCCCACGGGATCACGTCGGGACCGCTGTGGGACAGAGTCACCCGCAGCATCTTGAACATGGAAGGCGACGAACACCGTCGACTGCGCAGCCTCGTTTCTAAAGCTTTCACGCCGAGGGCGACGGCGGGCATGGACGACACGATCCACACGGTCGTCAACGAGCTCATCGATCGCGTCGCGGACTCGGGCCGCTGCGAATTCGTCGCGGACATCGCACGGCCGTATCCCATCCCGATCATCTGCGCATTGCTCGGTGCACCTCGCGCGGACTGGCAACAGTTCTCACGGTGGGCCGAGGACATCTTCAAGATCGTGAGCTTCGACTGCGACCTTGCCGAGGAAGAGCCCGTCATCCTCAAGGCGTGGGGTGAGTTCGACGACTACATCGACGACATGGTCGCGCGTAGGCGTCGACACCTGACCGAAGATCTGTTGTCTGAGCTGATCGGCATCGAAGATGCGGGTGACCGCCTCGATGCGGGCGAATTGCGCATGTTGGCGTTCAGCATTTTGGTGGCCGGCACCGACACCACGCGCAGCCAACTGGCGGCGTCCATGCAGGTGCTCTGTGATCACCCCGATCAATTGGCGCTGCTGCGTGACCAGCCCGAACTTGCGATGCGCGCCGTCGAAGAGACCATGCGTCATTCGCCGTCGATGTGTAGCACCGTCCGCAGCGTCACCGACGACGTGACAATCGACGAGTACACCTTTCCCGCAGGCACTTTCATCTTGGTGAACACCTACGCGGCGAATCGCGACCGTGCGGTCTACGACGATCCGACACGCTTTGACATCGCCCGCGAGGATCCGCCACCCATCCTGACGTTCGGCGGAGGGGTGCACTACTGCCTCGGCGCCAACCTGGCGCGACGCGAACTCGCCGAAGCGCTCAAAATCCTCGCCCGCCGCTTGCCGAATCCACGGCGCATTGGATCGCCGCCGTGGAAGCCGTTGCTCGGCATGAGTGGGCCCACCAGCTTGCCCATGCAGTTCGGCTGATGCGCTGGAACATCGACGCGGCCGTACTGCTGCCTACGATGTTCCGCCCTGCGCCCACAGGCGTTCATGGAATGATGCGCGATATGTTCGACCGCTTCATTCTCGCTGCGACGGCTGTCGCGATAGCCGCTGCCGGCTTGGCGTCGCCCGCGCACGCGGACCCGCAGTGCCCGGCCAGCGGCTGTCCACATGGTCCTGGCAACAGCCCGTCCTACAAGGACGGCTACAAGACCGAACACGACTATTTTTCGACTCCGCAGAATCACCAGTACCTCAAGAGCGAGATGCAAAACGGCTACACCGCTGCGAGTGCCTGCCAAGTGGAGATGGGCGGAGGGTCGCCACCGCCGAATCCGGCTGACTGGATCAGCGGCTGCGTCGACGCCCTACACGACCTCGGATTCAAGCCATAACCCCCCGGGTACTGATCGGCGCCGCCGAGTTGACCGACCTGATCGACACCGGCCAGCCCGTGACAATCCTCGACGTGCGCTGGCGGCTCGACGAGCCCAACGGGCGTGCGTCGTACCTGCAAGGCCACCTCCCGGGCGCGGTGTACGTCTCGCTCGAAGACGAGCTCAGCGACCACAGCATCACCGGCCGAGGGCGGCACCCACTGCCCTCCGGACGCAGCATCCAGGCCTCGGCGCGCCGCTGGGGCCTCCGCCAAGGAGTTCCCACCGTCGTCTACGACGACTGGAATCGAGCCGGTTCGGCGCGGGCCTGGTGGGTGCTGACAGCTGCTGGCATCGCCGACGTGCGCATCCTGGACGGCGGCCTGGCCGCGTGGCGGTCTGCCGGGGGCAGCCTGGCCACCGACCCGGTCAGACCGCCACCGGGCGATGCGACCACGCTGCACGACGACCTTTACAACGGAGCGCTGCCGACCCTGACCGCGCAGCAAGTCAACGACTTCACGCTGCTCGACGCGCGCGCACCCGAACGCTTCCGCGGTGACGTCGAGCCGATCGACCGTGTCGCGGGACACATCCCCGGTGCGAGAAACCTGCCTAGCGGCACTGTGCTGGCCGGCGATGCCACCTTTCTGGCGCCCGACGCAATGGACTTACTGCTCGCCGAGCGCGGCATCGAAGACGACGGCCGACTGGCTGCGTACTGCGGTTCCGGCGTCACGGCCGCCATTACGGTCGCGGCGCTCGCCGCGATCGGTTACCAGGCAGCGCTGTTTCCCGGCTCGTGGTCGCAATGGAGTTCCGATCCCGCCAACCCAGTTGCCCGCGGAGACGATTAGTCCGGTTCCACGGAATGAGGTTTGTCGCTCGCCTTCGACGGCAATGCGGATAGAGAGGGAACGCGTTGGTCGACCAACACGTTCGCTTAGGTCTCGTTAGTTCAGCCGAGAGCTGGCGAGGCCGCCTCTAAACGAATGGATAGTGTGTCACTCTTTTAGCTGTAGTAACGTGCGGCTATGGACACTGACGTCTGGATCCTCGGCGGCTACCAAAGCGACTTCGCCCGAAACTTCACCAAAGAAGGCCTCGACTTCGCGGATCTGACCCGTGAGATCGTTGACGCCGCCCTGGCCGCGGCCAAGATCGACGCCGGCGACATCGGCGTCGTTCACGTCGCCAATGCATTCGGCGAGATGTTCGCCGAGCAGGGTCACCTGGGCGCCATGCCGGCGACCGTGTGCGACGGCCTGTGGGACACCCCCGCGTCGCGGCACGAGGCTGCCTGTGCGTCGGGCAGCGTGGCCGCGCTGGCAGCGATGGCCGACCTGCGGGCCGGCAACTACGACACCGCGTTGGTCCTCGGCGTCGAACTCGAGAAGACCGTCCACGGCGACACTGCGGCGCGTCATCTCGGTGCCGCGGCCTGGACCGGACACGAAGGGGCGGACGCGAAATATCTCTGGCCGTCGATGTTCGCCACCGTCGCCGACGAGTACGACCGCCGCTACGGACTGGACGACACGCATCTGCGGGCAATCGCGCAGGTCAACTTCGGCAACGCACGCCGAAACCCCAACGCGCAGACCAGAGAATGGGCCGTGCCCGATCCGATCGCCGACGACGACGCCAGCAACCCGCTCATCGAGGGCCGGCTCCGTCGGTTCGACTGCAGCCAGATGACCGACGGCGGAGCAGGAGTCGTCCTGGTCACCGACAAATACCTGCGCGATCATCCGGACGCTCGGCCGGTCGCGCGAATCGCAGGCTGGGGGCATCGCACCGTCGGGCTGGGCCTGCAACAGAAACTCGACCGCGCGGCCGACGACCCGTACGTCATGCCGCATGTGCGGGCGGCGGCGCTTGATGCGTTGCGACGC
>DATAZN010000371.1:0-13264 GCA_036272035.1 Mycobacterium sp. | reverse complement strand
CCTTGCGAGCGGGGGACCTTCGAGAAGAGATCCAGCTATCGACGCAGCTCCGTGGCGGCAACCTGGACGAACACCCCGGTGTCCTCGGCCATCAGCAGGCCACGACCGCGGGGCAGCGGTCCACCCTTCATCTTGCCGCGGATGAAGCCCTCGTCCGGGTCGGCGTCCATGACCAGCAACGGTGCGTTGGCCTGTGCCAGCGCGCGCAGCATCGGATCGCTCCCCGCCGAAGACCATCCACCGAAGGTGCGGGTGATGATCACGTGCAAGCCGACATCGGCAGCCCTGGTCACCCACGGCGCGGCCTTCTGCAGCGGCGAATCGAAGCCCGGCGGCAGTTGCTGAACGTCATCGATGATCAGGAAGATCTCCGGCCCGCTCCACCAAGCACGGGACAGCAGCTCTTCGGCCGACAAGCCCGGCGGCGGCTCACGGCGGGTCAGTACCTCACCTAGCTCGTTCATCATCGCTGCGACGCCGTCGAGGTTGTAGGCGAATTTCTCGACGTACTCCGTGCCAAGCGTGGTCAGTAGTTGACGACGAGGGTCGACCAGCCACACCTGTGCCGACGGACGCGAAGTCGGTTCCGCGATGCTGGCTCCCGGCTCATAGACGCGCCCGATCTCGGCCATGATGGTTGCCAGCGTCGTGGTCCGGCCACACTCACGCCGACCCGTCACCATCAGGTGAGCGTTCTCGGCAAAGTTGAGGTAGACCGGCTGCAAGTCCAATTCGTTGATGGCCCAAGCGATTCCACCGGCACCGACGTTCTGGCGCCGATCTGCCTGCGCCAGCGTCCGGACCTGGTCCAGGCCGAACTTCGCGGGAAGCCTGCGCACCGGCGGTGCCTGGCCGACCGCCACCTTACTGACCGCTGCCGCAACACTCTCGGACGCGAACACGTTGTCCGGTGTGCCGCTCAAAGCAGGCCTGGCCACCAGCGTGTGCAGACCCGATTGCGGATCGCTGTCGAGCCGAACGTAGTTCACCGCGACCATGCCGCGACCCGGCTTGACCGGAACATCCTTGGCGAACCGCGAGCGCACCAGCTTGGCGTCCTCGACCGCGGCCAGACGCAGCTCGATCCGGGATCCGAACCCGCTGCGCACCGGCGGCCGCAGCTCGGATTCGCGGTCGGCCGTAGCCACCACGTGGATACCGAATGACGGCCCCTGGTTGATGATCACGTTCACCTGCTCGATGAGCACCTCGTTCTCTTCGGCGAGCGCCCGGTAGTTGTCGATCACCAGGAAAACGTCGCCGAAACCGTCGTTGGGCACGCGGCCCGCCTCACCGAGGAACTTGCGCCGCCGGAAGACCTCCATCGACGGAACGTCGAACTCGAGAAAGGTGTGCTTGCGCTCACGGAGCAGCGCAAGCAGTTCCGCTACCGTGCGGCGAACGCCGTACGGGTCGGTCGGACCGACGACCTCACCGACGTGCGGCAACCCGGCCACGGTCGTCATCGCGGTGCTGCTGTACGCCAGCACATAGAACTGGACCTGCTCAGGCGTATGGGTCAGCGCGGCCGAGGTGATCAGCGTCTGCAACGCGGTGGTCTTACCCGACCCACCGGCGCCCAGGATCAGCACGTTTGAACCAGGCCCGGAGGTGTCGACCGTCCATGGCGGCTGGTCGTGCTTGAATGGCCGGTCGACGACCCCGACCGGGAAAACCAGATCCAGCGACGTGCCGTACTGCTCCTGCCACGGCCGGTCGAGGAAGCGGTTGACCAGTTCCTCGATCGGAACCGGCCGATCCAGCGGTGGCTGCCACAACCGATAAGGCTGGAAGTCGATCCGGCGAAGCTGATCGATGATCACGGTGCCGACCTTCGGCGTCCTGATCGCTTCTTCTTCCTCTTCTTCCTCGGGTGCACCGGCTCCGTTACCGGCGAAAGCCTCGCCGTTGACGCTGTCGCCGTTGGTGAGCGCGTCGAAGTCATCCGGCCCCGTGACACTGACCTCGATGGGTGTGAAGCCAGTGGTAAACAGTTGCGGCCGAATGTAATCGACGGAATGGGTCAGCATCGCCGGCCCATCGTCGTCGAGCGAAACACCGCGGCGGTAGTCGCGCCACAGGAATTCGGCCTGGAAGCGGACAATCTCGTCGAGGCTCTTGCGGAAGTACCCGAGACCGGCCTGCGCGGGCAGGTTGACGGCGTTGGGAACACCCGCGGCCTGCGCCGCACCGGCGGTACGCGCTTTCAGCACCAATCGGTAACCCATGTTCTCCATGAGCTTTTCGGCCCGGCTCTCGATCGTCTGTGAGGCCATCATCAGGTGGATCCAGTAGGCACGACCCTGCCGGCCGATGGAGTCCAGAACGTCGACAGCCGTCGGCATGATCCGGAACCACTCGTAGAACTCGTCGATGACGACCACCAGCATCGGCAGCGGCGGGATGTCCTGGCCGCGTGCCCGCATCCTGGAGCGCATCTCGTTGTATTCCTTGGCGTCATCGACACCGGCGTTGTCGCAGACCGCCTTGCGTCGCGCGATCTCGCCCCACAGCGAGTCCAGGAAGCGCTCCATGAGCGCCTGGTCCTCTTCGAGGTCGGTGATGATGCGCGACACGTGCGGCACGCCGCCGAACGGCTTGACCGCGGATCCGCCCTTGAGGTCAGCCAGCACGAACTGCAGCTCGTCTGGCGGATGCGCCAGCATCAGCGATTCGAGCACGGTACGCACCAGCGTCGACTTGCCGGAACCGGTGGTTCCCGACATGACGCCGTGGGGACCGTCGCCGCCCTCGTCGAGGGACTTCATGTCAAGGAACAGCAGCTCGCCGTTGTCCGACCGGTTACCGAACGGGATCCGCAGTCGCGAGCGGCTGGTCAGGGCGTCGCGCCGACTGCTCCACAACGCGTCGAAGTCGATCTCGGATGGGTCCTCAATGCCGTAGTAGGACAAGATGTCTCGGGCGCCGATCTGCGCAACGCGCTGACCGATCTCCTCGTACGCCTCGGCCAGTCGCCAACGGGCCACCCGCTGCGCGAACTGCTCGGCCTCGGGCTCGGTCACGTCATCGGCGAGGGCGAAGAACCACTTGTTGTCGTCGATCACCATCCAGGTGTCGCGGTCACGGGGCAGTGCCTCGATCACACCGATGTCATTGGTGAACTTCAGCACTCGCTCCGGATTACCGGTCCACAGCGCAGAACCGGTCAGATCGAAGAACGTCACGCCGTCCACACCGTCGACGCTGATGACGTACTCCCACTGCGGGTCGTCGACGTCGGCGACGATCAAGTGGTGCGGCGTCGGTGTCTCCGCCGACGAGCTTGCGTGCCGAGGCGTGAAAGACCCACGCCCAGCGAACAATTCGGCCTGGTCGGCGGCGAACTCACGGACCGACCCGTACACCATCCGGATATTGCCAGCGGCGTCGCGGCGTCGCGGATCGCCGAAGTGCGGCAGCCACTTGACCCAGTCCCACTTACTCATGTCGGAAGTGACGACGATCATCTGCAGGTGATCAGGCCCGTGTGAGAAGGCCAGCTGGAGGATCAGCGCGCGCATGGCGCCCAGCGTCTGCTCGCGGTTACCGACCAAGGCGTACCACGGCTCGACCAGCAGCGACACCATCTTCGGCAGGTTGTAGATGACGCTCTGGTAACGACCGAATTCCTGCAGTGCCTTACCGGTCACCGGCTCGAGCTCGATGTCGGTCGGCATGTTCTGCGGCTCGCCCCAGGTCACCTCGGGACGGGTCATGCCCACCCCGATGCGGGCAACACCGAAGTTGAGGTCCTTGCCGTCCGGTTTGCGCTCCCACATCCGGGGTGAGCCCACCGCGGCGGCCAGCGTCGTCGGCTCCGGGTGGAACCAGCGGTAGTTGGCGTCCATGCTGTCGGCCGACTCGTTCGCGGTCTCCCGCAGCATGTCCAGCATCAGCATGAACTGGGCGCGCATCGCGTCCAGCTTCGGCCGGCTCATCTGCTGCTGGCCACCGAAACGGCCACCGAACATCATCATGGCGACGCCGCCGATCATGAAGATCGGGAAGATCGAACCGGCGCCGAGGAACATCCGCGAGCCGTTGGCGACGGTCATACCGACCATGCCGACCAGCAAGCCGACCACCAGCACACCGACCACGATCAGCCACCACGGCTTACCTTCGGGCGGCGGGACACTCAGCGGGGTCGGAAGGACGATGTTCTCCGGCCTGACGGCAGGCGCCCGCTCGGGCGTTGGGCGTGCGAAACCTTGCTTCACTTGGGCACCACTAACTCTGCGGGGTTCATATCGGTCGGAAGGGTGTCATGACGCACCAACGCGTCGGCGCGAGATAGTGCGGGGCCCGGTGCCAGCAGGCGCAACGCGACCCACGGCGCCGGCGACGGCTGGGCCGTCAGCCCCAGTGCCGAGCGGGAATCACGAGTGTTCTCCACGCCGAAGCGCGCACCGGAACTTGTGAGCCACCAAAGGGATTCGGATGTGCTCGACCCCGGGTCGTTGCCCGTGACGACGACCCAGTTGCCGTACTCAGGGCCGAAGAAGACGTGATCGGCTTCGCGGCCCGAGGAGTCCGCCTTGACCAGCGACACGACCTTGTCGGTCGAGCCGTTGGGCACCGGAATCGTCGGCCCGGAGATCACCTGGATGCGAGCGCGCTCCTCACCGGCGGTTTTCTGCCACCACCAGCACGTCGCGGGATTCTCTTTCAGGTCGACCGGGTTGAGCGGGGCGTCGGGGTAGGCCGACAGGTCCAGCCCGTTGACGACCGGCATCTTCGCCAGCGACGCGGGGGCTACGACCACCGGCGAGTTGCCTGCCGGGGTGCCGGCGTTCTGCAGGATCTGCGCGACCAGCGAATTGACGGTCTGCACGCCGTCGGCCAGCACCACTGAATACTGTTGTGGCCCACTGATTTGCGGCGTCACGATCACGGTTCCGATCGGCCCGGGTGCATTGCTGAATGCTGCCGGTTGGCCGGCGCCCGGGACCCTGGGCACCGTCAACTCGGGGCCGACGGGCAACGAGTCGTACAGCGCACGGCTCATCGGATGCGCCTGGCTGACGTGCTCCGGGGTCAAGCCCAGCGGCAGCAACACCGCGCGGTTGGCCGAGTCGATGCGCGACCGACGCCCCTGCCGGACCACATAGGTGTCTCTGTCGTACCTGAGCACCACGGCCTCGGACCCGTTCAGCACGTGGCGACGGTTCGACAGGTCGGGCGTGCCGTCGATGACTGTGACCGTCACCGGCGGCGCACCAACGCCGGCCATCGGTGTCACCGAGTCGCACACCAGCCACGACGACGTCGCCGGGGTGGTCGGGGAAAACTCCGACGGTGCGCCGGGGATGCCGACCATCGGCCCGTGCGGCTGCTCGGCGATCTGGCTCCCCCGCACCTTGTGCGGGTTGTCCGCGCGTCCAGCGATCAGCCGCGCGGACGCCAGGTTCAGCGCGGGATAGAGCTTGTCGCCGACCCGTACATACAGTGCACCCGAATCACGGTCGGCGATGATGGGCGTGTCGTTCAGCTGCCCGGAGGGTTTGATGAAGGAGTACAGCAAGGCGCCCAGGCAGATCACCAAGGCGGCCGAGATCGACGCCACCACGGCCAGCGTTTGGCGTCGGCCGGGTTCGATTTCCATCCGCACCCGCCAGCGAGTCAACGCCATAGCGGTACGACGGGCCAGGAACTGGTAGCCGGTTACCTGGGTCCGGGTGGACAGTCCGAGGCCGTAGCCCGAACCCCGCTGCTGATCACCGGCCATTTTTGCTCATGCTCCCAGCCGACCGAGCACCTGAATGCTGTCTAGTCCCACGATTCACAGGGATAACGGTAGGGCACCCCAGGCGACCTCGCCAGGTGAATGTTTGGACGCGGCCGCTATTTGCGTACACGCCGTTAGTGGTTTGCGCCACAGTGGCCGTCACCTGCCCTTGATTAGGTGGGAAGGAATCGAAGAAATCGTCGCTGCGCATCGTACGGCTCGGAGCAAACCCAGCTCACAGAAAAGACGACGCCGAGGTGAACACTCGGGTCGCATCTAGGACATCACGACAAGCAAGATGTCGGTATGAGCCGAATGGCGCCGTCGTTGGTCGAGCTTGCAGGTCGATTTGGGATCGCCACCGACTACGAAGATTGGAGCGGCCGCCGAGTCGGCGTCCCGGAAAGCACATTGATAGCAGTGCTAGCGGCGCTCGGCATCCCCGCCGCCGACGAAGCGGAACGCAATGCGGCGCGGGCTGCACACGAGCGCGGGCACTGGTCGCGCGCCATGCCGCCGACCATCCTCACGCAGGCCGGCGCGCAGACCACTTTCTGGGTGCACGTGACTCACGGTCAGCCGGCCGAGGTGTGGGTGGTGCTCGAAGACGGGACCGTTCGCACCGGGATACGGCAGGTCGACAATTTCACCCCGCCGTTCGACCTGGACGGACGCCGGATCGGCGAAGCGAGCTTCGTGCTGCCCGACGACCTGCCGCTGGGTTATCACCGGGTGCATCTGCGCTCCGGCGGGGACGAGGCCAACGCCGCGGTGATCGTGACACCGGCCTGGCTTGGCGTGCCCGAGCGTCTCGGCGCTCGTCGCACCTGGGGATTGGCCACGCAGTTATATAGCGTCCGGTCCCGCCAGTCCTGGGGTGTCGGCGACCTCACCGATCTCGTTGATCTTGCAGTATGGTCGGCGTCGGTTTATGGCGCCGGTTACGTGCTGGTCAATCCGCTGCACGCGGCGGAGCCGACCTCTCCTATGGAGCCGTCGCCATATCTGCCGACGTCGCGCCGCTTCGTCAACCCGCTCTATCTGCGCGTCGAGGCCATTCCGGAATTCGCCGACCTGCGTAAACGCAGCCGTGTGCGGCGATTGCGCCGAGATTTGCAACATCGCGTCGCCGCGCTGGACTCGATCGACCGAGACGCCGCGTGGAAGGCCAAGCGGGCGGCGCTGAAACTCGTCTACCGGGTTCCACGAACTGTTGGCCGCGAACTGGCGTACGCGGCATACCGTGACCGCGAGGGCGCTGCGCTCGATGACTTCGCCACCTGGTGCGCACTGGCAGAGGAATACGGTGGTGACTGGCACCGGTGGCCGGAGGCGGTGGGCCACCCCGGCGCTGACGGCGTCGCCGAATTCGTCGCCGGGCATCGAGCGGCGGTGGATTTCCATCGCTGGCTGCAATGGCAGCTTGACGAGCAACTCGCCACCGCACAGTCGCAGGCGGTCTCCGCGGGAATGTCGCTGGGGATCATGCACGACCTCGCCGTCGGCGTGCATCCGAACGGCGCCGATTCCTGGGCGCTGCAGGACGCGTTGGCCCTCGGGGTGTCCGCCGGCGCGCCGCCGGACGAGTTCAACCAGCTAGGCCAGGACTGGTCGCAACCGCCGTGGCGCCCGGACCGCCTCGAAGAGCTGGAGTATCAACCGTTCCGCGCCTTGATCCGCAGCGTGTTGCGGCACGCAGGCGGGGTGCGCATCGATCACATCATCGGCTTGTTCCGGCTGTGGTGGATTCCGAGGGGCCAAGCCCCCACCGAGGGCACCTATGTCCGCTATGACCACGAGGCGATGATCGGCATCGTCGCGCTGGAGGCTTATCGCGCCTTGGCGCTGGTGGTTGGCGAGGATCTGGGCACCGTTGAGCCATGGGTGCGCGACTATCTACGGGGACGCGGCGTGCTCGGCACGTCGATTCTGTGGTTCGAACTGGACCGCGACGGTGGTGGCGGTCCGCTCCCGGCCGAGCGCTGGCGCGAATATTGCCTGTCGTCGGTGACCACTCACGACCTACCGCCGACCGCTGGCTATCTGGCCAACGAGCATGTGCGCCTGCGGGATTCACTGGGTTTGTTAACCCGACCGGTCGAGCAGGAGCTTGCGGCCGCCGAAGCCGAGCGGGCGGCGTGGCTGGCGGAGTTGCGTCGAGTCGGCCTGCTGTCGAAACACGCTGACGTCGAGGAGACCGTGCTCGCCCTCCACAAGTACTTGGGCCGAACGCCGTCGCGGCTGCTTGGGCTAGCCCTGACCGACGCCGTTGGCGATCAGCGCACGCAGAACCAGCCGGGCACCACCGACGAATACCCCAACTGGCGGGTTCCGCTGAGCGGACCCGATGGCCGCCCGGTCCTGCTCGAAGACGTGTTCACCGATCACCGGGCTACCGCTCTGGCCGAAGCCATGCGCGCCCAGACGGCTGTCCGCCAGGCCGAAACCACCTGTTAGCTTCAATTTGTCATGAAAACCGTCAAATTCGCTGTTGTCGCCCCCGTTGCTGCCGGTGTTACCGCAGACCCGCGGTGGATGGCGGCATTCGCCCGCCACGTCGAAGCATGCGGCTTCGAATCGATCGTTGCCGTCGAGCACACCGTCCTGGCGACTCGCTACGACAGCGTCTATCCGTACGACCCTTCGGGCCGCGTGGAGTTGGCGTCCGACTGCCCGGTCCCGGATCCGCTTGACCTGCTGGCGTTTCTAGCCGCCCACACCGACCGGCTCGGGCTGGCCACCGGAGTTCTGGTGCTGCCCAACCATCATCCAGTTGTGCTGGCCAAACGGACGGCGACCGTCGACGCGTTGTCGGGTGGAAGGCTTCGGTTATGCGTCGGCGTGGGCTGGCTGCGAGAAGAGATCGAGGCGTGCGGCACCGAGTTCGAAAGCCGGGGTCGACGTGCTGACGAGCAGTTGGCAGTGCTGCGGGCGTTGTGGGATCAGCAGCGCGACAGCGTCACCCATCACGGCGAGTTCTTCGAGTTCGCCAATGTCGTCTGCAGTCCGAAACCGGTTGCCGGGCAAACTCTTCCAGTGCACATTGGCGGGCACAGTAAAGCAGCTGCGCGGCGGGCCGGTCGCTTCGGCGACGGCTTTCAGCCGTTGGGAGTGGCCGGTTCCCAGCTGGAGGCAATGCTAGGGCTGATGCGCGACGAGGCGGCGGCCGCCGGACGCGATCCGGCAGATATCGAGGTGTCGCTTGGCCATTCGGTTACCAAAGTCGACCCCGAACGCGCTGAGCGGTTAGTCGCCCAAGGCGCCGATCGACTGGTGCTCGCCATGCCGCCGACCGCCGATCTCGAGCAGGCCAAGGACGAGCTGTCGGCATGCGCCCAACGGCTTTCGCTGTCGACATGACGCTCAGCGGACTCGACCGGGCAGCTCTCACCGCCCTCGTACACCGTTACGCCGCAGATGTCGACGACCGGCGATTCGAAGCTGTCGCGGAGCTTTTCACCGAAGATGCGCAGCTGACACTTCCTGACCCGCCGACGACATTAGAGGCGGTTCACCAGCACCGTGGTCGTGCGGCCATCAGGGATGCGGCGGCTACAGTCGCTGCCACAATCCGCACCCAGCACGCCGTTGTCGGCGAAGTCTATGACGCCGGTCCCCGATCCGGAACTGCCCGCGGGCGCATCGCCTGCGTTGCGCATCACTGGATCCAGCATGGGGATCAGCTCCGCGACGTGACGTGGCATCTGCGATATGACGACGAATACCAGTGCGTCGACACGCAGTGGCGGATTCGCAGCCGGGTTCTGACGATCGACGCCATTGACAACCGGCAGGTGCGACAGGTGCGACGCGGCTCGTCGGGCTGAGAGCCGATCAGCCGCTAGTCCCCCGGCGGTCGATGTCTTCGAGTAAATCAGCTGCCCTGGTGAGGCTTTCGGCCGGTTTGCTCATTTGCGTCGCGACCGTGCCGGCCCGCGCGGCGTATTGCGGAGAGAGGATCCGGTGCAGATCGGCGGTCAGCGAATCCAGCGTGCTGTCCGAAAAGCGCCGTCCGAAGCCGACTTCGAGGTATTCGATGGCCGCCGCCCACATCGGCTGATCGAGCCCGTTCCAGAGGATCAACGTCGGATTTCCAGCGCGCAGGCCGGCTGCCGTGGTACCGGCGCCGCCGTGGTGAACGACGGCGCAGCAGGCCGGGAATACGGCCGCATGATTTACCTCGCGCACGACCTTGACGTTCTCCACATCCGGGGCACCACCAAAGTGGTTCGCGCCCATGCATATCAACGCTCGAACGCCGACCCGCGAGCACGCTGCACCGATCACGGCGATAGTGTCAGCCGGCGCCGCCACCGGCGTGCTGCCGAAGCCGAAGTACACGGGCGGCGGTCCAGCAGCGGTCCACGACAGCACCTCGTCGTCGGTGTCGGTGGGCAGCTGGAGCGTCAGCGCGCCGACGAAGGGCCGCCGATCGTCTTCAGCCGCCCATTGGGCCGCCAACGCCGGCACGCAAAGCTCCTCGTACGCCTGGATCTCCAGCGGTCGCTCGCCGGGGCGGGGTTCGTCCGGCAAGCCGAGCGCCTGGCGCTGGGCGCGATCAGCGTGCGTCGGGGCGCCGCCCCGGGGAGATCCGGGCTGCAAGATCTGCGACGGGAAGAAGTGCAGCGCCGCAAGCGGAATACGGCGGTACTCAGCGACATTGGCGGCCGGCACCTGCTCGGTCATACCTGCCACCAGCAGGTCGGCGTCATCTGTCAAGGACGCCAACGTGGTGTTCTTCTCCGCCACGACCTGAGCGACGTATTCGACGGCTCGCGGGATTGTGCTGACTGGATTCTGCAGCATCCGGGTGAAGTCCTCGTCGCCGAGCAATTCCCGCCAATCCCGTCCATACCGGACCGAAACAAGACCCGCCGACTCGACGTACGCCTGCATCTCCGGCGACACCGTAGCAGCCATGCATACATCGTGACCGCGGCGGAACAGTTCCGCGCCGACGGCGATAGCCGGCTCGACATCGCCCCGGCTGCCACAGGCCGCCACGACGATCTTCATGGGAGGAAACCTAACTTGCCGTGACGCTTCTCAGCCAACTTTCGGCAGTGGAATACCCTCGCTGGTCGAGAATTCGGCACCGCTTTGCGTTGAGAGCCCCAGCGATACGACCGAACGGGCGAAGAGCGCGTCGGTGAGATACGCCAGCGCAACAGCCCATCGATTGACGCCACGAGGTATCGCATACAAGTGGTACGCGCGGGTGACGAATTTGGCCGGGAATCCCGAGAGCTGGATCTTCAGTGGGTTTGCCACTGCCTGATGCGGCCCCAGGTCGACCACCAAACCCATGTCGTGGTGCTTGTACTCTCGCTTCTTCCCGCGCCCGAGGCTGGCGGCCACGTTGTCGCCCAACACTTTTCCCTGCCGGATCGCGTGCTGGGCCGTGGGCGGAGTGATCTTGCCCGGTTGGGTCACGTCCGGCACCGCGGCGGCATCGCCGGCCGCGAACACGTCGGGATGGCCGGGCACCGCGAAATCGGTCTGCACCTTCAACCGGCCCTTCTCGGTCGGCAGTCCCAGCTTCTGGATCAGCGGGGCGGCGGTCACCCCGGTTACCCACGCGACCGTACGGGTGTCTACCTGCGAATTGTCGCTGAGTACGACGTGGTCCGGGTGAACCTCGTTGAGCGTCAAGCCCAATCGGACGTCGACCCCGCGTCGGTGCAGCACCTTCATCGCGCGGGCCCCCAGCTTTTCACCGACTTCAGGCATCACCTGCTCAGCGAGGTCCAGCAGCAAGAACTTCACCTCGGCAGGGTCGAAGTTCATCTGCTTGGCCGCGGCCAGCGCCAGTGCCCGCAGTTGCAGGATGAGTTCCGTCCCGGAATACGATGCGCCCACCACGACAATGGTGCGCCGAGCTCGCGCGAGTTCGGGATCGTCGTCCACGCAGGACAACTCCAATTGCTCGAGCACGTGGTCGCGTAGGTAGAGCGCCTCCGCCGTCGACTTCAAACCTCTTGCGTACTTGGCTAATCCGGGGATATCGAACAAGCGGGTGACCGATCCCGGCGTCAACACCAGCCGGTCCCACGACAACGAACGGGAACGCTGTTCGAGGTCGGTGAACTCCAGCCGGTGTGGCGCTAAATCGATACTGTCGACCCGCCCGCGAATCTTGCGCACGCCATCAAGGGTCCCTGCGAGCGGGATCGTCACGAATCGTGCGTCGATCACTCCTCCGGCCACGTCCGGCAGCAGCGGCGTGTAGAGCATGTAGTCGACCGGCGAGATGATCGTGATGTCGACATCGGTTTTGCGCAGTCGGCGGGCCAGGCGCCGTGCGCACTCGAAGCCGGTAAATCCACTGCCCACAATCACGACTGACGTCACCATGTCCATGTTGCCACTCGACGGCAACCACAAACCGACTTCTAGGGGCCCGCCAGCCGCAAAGCAGGTTTCTCGCTGGCAAATCCGGGTAACTCAGCGGAACGCTCGTGAAGCGAGTGACACCGAAGGAGGGACCATGGGAGACGACGCGAGCGATCCCATCGACCAGCACGGGACGACGCAACCCCGCGCCGGCGAGACGATGAAGAACACAGCGACGGCGCCGGGTTTGGTTTTTTTCGCGGTGGCCGTGATGGCATTTGTGATCTGCCTGGCCAGTTTCGCCGTCCGGCAAGTCAGCCTTGGACTTGGCGCCGCGATCGTCGCCTTGCTTGCCGCCGGCGCTGCGCTGGCCTGGTTGACCATGGAGGGGCGCCGAGTCCGCCAGGTGCAACGGGAATGGAGCAGGGCTCTCCACGATGTGCGGTAGCGGCGCTGGCTACTCCAATTCGGCCAAATTGCATACCGACTTACGCACGTCCGACTTGATGATCCGTACCACCAGGCGTCCCAGCGGCCCGTTGAGCAGACCACCGCCGAGGTCGGCGGTCAGCTGAAAAGTGGACCCCGGATGATCGTCGGTCACCTTCATGCCAACCGTGATTTGTATCCCGCCGCGTCCACGGCCGGATAACTCGATCGCCTTCGGCTCGTCGTATTGCGTGACGGTCCAGCGGATGACGTTGCGGAATCCTTTGACCTTGATGAGCGACGACACCCGGGTGCCCTTTTCGATCTCGTCGGGGACCTCGCCGCGCCAGCCGCCGAATATCGTCATCCACTCACCGAACCGGCTGAGGTCAGACGCCAGCTTCCAGGCGGACTCCGGCGAAAGCTTCGACGACGTCGAGATATCCACTCGTGCCATGTCGTTTCGCTCTCCTGTGATGTGAATGCCCCGCCGTGCTGGCTGTGCATACCCTGGGATGCCCGCTTGATAAACCGCGGCTTCGCAGATCAGATACCTTTCCAGGTCTGATCGAGTTGCTCGGCCACGTCGATGACCTGTGCCGCTTGGGATTCGGGCGCGTCGATTTCGTCGTGGACGTATTGCGCGATGAAGCGCCGGATCTCCCCGTCGACGCCGGCGACGACGCGCAGCAACTCCCCACGAATACTTTTCGACGACACGTGGACCGTGATGTCCGACGGGCGCGGCTTTGCGACGTCGACAATCAGCAGCAG
>DATAZN010000370.1:0-2316 GCA_036272035.1 Mycobacterium sp. | reverse complement strand
TACACCGGCGACTTCGACACCCTGGTCGACATCGCCGCCAAAGAACATCCCGGTGCGACGCGGATCGTCCTCGGCCACAGCATGGGCGGCGGCATCGTGTTCGCCTACGGCGTCGAGCATCCCGACAACTACGACCTGATGGTGCTGTCCGGACCGGCGGTGGCAGCGCAGAGCGCCGTCTCGCCGCTGCTGGCCCGGATCGCCAAAACGGTCGGAGCGATCGCGCCGGGTTTGCCGATGCAGGCACTCGACTCCAGCGCGGTGTCGCGCGACCCGGCGGTGGTGAACGCCTACGACACCGACCCGCTGGTGTATCACGGCAAGGTTCCCGCGGGACTTGGCCGAGCGCTGCTGCTGGTCGGGGAGACGATGCCGCAGCGAGCGCCGTCGCTGACCGCGCCGCTACTGGTGGTGCACGGATCCGACGACCGGCTGATCCCGGTCGAGGGCAGCCGCCAGTTGGTCGCGGCCGTGGGCAGTTCCGATGTCGAGCTGAAGGTTTATCCGGGGCTCTATCACGAGGTGTTCAACGAACCGGAGCAGGACCAGGTTCTCGACGACGTTGTGTCGTGGATCAACGCCAGACTGTGAGTGGCGGCGCCGAGAAGTTTTACGGTTCGCCTAGTTTGGTGGCATGACTGACGACAAGATGCTGGCGCGTATCGCAGCCCTGTTGCGTCAAGCCGAGAGCACCGACAACGCCCACGAGGCCGAGGCGTTCATGTCCGCCGCTCAACGGCTGGCCACCGCGACGTCCATCGACCTGGCGGTCGCGCGCTCGCATGCCGACAAGCGCACACCCGCTGAGGCGCCGGTGCAACGCACGATCACCATCGGCGCCGCCGGCACCAAGGGATTGCGGACCTATGTGCAGCTGTTCGTGCTGATCGCCTCCGCCAACGACATCCGCTGCGACATCGCGTCCAATTCGACGTTCGTCTACGCCTACGGATTCGCCGAGGACATCGACGCTACCCATGCGCTGTATGCCAGCCTGGTCGTCCAGATGGTCCGCGCGTCAGACTCCTACATCTCCTCAGGCGCACACCGGCCGACCCCGACGATCACCGCCCGGCTGAATTTTCAGCTGGCGTTCGGAGCTCGGGTGGGTCACCGGTTGGTCGAGGCCCGCGAGCAGACCCAGCGTGAAGCGAAGAAAGACCGTCGCCGTCCGCCCGGTACGGCAATCGCCCTGCGGAACAAGGAGATCGAGCTTCGCGACTACTACCGGACGGCGTCGAAGGCGCGGGGCACCTGGCAGGCCAGCCGGGCCACCGCGGGATATTCGTCGGCCGCTCGGCGGGCTGGGGACCGGGCCGGTAAGCGGGCAAGGCTGGGCAGCGGCCCGGAGCTCTCCGGGGCGCGGAGCGCGCTGGAGCGGTGAACGCCGACGATTCGTCCGCGCGGGACTCGCAGCGCTCGAAGGTCTACGCCGCCGAGGAATTCGTGCGGACGCTGTTCGACCGCGCGGCCGAACACGGCTCGACCAGTGTGGAATTCTTCGGCATGCCGTTGACCCTGCCGCCCGAGGCGCGGTTCGGGTCGCTGGCCGCGGTGCGGCGTTACGTCGACGACGTGCTGGCCCTGCCGGCAGTGCGACGACAGTGGCCGAAGGTGGCGCCGCTGCGAGTGCGGGCCCGACGGGCCTCGACCGCAGCTCATTACGAAAACCAGGACGGCACAGGCATTATCGCGGTACCCGATCACCACGACGCCGGCTGGGCGATGCGTGAACTGGTTGTGCTGCACGAAATCGCGCACCACCTTTGCGAGGTACAGCCGTCGCACGGGTCGCAGTACGTCACGACGCTGTGCACCTTGGCCGAATTGGTCATGGGGCCCGAAGCCGGGCACGTACTGCGGGTGGTGTACGCGAAAGAAGGCGTGCGCTAGCCGGTTACCTCGATCATCTCGTCGCCGCACTTGCAGATGTATGCCTGATCGGTGCCGCTGCACTGACATGCGACCTCGATGCGAACGCGGCAGCCGCAGCCATCATGACCACAGCTCAACAGGGTGCCTGCTTCGTTGGACATCTTCTTCACCTCTTCTGGATCGGGACCTGACATCGACGAAGATATACCCCTGGGGGGTATATGGCAAGGACGGTTAATGCAGTGGCGGCATGCATCGTCGCCGGGCTAGCGTTGGCTCATGACCCAAAAGCCAACCCCCGCTGAAGTCGACGAATATCTGGACACCACCGTGCTGGACGACGATCCGGTGTTGTCCGCCGCCCTCGAGGACAGCGACGCCGCCGAGTTGCCGAAGATCGCCGTCTCGGCGCAACAGGGCAAGTTCCTGAGCCTGCTCGCC
>DATAZN010000369.1:0-10437 GCA_036272035.1 Mycobacterium sp. | reverse complement strand
ACCATACCGTGGACTGCCGTCATCAGCCAAAACGGTCTATAGGTCACATCAGTCGCAGCGAGTTCGGGGCACCCTGTTTGCCCGCCTCTGAGCGAATTGCTTCGGCCCGCAGGGCCAGCACTCGTTGATGAATCCGGTGTTGGGTGCCGCGCGGCAGGCAGCCGGGACCGTAGACACCCCACGCGAGGTGGCGCACCCTCCCGCGGCGCCGCTCCCACCGCAGCGCATCCGAGATCGATTTGCCGGCGGGATCGTCAACATCGAATCCATGAAAGGCAAGCGCCTCGACCAGGTCGGCGACGGACGCGCGGCCGTGAAGTGCCAAGTGCCAGGTGAGGACATAGCGCAGTTCGATTCCTCGCAAGTTTTTCACCGTCGGACGGTTGCACATCGGTCCGACATGAAGCGGTCCGACATGAAGCGGTCCGACATGAAGCCGAAATTCGCTCAGAGGCGGGCAATTCGGCACATGGTCAGCCTGAGCGACTCACCTGACGGGTGAGACGAGCGCTGCTGCACCGATCAGGCCGGCGTCGCCACCCAGTGCGGCCGGCACCACTCGCAGACCGCGGATGAAGCTCAGCCCGGCGTAGTTGGCCAGCGCCGCTTCCAACGGGTCGAACAGGGTTCGACCGGAATTGGCGACTCCCCCGCCGATGACGACGAGATCGAGGTCGCACACCGCGCCGACCGAGGCGATCATCGCCGCCAAGGCGGTGGCGCCACGGTGGAACGCCTTCCGCGCCACCGGGTCACCGGCGTCAGCCGCTTCACCCAGCGTCGCGGCGTCGGCGCCGGGCGGCGCCGCCCACCCGTTGGCCAGCGCCCACCGCGTCATCCACGGTCCGGCTGCGATGGTCTCGACGCAGCCGTGTCCGCCGCAGGAGCACAACTGTCCGTCGAGTTCGACGACGACGTGACCGACGTGACCGGCGTTGCCGGTGCGTCCCTGATACGGTGCCCCGTCGAGCACCAGCCCGCCGCCAACACCGGTCGAGACCACCATGCCGAGCAGGAAATTCGCGCCGCGGCCGGCGCCCCGCCAGTGCTCACCGAGCGCCATGCACACGCCGTCACCGGCCAGCCGAACGGGCACGCCGGGCATCGCGGCCGCGATCCGGTCGCGCAGCGGAAAGCCGCGCCACGAGGCGATATTGATCGGGCTGACGGTTCCCGCGGTCGCGTCGATCGGGCCCGCGCAGCCGATACCGATCGCGTGGATCGCGCCCCTGGCGACGTTGGTCGCGTCGACCACCATCCGGTCAACCAAGCCCCAGACATGCTCTGCTTCTGGATCTTTCGGTGTCGGCTCGACGGCCTTGTGCACCAGCTCGCCCGCCGGGTCGGTGAGTCCGACGGCGATCTTGGTGCCGCCGATGTCGAGGGCCAGGGTCAGCATCGGCGTTCAGTGCCGGTGGGTGTTGTCGGGTTGACGTGGGTCGCCGGGATGCTCGTATCCGTGTGCCAGCCGCACCAAGTCGGCACGGCGCTGGTCGAGCCATACCCGAAACGCCCGCCGCCGAGCGGCGGCCCGCAGGTGTTCAGCGATCGTCGAACGCACCTGCGCCAGTGGCGGGGTATTCGCGGCCGCCGCCCGCCAGCCATCGCGGTCCGGTCGAGACTCGGTGAACCGCAACGGGTTTCGCTCGTGGTACGCGGCAATGTCGTCGTCGCTCACGTCGACGTCGGCGGTGACGCGGACGAACAGCGCCCGCGCACGGGGGTCGGCCAGCGCCGCGGCGGCGATGCTGCCGATCTCCAGCCGAGCCGTGATGTCGGGCAGCAATTCGTCCTCGGCCGGAGCGTCGTCGGCGCTCACACCACGGGCCGCGGCCTCCGCGGCCACCACGCGTTCGGTCACGATCAGCTGCGTCAACCAGCGACGCAACTGGCGGCCCTCGCTGGTGCCGGCGATCGGCAGCGCAGCGGCCAGCGATCCGCCGCGCAGTCGCGCCTCGCGCGCGTCGACCTCGTCGACCGAGACCGGAATACCATCCACCGTCGCAACATTCATTGCACGATCACCTTCACCGACGGCGAGTAGACCAGCCGGCCGGCGCAGCCGATCCGGATCAGCGCCCACCACTGACCGGGCTCGACCCAGGCCGGTGGATTCACCTCGAAGCCGAGTTCGACGGTGCCGCGGGCCGGCAGCACCGCGCCCAGCGCGGCCGGGCCGATCCACTCCCACGTTCCCCACGGGCTGATCAGGTGCGCCTCCAGGCTCAGGTCGGCGCAGGCGTCGGTGCCGACGGTGGCGGTCAGCCGAGCCGAATCCCCGGCGGCCACAACGACATCGGTCGGCTCCTCAGTCAGGTAGACCAGACCGCCGTCATCCGCCCCGCCGATAGCGACCACAGCGACGTCTTCGACCACCTGACGCCAGGCGGCCGGGACCTTGGTGCCGGTGAGCTCCAACTGCGCCCGCACCGGATAGGCGCCGCGCTTGGAGCCCACCGGCGACGTCACGACCACGTCGGCTTCCAGATGTTCGCCGGCTTCCAGCGTGAACGGCAGCGCGGCAGGGCTGGCCGACCATCCGGGCGGACAGACCACCGTCACGGTTCCGGCCAGCGATGCGTCGCTGCTATCGCTGGCCACCGTCAGGCGCAGCGTCACGTCGGAGCCCGCCGCGGCGCTGACTTGGTGCGGATGAACGTGCGCGACGGCGGGCAGCCCGCCAAGCGGTGCCGGGCCGCGGTTGTGCAGCCAGTATCGTGCGTACAGCGGTTGCGCGGTTTCGGAATCCGGTGCCAGCATGGCATTTTCGGCGTCCAGCAGGCGTGGCAGCTCGAGTCGCGCCAGTGCGGTGCCGATCTGGTGGCCGTGCAACGTGGTGAGGTGTCGTCGGCCTTCCGGGTGCTCCAGCAGATCGGCCGCTCGGAGCTCCGACACCGTGCCCAGTGGCGAGCGCACCGCGACATCGGCGTCACCGCCGCGGGTTTCGACCAGCCTGATCGTCACGTGACCGACGTCGACGGGCAGGGCGCTGCCGTGTGCGAGCGGGTTACCGGCCGCTTTGAGCGCACCCAGTTGCACCGCTCCGCAAGCGTCGACCTGCAGCAGTGAGCCGGTCGCGGGCAGCCCGCCAACCGAACCAGACGCACTCACCGCTTGCAGCGGATGGGAGAACTCAGCGCTGCGATCGGGGACGTCGGCGTGCCGCCAGTCGCCGGGGCCGCAGACCAGCGCATAGTCGAAAACGTGTGTCCAGTGCTGCAATTGAAAGTTGGAACCGTCGGGCGCTGTGCGCCGCGGCTCGTCGATCCAGACACCGGACGGCCAGCCGGTGCACGATCGCATCAGCGCGGTGTGCAGCGTTCCGTCGCTCTCGACGGCGAAGCTGGGCACCCCGCGATTGCACAGTGCGACCGTGCGCGATTCGAAACGTTGCAGCCCTGAGGGAGCGTGCTGCGTGACGACGATCTCGGCGTCGGCGAGGTCACCGGCCACCGACGCGATCGCGTTAACGAGGTGCGCGTCGTCGCGCCCGGCGATCACCAGCACCGGCAGCGCGCGCGAGTCGCGCAGGTCGGCGCCCGGAATCCAGCCTTCCGCCAACGGCGCGGCGGCGGGCACCCACACGGTGGCCTGGCCGGTCTTCGCGAGCTGCTGGTCGACCTCGCGGGCGTAGGCCGGATCGGCGCCCGCCAACACCGACCTGGTGAACGCGTTCTGATCCGGCCCGCCCAGCGCGAATCGGGTATCGGGCAGGTTGGAGTCGACGTCGAGGTGCCCGTAGCGCGGCTTGTGGGCGCTGCTGCAGGTCGCCGTGACACCGGTCCGCACCAGCGCCACCACCAGGTCGCGCGCCAGCCGGCCACCCATCGGCTCGGTCGGGGCGACGACTTCGGCCACCGACACCGCACGCACGCCATCGCCGACGCGCACCCTGGCCGCCGATGACAATCCGAACCAGCCGTAGGCCGGGTTGTCCAACGTCCACGGATGCTCGGCAGTGTCCACCGATCCAGAGCCGTTGTGCAGCAACGCAAAACCGCGTCCGACCACCGCGTCGCCGACTTCGCTGACCGGCATCGCACCCGGCACCGGACACGGCCAGCGCAGCCGCAGCAGTCGGTCCTCGCCGATGAAGTCGTCGATGGCGGTGGCGCAGTCGACTCGGTCGACGCCGCGCCACAACGTCAGCGTCTGGGTATAGCGCAGCGTGTCACCGATCCGTCCGTGCACGATGAGCCGCTGGCCCAACGGACTGCGGTAGGCGTGTACCTCCGCCGACGTTTCCGACGAGCCGACGACTGGCCCGTTGGGCAGCAGGTGCCAGGGGCCTTCGCCGCCGGTCGGGTGCGCCGGGTATTCCTGGTAGACGGCCAACTCGTTGCCGACTCGGCCCTCACCGATCAGCTGCTTGCCGTCGCGGACCAGCGAGGTCACCCCGCCGCCGCGGTCAGGATCGACCGCCAACCGATAATGCTCGTTGGCTATTTCCTTGCCCGCCAACGACTCCCAACCGATGTCGGAGTCTCCGGCAACCAGCTGGTAAGCCCGCCAACCCAGTGACGGCACGTCGCGAGCCAGCCAGCTCACCGATCGTCCGCCGTGTTCGACCACCGCGGGCAACGTGCCGCCGTCGTGATCCAGCACCTGCACCTTGGCACCGATCGGCTTCTCGAAACGGGCAGTGACGATATCGGTCCGATTGTGCGTCAACGTATTCCACACGACGACCTCGCCATCGACCGCGCTGGATAGCAGCGCCAGCGAGTTGTCCCGGGCCGCACTGCCGAGCTCCCACGCGTCGCGCCATCCGGTCAGCAGGTCGAGGTAGACCTGGTCGGATTCCGAACCGGTGATGGCGTCGTGGTGCGCGCCGTAGGCCAACTGCACCCACGCCTTGGCCAGCGCGGCCTGCGGGTAGTCGGCGCCGGCGAGCAGACCGGCGAACACCGCGAACTTCTCCGCGTCCAGCACCGCATCCTCGGCGGCCCGGTTGGCCTGTTTGGTGTCGATGAACGACACGTCCTTGCCGGTGTAGATCGGGTTCATGTCGCGGGTCTGCGGTGACGGCGCCTCGGCGCGGGCGTCCAACTCGGCCCGCACCGCGCCGAAGAACTCACGCGGCAGCGCGCACACGAACCGCGGCCAGGTGTACCGCGCCGCCCAGTCACGATGGATCTCGGTGACCCACTTGTTCGGTGGCGTGTAGTCGGTGCCGACGGGCAGCAACACGTTTCGGGTCAGCGCAACCTTTTTCAGCTCGGCGAACAACTCGTAGGCAGCCTGCTCGGCTTCGGTCACTGTGGTCGACTCGTCCATCCACCAGCCGGCCGAATAGTGCGCGGGCATGTAGTGGGTGAGCAGCCCGCGGCCCGACGGCGATATCCACTCGAATTCGCTGCTGAACTGCATGCCCGCCACGCCGCCCTGGTTATGCATCGGGCCCCACTGGTGGTGCGGACCGCGGGCCCACGAACTGGAAGTGAGCCCGGCATCGGCAGCCATGCCGGGAAACTGCGGGTCGTGGCCGAACACGTCGAGCTGCCACGCGGTGGCCGGATCACCACCGAGGATGTCACGCTGAAAACCGATGCCGTGCACCAGGTTTCGGATCGTGGTTTCCGGGCTGGTGAGGTTGGTGTTGGGTTCGTTGTAGGTGCCACCCATGATCTCCACCCGGCCCTGGCCCATCAGCCGGCGCAGGTCGGCGCGGTCTTCGGGATGGGTGTCCCAGTACGGCTTGAGGTAGTCCACTTCGGCCAGCACGAACTTGTATTCGGGTTCGCGGCGCGCCATTTCCAGGTGCGCGTGGACCAGCTCGAAAGCGTTGGTCTGACGGGCTTTTCCGGGCGGATCTTCGGTCCAGAGGCTGGTGTAGGCGCCCTGGGTGTTCCACCAGACCGGGTCGTAGTGGAAGTGGCTGATCATGAACATCGTCCAGCCTGGCTCGGCGACAACGAAGTCGAACGGTGTCGCGCTGCCCGCCAGGTGAACCTGCGCCGCCCGCCGCTGGCCCACGACCGGATGCTCGACGGCAACCGGCACCTCGATGACGTCCTGGCCGACCGCCTTCCCACTCAGCCCGTCGCCGTCGACCCGAACCGTCGCCGGATCGGTGACCCCGCTGATCGTCACCCGAACCAGCTGCAGCGGCGCGTCCGCCGGGCCCACGAAAAGCTCCGTCGGCTCCGCCGAAATCACCCGCATTCCCGCACCCTACGACCTCCGACAGGCCTAGGGGTGTAAGGCTGAAGACACATAACCGAAAGGAACGCTGATGCCTGCTCTCGCTTCGCCTGTCGCTGACGAACGCAGCGCTCTGCGCGAATACCTCGCCTATCACCAGAGCGCGTTTTTCGCGGTGGCCTACGGCCTGACCGACGAGCAGGCCCGCACGACCCCGACGGTCAGCGCGTTGTCGATCGGCGGGCTGGTGAAGCACGCCGCGGGCATGCAGCGCAGCTGGATGACGCGAGTGGCCGCCGCGCCGGGCGCTCCGCCCCGCGATACGCGACCGTTCGGCCAGATCTCCAAGGACTTCGCCGATCAGCACACGATGCGGGCCGACGAGACGCTGGATGGACTGCTGAAAACGCTCGAGGCCGAGAACGCCAACTCGCTACATCTGGTCGAGACTGCCGACCTGGATGCGAAAGTACCTGTCCCGCACGATATTCCATGGTTCCCGAAGGGTGTCAAGGACTGGTCGGTGCGGTGGGTGATTCTGCACGTGATCAACGAGCTGACCCGGCATTCCGGCCACGCTGACATCATCCGGGAGAGCATCGACGGCGCCACCATGTACGAGCTGCTGGCCGGGCTGGAGGGATGGGCGATCGACGGCTGGGTCCAGCCTTGGAAAAAGCCGGAGCGGCCCGGTGCAAACCCGTAGCGGCCTGGCTCGCCGCGACACCGAAGGCGGCGCCGTCGAGCTGTATTACGAAGACCTCGGCGATCCGAAGGATCCGGCTGTCCTGCTGATCATGGGGCTGGGCGCCCAGCTGCCGATGTGGCCCGACGGCTTCTGCGAGCAGCTCGTCGACGCGGGGTACCGGGTGATCCGCTTCGACCACCGCGACACCGGGCTGTCGGCCAAGATGCACGGGATGCGCGCCGAAGGCGCGGTGTATCGACGGGTGGGGCGCTATCTGCTCGGCCGCGGCAGCCAGGTGCCCTACACGCTGGTCGACATGACGCGTGACGTGGTCACGTTGCTCGATCACCTCGTCATCGGCCGGGCGCACGTCGTCGGCGCCTCGATGGGCGGGATGATCGCGCAGATCCTGGCCGCCACCGAGCCCGGGCGGGTCGCCTCGCTGGCCATCATCATGTCCACTACCGGCAAGCCGTTCTCCCGGCTGCCGGCCTGGCGGGTGATCCGGCTGGCGTTCGGCGGGCCCGGCAACGATGCGTCCGACGAGGAGAAGCTGGCCTTCGAAGTCCGCAACATTGCGGTGTTCAACGGCCCCAATTTCCTGCCGTCCGAGGCGGATCTGCGCAAACGCGTCCAGCAGCTCGCTGAGCGGTCCAACTATCCGCCCGGCATGCTGCGCCAGTTCGACGCCGTACTGGGCACCGGCAGCCTGCTGGCGTACAGCAAGGCGATCATCGCGCCGACGGTGGTGGTGCACGGTTCGCGCGACCCGATGGTGCGGCCGCGCAACGGCCGCGGGGTCGCCGCGGCCATCCCCGGTGCCCGGTTCGTCGTCATCGACGGGATGGGTCATGACCTCCCCGAACCGGTGTGGCGCCCGCTCGTCGAGACCCTCACCGAGAACTTTGCCCGAGCGCCCATCCGGTGAGCGGGCTCACAGGAATTGGGACTTGCCAACACCGATTTGAGACACTGCAGCTATGAGTTCCAACAACCACCGCGAGGTAGCCAAGCTTGACCGGGTTCCGTTGCCGGTCGAGGCGGCGCGCTTCGGCGTGACGGGTTGGCAGCTCACCCGCACTGCCGCCCGCATCCTCACCAAGCTGCCGACCAAGGGTCCGATGCAGCAAAAGGTCATCAGGCAACTCCCGCAGACCTTCGCCGACCTGGGCCCCACCTACGTCAAATTCGGCCAGATCATCGCGTCCAGCCCGGGCGCCTTTGGCGAACAGCTGTCCCGGGAATTCCGCGGCCTGCTCGACCGGGTGCCCCCGGCAGATACGGGCCAGGTGCACAAGCTGTTCGCCGACGAGCTCGGCCGCGATCCTGCGGAGCTGTTCGCCAGCTTCGACGAGGAGCCGTTCGCGTCGGCGTCGATCGCCCAGGTGCACTACGCCACGCTGCACAGCGGCGAGGAAGTCGTGGTCAAGATCCAGCGGCCGGGCATTCGTCGCCGGGTGGCCGCCGATCTGCAAATCCTCAAGCGCTTCGCCCAAGCCGTGGAGCTGGCCAAGCTGGGCCGCCGGCTGTCCGCCCAAGACGTGGTCGCCGACTTCAGCGACAACCTGGCCGAGGAGCTGAACTTCCGCCTCGAGGCGCAGTCGATGGACGCCTGGGTCTCACACCTGCAACCGTCGCCATTGGGCAAAAACATCCGAGTGCCGCAGGTGTACTGGGACTACACCACCGAACGGGTACTCACGATGGAGCGGGTGCAGGGCATCCGCATCGATGACGTCGCCGCCATCCGCAAGGCCGGATTCGACGGCACCGAGCTGGTCAAGGCGCTGCTGTTCAGCCTCTTCGAGGGCGGGCTGCGGCACGGCCTGTTCCACGGCGACCTGCACGCCGGCAACCTGTATGTCGACGATCAGGGCCGCATCGTGTTCTTCGACTTCGGCATCATGGGCCGCATCGATCCGCGCACCCGCTGGCTCTTGCGCGAACTTGTGCACGCGCTGCTGGTGAAGAAGGACCACGCGGCGGCCGGCAAGATCGTCGTGCTAATGGGCGCCGTCGGCACCATGCGGCCGGAGGCTGAGGCCGCGAAGGATCTGGAGAAGTTCGCCACCCCGCTGACCATGCAGACGCTGGGCGAGCTGTCCTACGCCGACATCGGCAAGCAGCTGTCCACTCTGGCCGACGCCTACGACGTCAAGCTGCCGCGCGAGCTGGTCCTGATCGGCAAGCAGTTCCTCTACGTGGAGCGCTACATGAAGCTGTTGGCACCGACGTGGCAGATGATGTCCGACCCGCAACTCACCGGCTACTTCGCCAACTTCATGGTCGAAGTTGCTCGCGAGCACAATAACTCCGGCGTCGACGTCTAAGAGGTTCAGCTTATGCAAATCCGCACCGGCACAGCACGTTCGGGCGATTTGGACATCTACTACGAGGACATGGGCGAGCCGACCGACCCGGCCGTCCTGCTGATCATGGGGCTGGGCTCGCAGCTGCTGCTGTGGCGCGACGGGTTCTGCGAAAAGCTCGTCGCGCAGGGGCTGCGGGTGATCCGCTACGACAACCGCGACGTCGGCCTGTCCAGCAAGACCGAGCGACGCGGCAACCGCGGCGCGATGATCCCGAACATGATCAAGTTCTGGCTGGGCATTCCCGGCCAGGCCGACTACCGGCTCGAGGACATGGCCGACGACGCCGCCGCGCTGCTCGATCACCTCGGCATCGACCGAGCCCACATCGTCGGCGCGTCGATGGGCGGCATGATCGCCCAGATCTTCGCGGCTCAGTTCGCTCAGCGGACCCGCTCGCTGGCGGTGGTCTTCTCCAGCAACAACCAACCGTTGTTGCCTCCGCCGCACCCGCAGGCCCTGTTCGCGGTGCTCAGAGGCCCGTCGCCCAATTCGCCGATCGACGTGATCGCCGACTATTCGGTGAAGGTGTGGCGGATCATCGGCAGCCCGCGCTACCCCGCCCCCGAACAGCGGCTGCGCGACGACGCGATCCAGGCGTACAAGCGCTGCTACTACCCGTGGGGAACGGCCCGCCATTTCAGCGCGATCATGGCCAGCGGCAGCCTGGCCCGCTACGACCGGCAGATCACCGCGCCGACCGTGGTCCTGCACGGCAAGGCCGACAAGCTGCAGCGGCCGTTCGGCGGCCGGGTGGTAGCCCGCGCAATCCCGGGTGCCCGCCTGGTGTTGTTCGACGGCATGGGCCACGATCTGCCCGAGGAACTGTGGGACCAGATAACCGGCGAGCTCACGGCAAATTTCGCCGAAGGCTGACTGGCGGGCGAGCGTTTTCCGATTCGGCCTGATCAGGCCGATCGACTAGCATGACCGGTGGATCCCCGGGGGCGGGTAGCGTCACAGCCAGGTCGGGCGGACACTCAGAATCATCCAGGAAGGCGCGTTGCGCGATGGCCGAAAAACTCAGGCCGCATTTCGAGGACGTCCAAGCGCACTACGACCTATCTGACGAGTTCTTCCGGCTGTTCCTCGACGCCAGCCAGACCTACAGCTGCGCCTACTTCGAACGCGACGACATGACGCTGGAGGAAGCCCAGCAGGCCAAGGTCGACCTGGCGCTGGGCAAGCTCGGCCTGGAACCCGGGATGACGCTGCTCGACGTCGGCTGCGGCTGGG
>DATAZN010000368.1:0-13855 GCA_036272035.1 Mycobacterium sp. | reverse complement strand
GCTTCGACAGGGTCGAAGTTCGGTTCGCCAGCTCCGCGACCGCCGAGGCGAGCGCGTTGAGCTGGACGTTGGTGCGGCGCAAGTAGTCAGTCGCCGTGAGGTGCTCGTCAGTTCCGCCTGGCCAGGTGGGCCAGCCGGGCCAGTCCTCGCCTTGCGGGACGACGTCCGGAGTGCCGGTGATGAACTGGTAGGCGGCGGTGAGCTTCGCGTCCTGCTCGGGGGTCAAGCCGGCCATAGGGTCATCTCCCGTCAGTTGATCGAGCGGCCGCAGCGCGACATCGAGGTCGACCGCTCCGGCGACGCCGGGCACCTGACCGCTCTGTGAGTACTGGTGCATCACCAGTCGCGGACTGGAATAGCCCGGCTGTCCTGCCGGCACCCCGTAGTGGGCCAGCCAGAGCAGGACGTCGTCGTCCATCCAGGTCTCGGTGATCTGGTGGGTAAAGAACGAGACGCCGGAGTAGAGCATCACCCGCGTCACGCCGGTCAACCGACGAAGCTCGCTGAAGAAGGTGTTGGCCCAGACCCCGAGCGATCCACTGCCGGCCTCTAAGTCGAGGCACGGAGGCAGGTGTCCGACGATCGCGCCGAGGGCGTTGATCTGTGAGGCGAAGGCGTCGGCGTTGGCCTCGGCCGAGTAGCTGGTCTGCGCGTAGTGGTAGGCGCCGGTGACCAGTCCCGCAGCTGTTGCCTCATGAAACTGGGCGGCGGCGGTCGAGTAAGACGAGGAGGTTCCGTCGCTGACCTTGACGTAAGTAAATTCCGTACCGGCAGCCTTCACGGCTGCCCAGTTGACCGCGCCCTGCCACTTGCTAACGTCGATTCCCTTGATCACGAGGCACGCTCCATGATCTCGGCAAACTTACGGTCGGCCACATCCTTGAGCGCAAGAACGCGGCCTGCCCGTGCCGCCTTCCAAACGATGGTTTGCGCTCGGTGGCACGCCAGGCAGTTGCGGCCACCTCTGCTTAGGTGGCTCGGCACAAGATTGGGGAGCTGAAGCGGGTGGTCGCGCGGACAATGTTGTTTTACGGCGTTGTGGTGTCGTCCGTGACTCACCTTGTCTAGCTGGTTGTCCGAGGAGGACCCCCAGCGCAAATTCGCTAACCGATTGTCCGCCGGGTCTCCGTTGCCGTGGAGGCACTCCATCCCATCGGGGGCGGCTCCAATGAACGCATCTAGTACCAGTCGGTGCGTATAGTGCGTCTTGCCCACTCCGCAGTTGGATAGCCTTACCTTATAATATCCGCCATCGGTAGCTGGCTGTGGGCGCAGTACCTTGCCGCGGTACCTACAGGACCGCCCATCGCGCTGCGCAATGATTCGGTCCAGACTGCGCACTCGACCGAGGTCCGAGACCTCATAGAGGCCCTCGTACCCAATGATGGCTCGCCAAGTTTCCATGGGGATGAAGGGGCCAGCCGGCCGGGTAACACCACAGAACCCGACCGGCTGGCGGTCCATCATGAAACTAACTTCAGCTCGTGGCCGGCGGTACGAGGTTCGCCACGTTCGCGGCGTCCGCGCCGACCGCGTCCACGCCAGCGGAGAGCTGGCTGACAGCGTCCTGCAGCCCACTGACATCTACATCAGCCGGCTGGCTAGCGATCCACGCCTGGACCGCGGCGACCCCAGCCTGGAGCTGGCTGTCGTCGGCGGTCACCTTGGCGGTCAGGTCAGAAACGGCCTGGGTAAGAGCATCAACATCGGCCTGGGTGGCCATCGAGACTCCAATCTGGGTGAGCTTCTCCTCAATCACCGAGAGCCGGTGATTGATGTTCGTGAAGGGATTCCAGCTCGGGGGTTCCGGGCGGGGAGGGGGCGGCGGTGGATGGTGCTGGGTCATGTGCCACTCACTCTCTTAAGGACCGGATAGCGAAAGTCCCGAACAGGGGGAAGTGCCGACATCACGGCGTCGTGCGCGCACTGAAACAGCTGGCAGGGCCAGCGGTACTGCTCGAAGGCGCCCTGGTGGTAGCACCAGCCACCCTGATAGGGGATGTGCTGCTGCAACATCCAGCGTGCTCGTTTCAGATCCGCGCGCAGGAATTCGACGATGGGGTCATAGGCCGCATCGGTGTGATACCAGTCAGCCAGCGGTGGGGCGCAGAGAGACGAGGACTGCATTGACCAGATCCTGATCCAGGTAGCGGTGATGGACCTTGTCCACAGTTCCGGTACAGGTGATCAGGTTGAGTTCTGAGTCAGGAGTGTTGTTAAAGACCGAGGCGGGGAACTGGGTCTTCGGGAACGTCGTGTTGCTGGTGACCTGGAAGGTCGCGGTCTGACCGTCGCTGCGGTCGATCTCCACGACTGCCCCGGGTTGAATCTGATCCAGTTTAGCGAACAGCCCGAGCTTCCCCTTCTGGTCAACATGGGCCACCACGATCGCTGGACCAGTGTCGCCCGGTACGGGTGCGTACTTGTACCAGCCCAGCTCTCCCACCGCGGCGAGCGGCGGGACCGCCATGCTGTTATCGGGGTTGCGCCCGACCGGGATGACGTCACGAGACGATACCTGGATCGAGGGGATTCGGATAGCGACCGGGTGGACCTTCGCCGGGGTGCTCGTCGAGACGGAGGTCTGGGTCGCTACGGGGGGAGCGGGCACGGTCACCGTGGCGGTTTGCACGACGGTTACGGGCGCCTGAACAGGAGCAATCCTGGAAGGTGGAGCGGGGACCCGCGTCGGCAACGGGATGCTGACCGTCGAGACGTCGGGGGAGGTGAGATCGGGAGGAGTGGGGAGAGGAGCGGGAGTAGCGAGTGCTCGGGGCAAGATGATCAGGGTCAGTGCCACCGCGACGGCCGTCCCGAAGGCGAACCTGCGGCCGGTCTTAGATGAATCCACGAGTGGTACTCCAGAGGTGTCGACCAGCGACAGGGCCCGGGGACGATGAAGCCGGAGGCGGCGGAGCGTGCTGCTCCACCACCCCCGGCTCCGTCGAGTGTCTTGCCTCCGACGCACCCGATCAAGTTCGGCTGCGTCCATAGGATTTAGAAGTGGAAGCCGCGACGGTGGAAGCCGCGCAGGCCGCCGTCGAATCCGCCGAGGCGACCGAACGCGGCGCCGGACAGCCCGCAGCTGCTACCGTCGCCGGTCTCCACGCCCTGCACGACGGTCGGAACCTCGACCACCTGCGGGGTCAGGAGCACCGAGTCGGTGCCGCAGCCACAGTCGCTGACGCCGTAGTTGGCGCCGTTCAGGATGATGGTGCGGTCGCCGTCCCAACGGCCACCACGGAAGCTCCCGCCGAGCCGGTGGCCGCGACCGCTGCCGCAGCCGTTGCCGCTCAGGATGCCGCTGGTCAGGGAGCACACGATCCCGCCGTTGCCGCCGAGGAACTTGGCGGGGGCCGGAGTCGCGGCGTTGGCCACACCACCCATACCGAGCGACGCACCGGCCAGGAGCGCGGCGGTCGCAACGGCCGTACAAAGCTTGCGAATCATGATCTTTGAAGCCTCTCGTCTACGTCTGGGTTGGAAGAGCCCGACCCATCCGGTCTGATTCCGGCTGGGACCTAACGTCTAACGAGACGCACGGGGTCCCGTTACGTTGCTTTCGGATCCATCTTAGTTTCCGTTACGTCCGATTGGCGTAGCGGTGCGTGCACGACCAGCAGTCGCAGACCCGCTTCTCGGGCTTCGGCGTCCAGTCGGGGCACTCACGCCCGACGCCGTAGTGCTCCAAGATCTTCCCGCAGTTGACGCAGGCGCGCTGGTGGCGGCACGAGAAGAACACCTCACCGGTCGCCGTCCAGCGCTTCCCGTGCAGGAACGCCGTCCAGTGGTGTTCACACCGCCAGCCACAGCAGACCTGCGCGTAGTGACTGTTCTTGCTCTTCTGGATGATCAGCTTGTGATCGACGCCGACCTTGCCCTTGCACCAGCGGCGACGGTCCTTCTTGGCGCGGGGAGTGGGGGGAGTCTCGGGAGCGATGACCCGGGCCTCGTCGAGCTTGGGCTTGGTGTCCCAGCCCTTGTACTTCTTGCTGCCCATGGCGCGCTACCCTACCGATCGCATGGGAATGTAACGACCGATATGGTGGTTGCAAACTGCAGCAAGACACTCAATACTCACAAGTCACGCCCCCAGCCAAGGAGTCCCCGTGTCCAAGTCTGCGCAGTACAACGAGGCGCTCGGCCAGCCGCTCCCCCGCCAGCGCTGCCGACACTGCCGCCTCGTCATCACCACCTTCTCCCCGTCCAACTGCGACGGCGCGGCCTGGTGGAAGCATGTGACGTCGGGCCAGATCGTGTGCAGCGCCGACGGTGCGCTGCACATCGCCAACCCTCCGAAGACCTACGCACTCAGCGCCTGACGAAGGGCAACTCATGCTGATCATCATTGGAATCGTCGTGCTCGTCGCGGTGGCGATCGCGGGCGCGGTCTTCTGGAAGCGCCACCAAGAAGCCGCGGCCCTGGACTCGCGGCACTACACCAGCGAGCGCGCCCTCGCGGACACCGACGAGCCGACCTACACCCGCCGCAACGCGTTCGTGGCCGATGATGACGACGACTTCGTGCCGATTGATCGCGTGGTCGCCGTCCAGCCGGCGTTCGAGGAGACCACCTTCGACGGCATCCCGGACATGTACCAGGCTCCGCTGGCCGACCCGACGCCCCATTGGACGGACCCGTCGGACTACAACCAGGGCCAGGGCATCTACTGTCCGCCGCCGTCCAACGATCCGGCGCCGTCGCAGGACTACTGTGCGCCCGACCCGACGCCCTCTTCCGACTGGGGTAGCTCGGGCGCGGACAACTCCGGTTCGTAGGGGGTGACCTGATGCGCGACGACAACAAGCACTGGTGAAAGACAAGCGCGACGAGTGCGAGTGCCACCGGGACTGCACGCAGTCACTCGATCTGTTCGTGCCGCTTGACCACGTGTGTTCCAACCCGTGCCGGTGGCCGGGTTGCCTCACTGAGGAGGAGCACCAACAGCTCCTCGAAAGTCTGAAGGACGACGAATGAGCAACGTCTGGTTCACCGCCGACACCCACTTCGGGCACCGCGCGATGGCGGCCACCGGCAAGGGCTGGCGGCCGTTCGCCACCATCGAGGAGCACGACGAGACCCTGATCGAGAACTGGAACAAGGTCGTCAAGCATGACGACCAGGTCTGGCACCTCGGTGATGTCGGGATGGGCTCGGAGATGGGGATCCTAGAGAAGATCTCTCGGTGCAACGGCAGCAAACACTTGATCGCGGGCAACCACGATAAGTGCTGGTCGGGCGAGCGCGACGCTCACAAGCACATCGGGTTGTGGATATCGTTCTTCGACTCCGTGCAGACCTTCGCGCGGCGGCGTCTCGACGGCAACCAGAACATCATGCTCAGCCACTTCCCTTACGCGGGCGACCACACCACCCAGGAGCGCTACAACCAGTACCGGCTGCGCGACGACGGGCTGTGGCTGGCCCACGGACACGTCCACGACGCGTGGGCCAAGAACGGCCGACAGGTCAACGTCGGGGTAGACGTGCGGGACTTCACCCCCATGCACCTCGATGAGTTGGTGGAGGCTTTCCGCTCCGCCGAGCAACCAATGAAGGAGAGCGCGTGACGAGCACACTGCTGATCCAGGACAACACCGGGGACACCCGGATCGAGTGGGACAAGAACAACGCCACCGAGGTCGAGCTGGCCCGGAAGAACTTCGACGAGCACAAGGCGAAGCGCTACCTGGCCTACAAGACACGCGCGGACGGATCGCGCGGCGAGCTGCTGCGCAACTTCGACCCGGACGCGGAGCGCATCCTGATGACTCCGCAGCTCGTGGGGGGCTGAAGTATGAGTGAGCCCCAGCCTTCGAAGCCCTACTCGCGCAAGCTGTTCGACACCCCGACCCTCGTGGGCATCGGGGCGCTCGTGCTCGGCATTCTCGTGCTGATCGCGGCGCCGGTGGTGCACCTGATCGGGATCCTGCTGTTCGTCGGAGGGGTGGCGTTCCTGGCCTGGTACTGCACACGCGACATCGTGCGGTGGGTCCAGGAGCGCCGTGCCCGGTAGGACCCGGAGGCAAGACCGGGAACAGCTGCACGAGCGGCTCACCCAGCGCTCGGAGGCATTGGCCAAACTGCGGCGGCGGAGGATCACTCCGCCGCCGCGGCCGTCTGAGCCGCGGGGCTTCGCGGATCCCCCCGACCGTCGCGTCCAAGCGTGGAACGTCCAGCGATTGACCGCCGGAGGCGTGGAGTGGGCCGACTGGCAGAACACCTCCGCCGCGGTGTCCTACTCGACAACCACCCTGCTGCGCGGGTTCTCCAGCGCCATCACCACCGCGACCACCGCGTTCGGCAACCTCGCCAACGTCACCTGGGGGACGACCATGGGTACCGGCGCTACTGTTCTCTACGATCCGATCGGGACCTACAACCTCGATGCGCCGGCCGGCATTCTCGCCCCCATCGTGCCGCAGCGGGTGCGCACCCCCGAGGAAGAGGCGGCCCGCGCCGCGCGCATCGTGCGGCAAAACGAGGAGCGCACCGCGCGCATCGCCGCGCAGGATGCCGCCCGGACACGAGCGCGTAACACCTTGCTGGAGTTCTTGACCCCCGTGCAGCGCGCGGAGTACGAAGCTGAAGGTCACTTCGTGTGCACCGGGTCGGAGGGCAATCGCTACCGCATCGAGCGCGGTAACGCCGGCAACGTGGTGTACCTGGATGAACGAGGTGAGGCTGCGGGTCGGCTGTGCGCCCACCCCAGCATGAGTGAGCAGTGGTTACCTGATCAAGACGTCGCGTTGGCGCAGATGTTGGCGCTGATGACCGACGAGCGGAACTTCGTGCGGATCGCCAACGTGCATCGCGGTCGCGCCCCGGAGTTCGCTGGAGCGGTGCTGCTAGACCGCACGGGCTAGATGGGAATTAAATTACCCATCCGCGTGCTACTCTAGGAGTGCGAAACCACCAAGACGCTCATTACACTCACCTGACCCCGGGACACCGATCACCATGAATATCGTTGCGCTGATCCCTGCCCATAACGAGGCCGGATCCATCGATGCCACCGTGCGAGCGCTGCTCGCGCAGGAACGCATCCCCGACAAGATCGTCGTCATCGCCGACAACTGCACCGACGACACCTTCGAGCGCGCGAACGCATACTCGCTGGTCACGGCGATCGAGACCGTCGGCAACCAGCACCGCAAGTCGGGCGCGCTCAACATGGCCTGGCACTCCGAGTGTCGTGACGCGGACTTGGTGGTCTGCCTCGACGGGGACACCGAGCTGCCCCCGCACGCGGTGCGCGACTGGGAGTCCGAGTTCGAGGATGACCCCTACCTCGGTGGGTCTTCATCAAAATTCACGATGCTCGGCACGGGCCTGCTCGTCAGGCTGCAACGTGCCGAGTTCGCCAAGTGGACGGACACCGGACTGCGCAGGCGCTGGACCAGCGTGCTGGCGGGCACCGGGTGCGTCATCCGGAACGCGGCGCTACGCGATCTCGCGTACCGGTCGGACCGGGAGGGCCCGTGGACCTACGCCAGCATGGTGGAGGACTTCGAGCTGACCTACCGGATCCGGCAGCTCGGCTACCACTGCCACATCTCGCCCACCGTCCGCGCCTACACCGATGCGATGCGCACAGTGCGCTCGTTGTGGGCGCAGCGGATGAAGTGGCAGGTCGGAACGGTCGAGGATTTGCTGTCCTTCGGAGTCACCAAGCTGACCTACGTGGACTGGCGGCAACAGGCCGCCGGATTGCTCGCCGCGGCGGTTCGGATCAGCTGGGTGCTGTTCACGTTGGTGGCGCTGCTCACCGGGTCACTGCACATGGCCTGGCTGTGGTTGGTCGCCCCGGCGTTCTTCATCGCTAACGACGTCAAGCAGGCACTGCGGATCCCGCACCGGGACTTCCGCGACGTCCTGCTCGCGGCGCTGTTGTTGCCCCAGGAGTTCTTCGCGTGGCTGCGAGCCGGTTGGTTCATCGCCGCGTGGTGCTCGGTACTGACAAGTCGAGTTACCCGACGGCGTAAGGACCGCTGGGCCATGCAGTACGTAGCGGAAGGGGTTGACCCCCGATGATGTACGGCCAGAAGAGCGCGATGGCGCTGCCCATGTCGGGCGTGGGAATAGCGATGCTCGATTCGATCTGGATGGTCTTCGCGGCCATCACGGTCATGTTCATGGGCATCTCGATGTACCAGCTCGTCCGGCCCGCCGGCAACCACCCGCGGCCCTGACCTCCCGATCCGACCATGAGGGGAACCCCATGCACGGCATTACTCGTCGCCACGGACTCTGGGCGGCGATCGCGGTGGCCCTCGCGGCGGCCCTGGTGCTGACCAGGCTGGCGTGGGCGTCCGGTAGCGACTGGTTCAGTGCTACCGGACGCTACTGCGCCTACAGCCAGCACTCGGTCTCCCGCCTGGCCAACCTGGGGAAGCTGGTCGGGCACACCTACGACTGCTCGATGCTGTTCAACGATGAGGCGACGAACTGGGACAACTGGACGAACCCCTGGTTCACCACCTCGAAGGGCGACCAGGACTGGGTCAGTTGGAAGCACGCTGACCCGACTCGGCGCATGGTGATCTCGCCAGGACTCGTCCCGGCGAACGCACCGGCTGACTGGCGCGCTCGCGGAGCGGACGGCCAGTACGACTCCTACTACACAGCGCTCGGTCAGCAGCTGGTCGCCGCCGGCATGGGGGACTCGGTAATCCGGCTCGCCCACGAGGGCAACGGGAACTGGCAGAAGTTCTGGTTCGGGGACACCGGCGAGCAGCAACGTCAGTGGGTGTCGACGTGGCGCCACGCGGTACTGGCCATGAGGGCGGTCCCGAACAGCTCATTCGTCTTCGACTGGAATGTGGCCGCGGGCTTCGACAACGTCCCGCTCGACTGGTACTACCCGGGCGATGACGTCGTGGACGTCATCGGCTTCGACTTCTACGACCTCGACCAGATGGCGGCCGGCGCACCGTCGGGTGATCCCGCTCGGTGGGACCAGGAGTACGCGCGCGCCAACGGGCCCGCCGTGATGATCGCGTTCGCGGACGCCCACCACAAGCCGATCTCGATCCCGGAGTGGGGACTCGTCCCGATGGATCGTCCGGCCGCTCCGGGCGGTGGCGACAACCCGCAGTTCGTGGACGGGATCTCCACCATCTTGGCCAACAACCGGATCAGCTACTCCGGGTACTTCGATGACGACGTCACCGGCACGAGGCTCCCGATCGGGGACGCTCCCCGCGCCCTGGAGGCCTACCGCCACCAGCTCCAACTCCGGCATAGGGAGTAGATCATGTCGAACAGGCGATGGGGGCCGTACTCGGCCTGGATGGTCGCCGTGGTGCTCGCTGTCGCGGTCAGCGTGACCGCGAGCTTGGTGCTGGTGGGGGTGCGAACGCTGCGGCCCAGCTTCGTCACCACCGAGATGGCGCCGGTGATGGTGCACACCGTGACCACGCCGGTCTGCAAGGGCTACGTGGGGCTCACCTACGACGACGGTCCGACCGACGCGACGCCCGCGCTGGTGACCGCGCTGAGGGCCCACGGGCTGCACGCGACCTTCTTCGAGATCGGCTACAAGGTGCGCGACACCCCGCAGTACACCCGCGCCGTCCACGACGCCGGCATGGAGATCGGGGTACACACCTGGGACCACCCGCACCTTCCGACGCTGAGCCCAGACGTGATCAATTGGCAGATGACCTCGACGATCGATCAGATCAAGGCGGCCACCGGCGTCACCCCGACGCTGTTCCGGCCGCCCTACGGGGACACCAACCAGACGATCCGCGACATCGCGGCGCGCAACGGGATGACCGAGGTGATCTGGACGACCGACCCCGACGACTGGGTCGACGGGGAGACCGTCGCGCAGACCGCCAAGGTGGTCGCCGGCATGAAGGCTGGCGACGTGATCCTGATGCACGACGCGACTGACGCGGCGGTGCAAGCGGTGCCGCTGATCGCGGAGACGCTGGCGGCCAAAGATCTCTGCGCCGGACGGATCGTGCCCACGAACATCCCGGTGTACGTCTGGGAGGGCCTGACCTACAACGCCGGTGTCGCGCCCTGGGATCGACGATGAGCCGCTGGTGGGCCGCCTTGCTGCGCAAGCTCGGCTATGAACAGTGTGCTGAATGTGGCCGCTTGATCCGCAAAGGTCAGGTCATCTGTAACTCGTGCCTCGATAGAGGGCGATAAGCATCTTTCCCGGATAGCGCACGACGGTCCCGTCAGGCACTCTCGGAGATCTCCGAAAGAGCCCAGACCCTGCCGACGCGGAGCCCACTGATGCGATCACCTACGGGGATGCGTGAACGGCTTCGTTCAGATGAGCTATCGAGACATGGTCCGGTTCAGCTATGTGAGGGGTCGGACGGAGATGCGCCTGCGGGTCCTCCGTCGGAGACGTGCCCGGGATGCGGGTGCGCCAGCGGCCCCTACACCGGGACGCCACCGCACGGTCGATGGTGCCCCTGGAGGGGACCACGCTAGCTCGGGAATGTAACGCGCTTGGCTCCTGTTGAGATGTAGTGTAAAACCAACAAAACACTCACTACACTCAGCAGGAGCCAGACCATGACTGACCTGTCCCTCGCCGGGCCTCCACCGGCCGCCCCTGCTCCGGCCAAGCCGACGCAGCGGATCAACTGGAGTGTTCTGCTCATCCTGGCCGCTGTCATCGCCGCCGGCACCGCTGCTCTGGTGCTCATGTCGATAGGGCTGAGCCACTGGATGGCGCCTAGTCCGGTGGCACCCGTCCGCTCGGGCAGCGCTTGCGCCGCCAACGCGGTCGCCGCCTACCCGAATGGCGATGACGGAGTCTCCATCTTTGTGCACACGCCGGGGCCCGACCTGATCCAGGTCGACGTCTACGGCGCCGTTCACGGACGCCTCCGCCAACAGGTACCCGCTGGCTACGGCGGCGCGAAGTTCTACCTCCGGCGAGACTGGCCGCGCGGTGACATCACGGTCAGCTCGAAGGGACTCGGCACCTGCACCGTCCCCGCTCCTGCGGCGGACGACCTGATCAGCCACATTTAAGGGTTGCGCGAATTGGTTGCAGCCCCCAACATTCACAAGCCCGCGATCATCACTTCTCACGAGAAAGCTACGGTCATGACCACCTTTGACTGGCGTCACCGCGCCAGCTGCCGCACTGGCGTCGACCCGGAAGTCTTCTTCCCGATCTCGACCAAGCCCGAGTTCGCCCAGGAAGCACTGGCGATCTGCGCGGGCTGCCCGGTGCGCGAAGAGTGCCTCTCGATGGCCCTCGATGAGGGTATCGACGACGGCATCTGGGGTGGCGTGACCGCGGACGGGCGCCGGCTACTGCGGCTGGAGCGGGTAGCCGCCTAAGCGCCCGGCGAGCAACCCCCCGAGCACCAGCTCGGGGGGTTGCTTCGCGTTGCACGCATCAGCTCATTACTCGATCAAAGGATCCCAGCCATGGACCTGCCCGTCATCGCCGAGAAGGACGCCACCCTCCGCATCAAGATCCACGACCCGTGCGGGTTCACCTGCACGTTCTGCCACAACGAAGGAACTCCGGTCGTCGCCGACAACCGTCGTCGGCCGGTGGGTGACTTCACCACCGCCGGTCCGAGCGGCCGGATGTCCATCTACGCGGCCACCAACGGCGCCACGTTCCTGCCCGGCGTGGTGCGGCCCGACGAGCGCTTCACCGAAGCGCTCACCTCGCTGCGCGACGCGCTCGATCTGTCGGAGGTGCACTTCACCGGCGGTGAGCCCACGCTGCACCCGTCGCTGGCGGAGCTGACACAGCTGGCGGCCGACGCCGGCTACGGGGTGCGGATGACCTCGAACGGCGAACGCGGCGCTGCCGTCATCCCCGCCGCGGCTGCCGCTGGTCTTCGTAAGGTCAACTTCTCGGTCTTCGGCACCACGGCCGCCGAGTTGGCCGAGGTGCAGCACGCCCGCTTCCGCAACGTCGAGCTGGCGGAGCGGAAGATCGCGGCGCTGAAGGACTCGATCGCCACCTGCGAGGCGCACGGGGTGAAGGCCGACGCCAACATCGTGGTGCTCGACCACAGCCACGCTGGACGCGTGCACCGGCTGCTCGATGAGTACTCGCCGCAGCTGTCGGTGCGGCTGCTCAACTCCCTCGACCACGGACAGGTCTCCATCGAGGCGATCGAGACCATCCTGGCCGAGCGGGGCGCCGTCGCGCGGGCCCACTACGTCACCGCCGGAGTGTCGGGCGCGCGCACCAGCTATGAGCTGCCCGACGGGCGCACCGTCTACTTCAAGGAGATCCGGCCCGTCCGCTTGCCGGACACCTGCGCGAGTTGCCGGTTCAACAACGACAAGGACTGCCAGGAGGGCTTCTACGGGGTCCGGCTCTACGTCGACCGGGTGGGCACCTACCAGGTCGGGGTGTGCATCCAGCGGATGGACCTCTGCCTGCCGCTGGAGGAGTTCCTGGCCAGCTCGCTGCCCGACGAGATCGTCGGGTTGCGCACCACCGAAGCCAGCGTCCTAGCGGTAGCATAGGTACGAACCTCAGCCGAAGGAGCACCATCATGCCGATCGAGCATGAAGCCAAGATCCTGGACATTGACCTGGAGGCGTTCGCCCGGAAGGTCCACGACAAGGGGGGCTATCAAGTCGGACGTGAGCGCTTGATGCGTCGCTACGTCTACGACATCGCGCGTGACGATCCCTCACGGTGGATTCGGCTGCGCGACGACGGCGGGAATGCCACGCTCACCGTCAAGCACATCTATCACGACGGCATCGATGGCACCCACGAGATCGAGGTCGAGGTCAGCGACTTCGAGGGCACCAACACGATGCTTACGATGATGGGGTTCCGAGCGAAGGCCTACCAGGAAAACCGTCGGACGAGCTACATCCTCGACGGCGCCCACATCGAGGTCGACCGCTGGCCGGGCATTCCGCCCTACGCCGAGATCGAGGCATCGACGAAGGCGGAGGTGATCCGGGTCGCGGAGCTGCTCGGGTACTCCGAAGCGGACCTCACCGGCGAGAACACAGTCAAGGTCTACCGGCGCTACGGCATCGAGCTGGAGGGGGTGCCGGAGCTGCAGTTTTAGCCCGAAGCGATACCCGGTGGCGATCTTGAACGGCAACACGCTACCGTTACCCGCGAGGGCAGGCCGGACGACATGTCGGTTACCCATTAGGAGGGCGTAGACCAGGTTTGACTCCTGGCCCCGGGACCAACAACTCGGGGTGGTGTAACGGTAGCACGCGTTTATCCCGGCGGTCATTACATGCCCGCCCTCGTATAACTCCATAGTGAGGATGGGCCGGCGGTCGTCGGTTAACTGATAATCTATGGGTCGCTGGTTCGAGTCCAGCCGCTTCCGCTCGCGGGGGTGTAGCTCAGTTGGTAGAGCAATAGAATAGCGTGGCTATAGACGCCATGCGACCGGTGCCATAACATGCCCATCCGCCTAATGAGGACAGGCCGATTGGAATCAGTTATCGGTTCGACTCCGATGAAAGGCTCCGCGAGGATCGCCTTCATGGTATATCTGGTTCTGCCTGAACATGCCTGTCCGACTAAACAATTCCATATTAGGAACGGGCCGGACGAGTATCGGTTATCGCATCTGGCTGACGGAGACGAGGGGTAACACCTGAGTTTCGAGCGGTTCGAGTCCGCACTCCGGTGCTGCTCACCATGTCCGTTCTACCTAGACCAGCCTTGAGGCACATCGTGCCCCTTCGCCTTAGCGGGGGAATCACGCGATCAAGTGCGAGTTAGGGCGCTATAACTCGATAGTGGAACGCGGGCCGGACGACGGTCGGTTACCCTCGAAAGGTGGGGATGCGGGTTCGAGTCCCGCCGCGGTGTTAGCGCACAGTGTGGACGAATTGGTAAGTCACTTTCCCCGGCAGTCA
>DATAZN010000367.1:0-2785 GCA_036272035.1 Mycobacterium sp. | reverse complement strand
GCGCTGATGATGACGGCGGCCAGCGCGATGTAGTTCGCGCAGGCAAGCATCACGGCGTTGGGGCGGCGGTCGATGAAGACCAGCTGCCGCAACTTTCCGGGGGTCAGAATGTCGACCACGAAGAAGCCGAGGATCAGAACGGCTGTGCCGACCAGGAAGTACAAGATGGTGGCCAGTGCGCCTTTGAAGACCGGATTGAGGTCGATCGTTCCCAACTCGACGGCCAGGTACATGACTGTCTCCTTTTCGCTCCTACGCGTATTGCGTTCGGTTAGGGGTCATTTGGTTCCGCCCGGGCCACCGGTGCTGCCACCCGAGCCACGGGAGGGAGAGCCGGGATAGAACCCGGGGCCGAGGAATATGAACGAGCCGTGGCTGTAGCCGGCGGCCAGGTCCTCGACGCGGATGCTGCACGGGTGCGGGCCGTCGGCGCCGACCGACACGATGGCGTCGTCGTAACGCAAATACTGGGCGCCGGCGTTGTTGGCGCGCGCCGCGGGGCTCTGGTAGCCGGTGAGCGTGTCGGCCACCTGGGTGGGTGATCCAGTGCACAGATACCGGGTGCCGCCGGCGTCGCGAGCGTATTCCTGGTAGTGAGATGCGATATATGAGCGGATATCTTTGTGCTGCATCGATATTCCGAAGGCGAGGCTGACCACCGAGGTGATGGCCAATCCAATCGCCAACAGGAACAGGCCGTTGCGGCTCATGGGCGCCACCGGCTGGTGGTGTAGACGACGGTGCCGCCGGGTGCGGCGGGGTAGAGGTGCCAGGTCCGCCAACGCCATCCGGCGCCGTCCGGTTCGGCGGCCAGCGCGGTCAGCGCCGCGTTGTCGCCGGGGAATGTGCCGCCCAGCCAACCGGTTTCGGTTACGCATTGTTCGCGCAGTCGATCGGCGATCTGACGGAACGCGGACTCGTCGTGAAGGTCGATTCGCGACTCCAGATGATAACCCGGTGCCTGCGTCTGATCGGGGAGCTCGCCGTCGAGATCACACGAAACCTGTTCGGAGAAAACGGTATCGGGATGCTCGACAGTGACGACGTGCGAGGCGCCCAAGACGCCCAGCACCAGCGCGCCACCGTCGGGGTGGTCGAGGCGGCAAGTGGCCAGGGGGAGTGGAGCGGGCGCGTTGAGCGCCAGCCCGAGCCCCGAACCGCGGACGTCGACAGGGAATACCGACAGGTGATGAAGGGGCACTGAGGGAGGCCCTACTCGGATGCCGGCGGCGGGGCCGGATACACGGTGAGCTCGCCGGTCAGTACCGACCTGCCGGTCGACACCTCCCACGGCATGCTCGGCGCCCAGCGCTCGAAGGACAGCAACGCCGTCTCGTCGGCGTTGGCGTAGTCGACGAAATCCATGTCGCCGCCCGCCGGCAGGCCCGTGGCGCCCTCGGTGGTGTAGCCGGCGTGCCCGCGCTCCGACTCGTTGTAGGTCACACCTTCGACGACGTGCTGGCCGCCCGGCTCGAGCTGTAAGTCCTTGCGGGCCGTCCACATCGCCAGCTTGAGCCGCCCGTCGTCATCCTCGACGCTGAACCAGATCGGCTGGTCGCCGCCTTCCAGCAGGTGCTCCCACCAGACGAATGGGCCCTCGCGATAGGTGACCGAACCCCGCACCACGTAATCGATGCCGCCGTGGCTGACGATCGCGCCGGGGCCGAGCTGGCGGGGCCCGAATTGCGGTGCCGCATTGGTGAACGCGAGGGGATCCTGGCGGCCGCCGCTCGGTTTTTTGGGACGGCGCAGCGCCACGACGAAAACGACGATCGCCGCGATGAAGAGCACCGCGGCGAGCACGAGTAGCGCTGTACCCACCGCACACCCTTCCGTACGCGCCGACAGCGCCATGGTTGATCAATGGTGCGCTAAAAGGTAACAGCTTTTACGCGCCCGGGACGCAGTATCAGCCGCTGGAGACCTCAGAAGACGACCGTCTGGTTGCCGTATTGGATGACGCGGTCCTCGCAGTGCCACCGCACGGCACGGGATAAGGTGGCGCGCTCGACGTCGGCGCCCAGTCGGACCAGGTCCCCGACGGTGTGACGATGGTCCACCCGGACCACGTCCTGCTCGATGATCGGCCCGTCGTCGAGCTCTTCGGTCACGTAATGAGCGGTCGCGCCGACGAGCTTGACACCTCGCTCCTTGGCCCGCCGGTACGGCGCGGCGCCGATGAACGCGGGCAGGAAGGAGTGGTGGATGTTGATCACTGGGCAGCCGACTTCGTCGAGGAAATTCTGCGTGAGAATCTGCATGTAGCGTGCCAGCACGACCAGATCGACGTTGCCGCGCAACAAGTCAAGCTGGCGTTGTTCCGCATCATCGCGGAGCTCTTTGGTGGCCGGGATATAGATGAACGGCGTGCCGAATGCGCGTACTTGGTCGGCCAGGTCGGGATGGTTGGCGATCACCATCACCACCGACATATCGAGATCGCCACGGCGGTTGCGCCACAGCAGATCCAACAGGCAGTGGTCTTCCTTCGACGCCATGATCGCGACCCGTTTGGGCTTTGCCGCCTCGGTGAGCCGGAAGTCCATCCCGAACTTCTCGGCCACCTGCTCGGCGAAGTCGTGGGCCAGATCGTCACGCACGGCTGCCAGGCCAGACAGGTGAAAGACCGTGCGTTGCATGAACATTCCGTCGTGCTGCTCGGTTGAGTGCTGGTCCAGCGAGATGATGTTGGCGCCCGCGGAAGCCAGGAACGTGGTGACCGCTGCCACCAGTCCGGACCGGTCGGCGCAGCGCAGCAACAGTCGGCCGATGTCCTTGACGGGCA
>DATAZN010000366.1:0-3473 GCA_036272035.1 Mycobacterium sp. | reverse complement strand
GTAATACGACATCAGCGGTCGCAGCGCCAATTCGGCGGGCCGCTTCGAGGTGGACAACGCGCCCACGCCGATGTTCACCTCGCCGTTGCCCAGCGGGAAGATCCAGCCGTAGCCGGGCAGCACCGCGCCGTCGGGCGAGCGCAGCTCCAGATGTGAGGTCAGCCAGGGATCGTCACTGCGTGGCGTGGTCAGGTATCCCCGGGCCGCGATCCCGTAGACCGTTTCCTGATGCCATCGTCGGCCCAGCACGCGGCCCAGCGTCGAGCGGGCACCGTCGGCGACGATCAGCTCGCGACAGCCGACCTGGGTCCCGTCGGCCAGCGTCACCGAAGTCACCCGGGCCGACGAATCATGATGAACGCCAACAGCTTTGATGCCGAGTCGCATGCGTGCACCGGATTCCTCGGCGACTTTGCGAATTCGGTCGTCCAATTCGACGCGGGCGACCGCACTACCGGTCGACGGGAACGACGGGCCGGGCCAGTCGACCTCGACCTCGCCGCCGAATCCGCTCATCCGCAGGCCGCGATGCCGGATCCGGGCATCCAGCCATTCGCCCAGGCCCAATCGTTCCAGCTCGGCGACCGCACGCGGCGTCAGCCCATCGCCGCAAGCCTTGTCGCGGGGAAAGTTCGCCGCGTCGATCACCAGCACGTCGTGACCGGCGCGCGCGGCCCAGGCGGCCGCCGCCGAGCCGGCCGGCCCGGCGCCCACGACCACCACGTCGGCATGGGAGTCCATGCTCACCAGTATGTTGGTCGGGTGAGAACTCCGGCGACGGTGGTAGCGGGCGTGGACTTTGGTGACGCCGCGTTCGCCGCCGGAGTGCGCGACGGGGTGGCCCGTATCGAGCAACTGATGGAAACCGAGCTGCGCGGGTCAGATGACCTCATGACAGATGCCGTGCTGCATCTGTTCGAGGCCGGTGGCAAACGGTTCCGGCCCCTGTTCACGGTGTTGTCGGCGCAATTGGGGCCGCGTCCGGACTCCGACGAGGTGACGATCGCGGGTGCGGTGATCGAGCTGGTGCATCTGGCCACGCTCTACCACGACGACGTGATGGATGAGGCGCAAGTGCGTCGCGGCGCACCCAGCGCCAACCTGCGGTGGAGCAACAACGTCGCAATCCTGGCCGGCGACTATTTGTTCGCCACTGCCTCGCGGCTGGTGTCGCGGCTGGGTCCCGACGCGGTGCGGATCATCGCCGAGACCTTCGCCCAGCTGGTTACCGGCCAGATGCGCGAAACCAAGGGTGTCGCCGAGAAGGCCGATCCGATCGCGCATTACCTGAAGGTGGTGCACGAGAAGACGGCCTGCCTGATCGGTGCGGCGGGCCGGTTCGGCGCGATGTTCTCCGGCGCCGACGAGGACCAGATCGAGCGGCTCAGCCGACTGGGCGACCTGGTCGGCACGGCGTTCCAGATCTCCGACGACATCATCGACATCGACAGCGACCCGGACGAGTCCGGCAAGCTGCCCGGCACCGACCTGCGCGAAGGTGTGCACACGTTGCCGGTGCTCTACGCCTTGCGCGACACCGGACCCGATGCTGACCGGCTGCGTGAGCTGCTGGTCGGCCCGATCGACGACGACGCGGCGGTCACCGAGGCGCTGACCCTGCTGCGGGCCTCGGCGGGCATGGCCAAGGCCAAGGCCACCGTCGCGCAGTATGCGGCGAAGGCCCGCGAGGAGATGGCCGCGTTGCCCGACAGCCCCGGACGCCAGGCGCTAACCACGCTGGTCGATTTCACCATCAGCAGACACGGCTAGCTTCGGGGGAACTCTGCTGCCCGTCGTCGGCGTTAAATGAGCGTGTCCGTAGGAGGAAGTTGATGACCTGGCATCCGCATCACAACATGGCTAAGACGTTCGCCTTGTTGGTGGGCATGTCGACGCTGATCGTGCTGGTGGGCAGCCTGTTCGGCAGGGGTGTGATGTTCCTCGCCGTTTTGTTCGCCGTCGGCATGAACATCTACACCTACTTCAACAGTGACAAGCTGGCGCTGCGGGCGATGCACGCGCAGCCGGTGTCGGAGGTGCAGGAGCCGGTGATCTACCGGATCGTGCGCGAGCTGGCCACGGCCGCTCACCAGCCGATGCCGCGCCTGTTCATCAGTGACACCGCCGCGCCCAACGCGTTCGCCACCGGCCGCAATCCGCGCAACGCCGCGGTGTGCTGCACCACTGGGATTGTCAACATCCTTGATGAGCGCGAGCTGCGTGCGGTGCTAGGACACGAGCTGTCCCACGTCTACAACCGCGACATTCTGATCTCATGTGTGGCCGGTGCGCTCGCGTCGGTGATCACGGCGCTGGCCAACATGGCGATGTTCGCCGGAATGATGGGCGGCAACAACCGTGAAGGCGGCAATCCCTTTGCGCTGCTTCTGGTTTCGATGCTGGGCCCGATTGCGGCGACGGTGGTGCGGATGGCCGTGTCTCGATCGCGCGAGTACCAGGCCGACGAGTCCGGTGCGATGCTGACCGGCGACCCGTTGTCGCTGGCGTCCGCGCTGCGCAAGATCTCCAGTGGTGTGCAGGCCGCGCCGCTGCCTCCGGAACCGAAACTCGCCGCGCAGGCGCACTTGATGATCGCCAGCCCGTTCCGCGCCGGCGAGAAGATCGGTTCGCTGTTCTCCACGCACCCGCCGATCGCCGACCGGATTCGTCGCCTCGAAAAGATGGCCGGACGGTAAGTCACACCAGCCTCAGAAGTCTCCACAACTGACCATAGGATGACTTTTTAAATCGACGCCACATGCGATATCACCACAGCATGAATCGCTACACCTACCGCGCCGAATGGTCCTCTGAGCACGGCGAATACGTCGGCCGCTGCCTCGAATTGCCGTGGCTGTCGCAGTGGGCGCCCACGCTGCAGACAGCGATCGCGAGCGTTGAACGCGCGGTCGACGAGCACCTCGCCGAACGCGGCGAAGATGTTCCGCCGCCGCTGACGGAACGGAAGTTCAGCGGCAAGTTCCTGGTCAGAACGTCACCGGCGCTACACGCCCGATTAACCGTCGAGGCCGCCGAGCAGAACGTGTCGTTGAATCAGTGGGTCGTGCAGAAGCTGGCGGATCGGCCGCCGATCGGTCTGTTCGACCTCTGATATCGCATACGACTTCGTTTGCAAAACAGTTGCGCCCCAGAGTCTTCGGTGCAGTTGAGGCTGGTGTGAAAGCGGGCCTCAGAAGCCCGCGCCGTGCACCTCGTGCCCCGGCGTCTCCGCCGCCAGTCCGCGGTAGGCGTCGTCGACAGTCGCGCCGTGGTTGATCACGGCGTCGACTTCGCGGGCGAGTGGCATGTTCAGCCCGTATTTGTCGGCGAATTCCATGATCACGCTGGCGGCCTTGACGCCCTCTGCGACCTGATTCATCGACGAGATGATCTCGTCGATGGGTTTGCCCGCACCGAGCTGCTCGCCGACGTGCCGGTTGCGGCTGCGCTGGCTGGTGCAGGTGACGATCAGA
>DATAZN010000365.1:0-2728 GCA_036272035.1 Mycobacterium sp. | reverse complement strand
ACCCTCGATCAGCGCCTTGGCCCAAGCTATGTGTCCTTCGAAGCCAAGCGATTCCGCTATCGCGCGATAGCGGCTCGCCAAATCCCGGTAGCCGACGTCATCGCCGCGGGCCCGGGCTAGCAGGGCGCGCAGCCGCAACAGCCAGATCTCGCGTATCACCAGACCCTCGTCGGCCGGCGTCGCCGCTAATCGCTCGATCGCGGATTCGGCTTCGGCAAGATCGCTCTCGGCCCCGCGGTCCAGCAGTGTCTCCACCAGCACACCAGTGGCCGGAATGCCCCAATTCAGCAGTTGTCCCTCGCGAAACAGATGGTCGACGGCGGCGCGCATCTGCGGTATGGCGCCGTCGCGATCTCCACACCGAGCCGTCTCGCGCGCCAAGTAGGCGTTGACGAGCGGTAACTCGCCCAGGGCGTAACTCCGGTGCAGGAACACTTCGCTGACCTCTACCAGTAGCTTCTGTCCGCGGTCACGCTCTGCAGCTGTGTGGCGGTGCACCAGCGCAAAGCCCAGCGTCATGCGGGCGACGGCCACCGCGAGGTCATCACCGGATCGTTCGGCGATCCGCAGGGCCTCCTCGATCTCACGCTCCGCGCGATCGTCGGGCCTCGGCACGCCAAAGGGTACCCCCACGAAGTAGACGTAGCCGACGACGGTGGCATAGGACATAGGGTCGGCGCTGCGGGCCATGACCAGGCCGTGCCGCAGGTCATCTGGCCATCCGGGACGGCCCAGGCAATACCGGGCAATAGCCCGCGACGTCAAGGCGTGCGCTAACGGAGTCCCGAAAATGAAGTTGCCTTTAGACGGATTACCGTCGGCCAGATCGATAACCCTCTGTGACCGGCGCAACACGTCCCACCACTCGCCACTTTCAAGCTTGGCGTAGATCGTCGCGAAGGACAGCCCCACCGTCAGGGTCGGATCGCCGACCGACTCGATGAGGACCATGGCTTCCGATGCCAGCTGGGATGCCTCGCGCATCCGGCCCTGGAACGCGTGATCCATCACCAGCCCCACCATGGCGATGGCCAGTGACGCCTTGTCCCCGGCGGCAGTACACAAGTCCCGCAGTTCATCAAAGCGGGCGCCTGCCACATTCATATGGACTCGCCAGGCGATCCCGCACAACATCGTGCGAGGGGCAATGCGCATGGCTGCCTGGTCCGGGTCATCGGCGGGTAATGCTTCGGCGATCTTTTCCGCGCGCTCCCAACTCACCCGGGCAGCGGCGATGTCGCGGTTGGTCGCCCACGTTGCGGCACGCATGTGCCAGCCGTAGGCGGCATGCAGCTCGCCGGCGGCCTGCAGATGTTCGGCGATCAGCGCCGCGTTCTCCTCCACCGATCCGGGCGCACGCTCCTCGATCGCGGCGGCCAGGCGCCGGTGCCATTCGGCGCGATCGGATTTCAGCTGCGATTCGTAGGCCACCGCGCGAATCAGCGCGTGGCGGAAGGTGTACTCGGCGCTCGGGGTAAATCGCACCTGATCGATCAGCTCCGCGCTGAGCAGCTCATCGAACACCGCATCTATCCCCAGCGCGGCCAGCAGCTCCGCCCCGAAGCGGGTGCCGATCACCGACGCCGCGTTCAACGTCCGCCTGGCCGGGGCGGTCAGCCGGTCGATGCGGGCCGCGATGGCCGCCTGTACCGTGGCCGGCACGCTCAGCTCCGCGACATCGGTGCGACAGACGTAGCCACCGCGCTCACCGGCCAGCACCCCGCGCTGCACCAACTCGCGCACCATCTCCTCGGCGAAAAACGGGTTCCCCGCGGCCCGCTCGGCGATGATCGCCGCCAGCTCGGCCACCGAGGGATCCGAACCCAGCAGCTCACCCAGCAGCGCCACGGTGTCCGAATCAGCCAGTGGGGCAAGCGCTATCGTCTGCGCGCCGTGCACCCGCGTCAGCGCTCCCGAATACTCGGGGCGCGAGGTGATCAGCACCATCGAAGGGGTGCGCGGAATGACGGCGAGGAAATCGGCCAGCATCGACTCGCTGACCGCATCGATCCAGTGCGCATCCTCGATGACGTAGAGCGCCGGTTCGGTGCGCGCCAGCGACGCAGTGTTGATCATCGCGGTCAACCGGCGCCGCCGCGCGTCCGGGTCGATCTGGGGCAGCGGCATCCCGGGGTCGGCGATGCCGAGCAGATCATCCAGCAGCAGCAGATCCTGCTCATCGGCGTCGGGCATCCATTCCCGCAGCCGGGCGCGGGCAGCTTCGCGGTCGAGGTCAGCCACGCCCGTGCCCGCGCGCAGCAGCTGGGCCACGACGTGGAAGGGAATGTCGCCGGTATGTGACTCGCAGAAGGCCCAAAACACCTCGACCGCGCGCCCGGCCGCCAGCGCCGCCGTCTCCCGGGCCGCCCGAGACTTGCCGATGCCCGGTGGTCCCACCACGTTCACCACACCACCGCGGCCACCGACCGTGCGCTCCACCATGGCCTCGAAGGCCGCCATCTCCCAGCCCCGACCCACCAGGCCCGCGTCGGCGCGCGCGGACTGGCCATCTCGCGGGCTGATCGCCACCAGCCGGTGCGCGCGCACCGGTTCGTCGGCCCCCTTGATGCGCACCCACTCCGGTTCAGCCAGCGTCACGGTGTGCTCGACCAGCCGCGCGGTCGACTCCGATAGCATCACCCCGCCCGGCGGCGCCACCGATTCCATCCGCTGGGCAAACCCGACCGACTCGCCGGTCGCGGCGTATCCCAGCGACCCCGAACCGACC
>DATAZN010000364.1:0-2951 GCA_036272035.1 Mycobacterium sp. | reverse complement strand
CTTGAGACTCCAGCGCAGTCGTCGGTCTGGCCCGCACTCCGGCAGGGTTGCGTCTGGACGGATCGTGGTTGCGCCGGCAAGGAACGACTCGGGGACCCGGTCGAGCCAATGCAGCATGAAGAGCGCGTGCTGGCAGCTTGTGGCGCCGCGCTTGGCCATACCAGTGAGCGTGGCCGGACTGATCGGATGATCGGTTGGGCGCTGGTCGTTCAGGACATGCGACATCGCCCAGATGCTGTCGGCGACACCCTTCCAGCTCAGGCCACGCTCGACGCGTTGCGCATCGAGCGCCTCATGCAGCGCAACCGCGTCGAAATCCAGGATGGCTGGGCTCGTCACATTGCCTACGGTAAGGACATGACGTTCGTCGTCGTAGTGGTGGCGGCAGGGTTGATTGCTGTCGTGCTCGTCGTGTCGTCCCGGGTGGTCGGACAGATCGCCGAGCAGTACGGCGAGGATCCAGCTTGGTGGAAAGCCCGAATGCTGCCGCTCGGCTTCTTCGGTCCAGTTGTCGCCAAGATCATGTTGGAGCGTGGTCGCGGCGGCGGGGGAGGATTCGCCTGATGCTGATCCACCCTTGGGATGCCACGAGCGGTGACGACGAGTGGCGTGCCTTCGTGGTTGCGCAGAGCTTCGGCCAGCTGATCGCCGCTGGCCGCGACCGCGAGGTCCCGGTGGTGGTCCCGACGCAGTTCCTCCTCGACGGCGACGAGGTACTGCTTCACCTCGCTCGACCTAACCCGATCTGGCACGCGATCGATGAGAACCCCGTCGTGTTGCTGAGCATCGCGGGCGACTGGGCGTACATCCCCGCTGCGTGGAAGGCGATAGGTGACGAGGACCCCGCGCTGGGCATCCCGACGACCTACTACGCGGCGGTTCAGCTGCGTTGCGAGGCGAGCATCGTTGACGATCCGGCCGCCAAGCTGGACATCCTGCGCAGCCAGCTCGGTGTGGTTGAGCCACACAGTGGCCACGCTGATCCCGGCGTACACGAGCGCAAGCTGGCAGGCATCCGAGGGCTTCGGCTGGCGCTCACCGAGGTCAGTGGGAAGTTCAAGTACGGCGGAAACGTCGACGAGGCGCATCGCGAGGCGATCGCGGCCAACCTGGAGCAGCGAGGTGGCGCCGGCGACCTGACTGCCCGGGCTCACCTGCGGCGCCGTAGTCGGTCGGATTGAATCGGGCTGTCTCGGTACCTGCACGTCATGCGACCGATCGCGTCGCGCTACATGAACTCGACTGCGGCGATGACGTTCTTCGCTCCGTAGATGCGGCCATAGCTCTTGCCGGTCAGTTCGGTAAGGACTCCGATCTCCACGAGCCGGTCAACGATGCCTTTGGCTGTCGGAGCGGACACGCCGTAGTGGTCCCTGACGAACGGCATCGTCACGACGGGCCAGTCGATCAAGTCGGCGGCGACGACCGCGATCTTCCCGCTCCAGTGGCGCTGGTTGAGTTGCGCCCGCACTTCCTCCAGCCACCCCTTGAGAGCGCCTGCGGCGGTCACGAGCCCCGCGGACTGCTCACAGAGTGCTCGGCAGAAGAATGTGACCCACGGATTCCAATCACCGGACTGGCTGACCGCGAGCAAGTTGTCCTGATACTCGTCACGCCGCTTGAGGAGCCACGTCGAGATCGTGATGGCTGGTTCGGTTAGGACGCCGTGGACCAGAAGTTGCAGCACGACAACTAGCCTCCCGATACGGCCGTTGCCATCACCGAAAGGGTGCAACGCCTCGAACTGGTAGTGCGCCATGGCGCATCGCAGCGGGGCTGGTAGCGGAAGATCTAGGTAGAGCCATTGCTGCCATTGCTCCAGACCGGCGCGCAGTCGGTCGTCCGGCGGCGGCGGGATGTAGCGCGCGTCGTACACCGTGCAGCCACGTGGGCCGATCAGGACCTGGTGCTCTCGCACCTTGCCGGGATCGCGCGGAGGTGTACGCGAGTCGCGGGCCAAGATGCCCTGCAGGTCTTCCAGCAACGGAACCGTAAGGGGACGCCCTTCTCGGATCCATTGGAACGCCTGGTGCGCCATCTCCTCGTAAGCCCGAATCTCTACAACCTCGGGAGAGGCTGGTCGAGCCTGTGGTAGCCGTGCCTCGAGTACGTCGGCGAGGGCGCCGTATGTGCCTTCGAGCGCAGACGTATCTACGGCCTCGCGCGCGAGGGCCGGCGCGATAAGAAGGCCGGGATTCGGCAGGCCACGGCATGCTTCGCCGAGGCGGCTGAGCGCCCCGGTCGCCTCGGAGACGGCATTCCAGGTCTCGTTGGTGAGTTCGACGGAGGTCGGCAGGGGGTTCGGGAGGTAGGCGAAGTAGGAGTACTCCCGCAGATATTCGTCGTGACCTTGAATCGGCACGAGTTGCCCGGCTGAGCTGTTGCCCAGAGCCTCAAGGTCCATGATGTAAGGCTATCGCGCCAAAGTCCTAACATTGCGGACCTGAATGTTAGGGGGAGGGTTTCAATCACAGCGCTGTAAGTTAGGGGCCAGGCCTTGACCTCCTAACACCCAGTGCGACATCAGGAGCGGCAGAAGGTAGTTGCCTCGTTCGACGTCGACGAGGATCGCTGGACTTTTGACCGTGCTGTGGGGCCACAGGTAACCTCGACCGGTCGCTTGGGCGTCAGCCTGCGCGACGTGTCGCATCAGCGACGCTGCGAACCAAATCGAAGATACGAGAAGGCACCCCTGTGCGTACGTTCCAACCGAAGCCTGGCCAGGTGACTCGCCAGTGGCACGTCATCGACGCAACCGATGTCGTGCTCGGCCGGCTCGCCAGCCAGACCGCTCGGCTGCTGCGAGGCAAGCACAAGCCGATCTTCGCGCCGCACATGGACACCGGTGACTTCGTCATCATCGTCAACGCCAGCAAGGTCGCCCTGACCGGCAACAAGCGGGCCGACAAGCTCGCCCACCGCCACTCCGGCTACCCGGGCGGCCTCACCTC
>DATAZN010000363.1:0-2832 GCA_036272035.1 Mycobacterium sp. | reverse complement strand
CTGCACAACAACGACCTCACACAGGTGTCCTGGGAAATGCGCACCGAGGACGGCAACCCGGTGTGGCGAGCCGCTCAGGATGTCGAATCCGTCGACTACGCCGGATGGGCGCAACTGCTCGGCTTCCATGGCATTGCCGTGCACCACGATGACGAAATCGAGGCAGCCTGGGACGCGGCATTCGCGCATCCTGGTGTGACACTCATTGACGCATACACGAGCCGGAACGTCCCCCCGCTGCCACCGCACATCACCCGCGAGTTCGCCAAGTTGACGGGCCTCGCCCTGCTCAAGGGTGACCCGTTCGGCTTGGACGTGATCCGCGATTCTGCCGAGTCGCTGGTTTCTTCCGGCATGGAGCGGGTGAAGGGCGCGCTGCACATCGGACAGGACGATGAGCCGGACCGCGACCAGTAGTCGGGGTGTTAGCGTGTCGCCGCTCTGAGCTTCTCCAGCAGGGGCACCGCGGCCTCGTCGAGAAAACGATCTTGACCCTCGTCTCCTACCTGCACCAACGCGATGTCGGTGAACCCTGCATCCCAGTAGGGCCGAACCCCCTCGACGATTTCGTCAAGATCTGGCCCACAGGGGATCGCGTCGGCGACGTCTTGAGGGCGGACGAATTGGCTGGCGGACTCGAAACCGGCTGGTGTCGGTAGGTCGGCGTTCACATTCCACCCGCCACCGAACCAGCGGAACTGGTCATGGGCGCGAGCCACCGCGGTCTCCCTGTCGGGATCCCAGCAGATCGGAATCTGACCGATCTTGCGCGACTTCGGTGCGCCGGTGCCACGCGCGGCGTCCCACCCGGTGACGAGATCCGGTTTCGGCTCTACAGCGATCAGGTGATCACCGAGCGGAGCGAAACGGTCGATCGACTTGTTCCCCGAAACGGCGATCCCGAGGGGGACGCCGCCGTCGGGCAGATCCCAGATCTTGGCGGAGTCGACGCGAAAATATGTACCGTCCCAGGTCGTGATTTCGCCCGTGTGCAGGGCGCGGATGATCTGGATGGCTTCCTCAAGCATGTCCTGTCGGGCGTCGACGGCAGGCCATCCCGCACCAACCACATGTTCGTTCAGGTTCTCACCGGCGCCAAGGCCAAGAATGAACCGACCGTCGGACAGCACCTGCAGCGTCGCCGCTTTCTGAGCGACGACCGCGGGGTGGTACCTCATGCTCGGGCAGGTGACATAGGTTGCGAGTTCAACGGTCGAGGTCGCCTGCGCGACGGCGCCGAGCACCGTCCACGCGTAGGGGGCGTGCCCCTGCGACGTCAGCCACGGTGAGTAGTGGTCGCTCGACACCTCAAAGTCGAAACCGGCCTGCTCCGCAGCGACAGCGTACCGAACCAGGTCTTTGGGGCCGCTCTGCTCGGTCATGAGGGTGTATCCGAAATTGGTCATGTCATCCAAATTTCCACGACAATGCAACTCACAAAAGGGCTTGCCATATAGCCGCTCACCCATATCAAGCGATGCGATACATCTCCGCGTCAGCGGCTCGCAGCGTAAGACCGTTACCCGCAGCCTCGGTCAGTGCTGCAACACCGTTGTGTGGCTCGAGGGCACCCTCAAAAAACCGTTTCTCGATGCGGTCGTGGTCATGAAACCACTCCAAATGACGCAGATTGGGGATGGCTGCGGCCACCTGGACGTGCAGATTCGGCGCGCAGTGGCCGGACAGCTCGAGTCCGAACGACGCTGCAACCGCTGCCACACGGAGCCATTCCGTGATCCCTCCACAGCGGGATACGTCCGCCTGGAGGCAGTCGACAGCGCGGGCGTCGCAGAGTCGGCGGAACGTGAAGATGTCATATCCGTATTCGCCGGCGGCAACGTCTGCGTCGACCGCGGCTCGAACTTGGGCAAGGCCCGTAAGGTTGTCGGAGGAGACAGGTTCCTCGAACCAACGCACATCAAGGTCCGCTGCCTGATTCATCACTCGGATCGCTTGCTTGGCGGAGTAGCCACCATTGGCATCGATGAACAGCTGCACATCATCGCCGATACGCCTGCGAGTCTGCGCCATCCGATCCAGGTCACGGTCCACGCGTGTGCCCCACGATTCGCCAATTTTTATTTTCACGCGAGTTGACCCGACGGACAGCCACTGGTCGAGCTGCTCGCCAAGTTGCGCCTCGTCGTAGGTGGTGAACCCACCGCTGGCATAGACGGGAATGTCGGCGCGGATAGCGCCGAGCAACCGATGCAGCGGCAGCCCGAGGATGCGCGCTTTGAGATCCCACAGAGCCGCATCCACCGCGGAGATGGCGTACCCAATCGCGCCCTGGCGGCCGCTGTTGCGCACGGCACGAACCATCGACTCCCACAAGGCGGGTAAGTCCATGATGTCGCGGTCGGCGATGAGTGGTGCGAGCGTTGACCGGATGACTGTCCCGCATTCTGCCGCCCCGTAGGTGAACCCGATGCCCGTCTCACCACCGCCCGAAATTCGCACGAGCGTCATCGTCGTCGACGTCCAGGCGAACGTGCCGTCACCTTCCGGCGAATCGGTCGGGATGGTGTAGATCCCGACGTCGATGCTGTCGATGGTTGTCACACCGCACCTCCGGCGAGCATTCTCTCGGCCGCGCGTGCGGCGACCGCAATGACCGTCAGCGCCGGGTTCGCGCTGCCTTGCGTTGGCAGGACACTGCCATCGGTAATGTACAGATTGGGGACGGCGAAGCTGCGGCAGTCGCCATCGACGACGCCGTCGTGTTCCGAGGCAGCCATCCGGGCACCACCGACCAAGTGCGCATAACGGCCGATGGTGATGGTCTCGCTGGCGCCAGCAGCCATCAGGATACGTTCCATCGCCTGCTGCGCA
>DATAZN010000362.1:0-11647 GCA_036272035.1 Mycobacterium sp. | reverse complement strand
CAGGACCTCAAGGAGTTCTTCCGGGATCTTGAGACCGATCCCCAGGAGCTCTACCTGATGGAGCAACGCTACTGCAAGTGGCGGTGGGACCGACTGCTGACCTTCCCCAAGCTGACCATCGCAATGGTCGAAGGGTGGTGTATCGGCGGAGCCTTTACCCACCTCATTGCCTGCGACTTTGCTATCGCCGCGGAAGACGCCAAGTTCAGCCTGTCCGAGGTCAACTGGGGAATCATCCCTGGTGGCATGGTGACCAAGGCGGTAGTGGATTCTATGGGCTACCGTGAGGGCCTCTACTACGTTCTGACTGGCGAAACCTTCAGCGCCAACCGCGCGCAAGAGGTCGGACTTCTCAACTTCACCACCCTCCCTAATGACCTCCACAAGCGAGTTCAGGAATTCGCCGAGATGTTGATGAAGAAGAATCAAAACGTGGCAAGGGCGACAAAGCAGGTTTACCGAATGATGCGACGCGGGATGGACAACGACCAAGCTCTCGACTACCTGAGCGCGAAATTTGTCCAGCTCAAGGCAACCGACACGACCAAGGGCTATAGCACCGGGCTCTCGGCATTTGTCGACAAGAAGGCATACCGGCCGGTCGACGAGCCGTACCCGGCCGACTAGGACTCTTGGCCAGCAAGCGGAATACAGTGTGAGTGACGGCCACGACGCGATCGCTGCACCGGTGATATCCAGCCAAAAGGTCTCGAGGCGACACGATGTACTACGAGCCAGGGGTAACTGAGCACGGGCTGTCCCGAAACCCGTTCAAGTCGATATGTGTACCACGCCCGATTGGGTGGATCTCCACGGTTGATCCTGACATGCGCCGCAACCTCGCGCCCTTTAGTCAGTCGCAGAACGTGGCATTCGACCCGCCGACGGTGAGCATCGCGATCAATCAGCGGGTAACCGGCGCTCGAAAAGACACTGTCCGGAACATCGAGGCCACCGGTGAGTTCGTCTGGAATCTGGCGACCTTCGAACTACGAGGAGCCGTCAACCGTTCCGCACGGGAATTGCCCCCCGGGGGGGACGAGTTCGAGTTCGCGGGAGTGACATCGGCTGAATCCCACGTCGTGAAGGCGCCCAGGGTCGCCGAGTCTCCGGTCAACATGGAGTGCCGATACGTCCAGACGATTCGGATCGCGGGCAACACGGATCAGACGGTCGACCTGATCATCGCCCGCGTTCTGGCCATCCACATCGCCGATTGGGCCATCTCGGACGGGATGGTGGATGTGCTCAAGATCCGGCCCCTGGCTCGGCTCGGGTACAACCAGTACACGTCGGTCGAGTCCGTGTTCACCATGACTATCCCCGGCGGAGACTCCGCTCTTGCCTCAGGACTTGAGGGACGCGACTAGTGCCCTGTACTAGGTGGTTGGTGTGGACAAACTGGAGGTCGATGATGACGACAAGGTGGTCGAACTCGTGGACAAGAAGGCCTACGATTCGGTGTGTTCCATGACCACATCGCCAGCCCAGTTGCGCCGAGTGGCGTTGTCCGCGCTGCTCGGCACCACCATCGAATTCTACGACTTCCTGCTATACGGCACCATGGCCGCCCTGGTGTTCAACAAGTTGTTCTTCCCCTCGGCATCGCCGGTCGCCGGTACCATGGCCGCCTTCGGCACGATGGCCGCGGGATACATCACCCGACCCCTGGGCGGGGTCGTCCTCGGTCATTTCGGCGATCGGTTCGGGCGTAAGTCCGTACTGACCTGGACCATGGTCACCATGGGTATCGCGAGTTTTCTCATCGGAATCCTGCCTACCTATCGAACGATTGGCATCTGGGCGCCGATTTTCTTGGTGACTCTTCGTCTCGTGCAGGGGGTCGCGGCCGGTGGCGAATGGGGTGGGTCGGCACTGATGGTCGTCGAACATGCGGACTCGCGGCGTCGCGGTTTCTGGTCCAGCAGCGTACAGGTCGGCGCATCGGCCGGCTCGCTGGTTTCCAAGATCGCTATCTCGCTGGTGGTGCTGTTGCCATCGGAGCAGCTGCTCGCGTGGGGGTGGCGGATACCGTTTCTGGTGAGCATTCTCTTGTGCGGCGTCGGGTTGTTCGTCCGACTGGCGATCGCGGAGAGCCCCCTGTTCGAGGAAGCACAATCCGAGAAGACCACAGTGCGCTCGCCGTTGCGGACGGTGCTGCGTAGGCCGCGGGCACCGGTCTTGGCCTGCGGCGCCGGACTTGCCACCTTCGTGGTGCTGGCGTTCGGTCATATCTACGGCGTGGCTTATGCCCTGCGTCTTGGCTATGACGAGTCCACGATCATCTGGACGGTGACCGCGAGCGCCCTGCTGGTGCTCCTGGCTACGCCTGTATTCGCTGTGCTGTCCGATCACGTGGGCCGCACACCTGTGATCGCAATCGCGGCGGGTGCCGGTATGTTCCTGGCGTACCCGATCCTCTGGCTGATTGACGGGTCGACCAGCGGACTTGTCGTCGGAATGATGCTGGCTGCGCTCTTGCAGGCCGCCACCTACGGGCCGTTGGCTGCGCTGCTCACCGAGATGTTCGGCACAAATGTCCGCTACACCGGCGCCTCCATCGGGTACCAAGTGGCGGCCATGCTGGGTGGTGGCTTCACACCGTTGATCGCCACCGAATTGCAGTCCCTCGGCGGGGGGAGCGCCTGGGTATCCGCATTTCTCGCGACGTGTTTCGCCATCACCTTGGCGTCGGTGTTGCTGATTGGTGAGACCTCGCGGCGTGGCCTGTCGGGCGGCCAGCAGCCACGCACGCGCAGGGTTATTCGAACACCCGGGCCTGTGGGCGCAGGTCGCAATCCATCTACGCGACTCAGGAGAGCCGCCGAGGAGCGGCGGGAATTGAGGTTTCGAATGAGCACTCACCAGGCAATAACCGGATGCTTCGCTTGGGTTCCGGTGCTAATTCGGCGAACGCATGCGAAGATGGGCGGGACAGAATGGGGTTTCTGACCGGGATCCGGGTACTCGAGGTGGCAACGGTCGTCAGCGGCCCGTATGCCGGCATGATCCTGTCGGACTACGGAGCCGACGTCACAAAAATCGAGCCACCCGGCGGTGACCCGTTCCGGTATTGGGGCGGGACTTCGCGAGGTCGCAGCACGTTCTTCGACTCGCTGAACCGGGGAAAAAACAGCGTCGGACTGGACCTCAAATCGGATGACGGCCAACGCGTCTTTCTGGACATGTGCGCAGACGCGGACGTCGTTCTGGAAAACTTTCGCCCGGGCACGCTCGACCGACTGGGGCTGGGCTATGAGGTGCTCCGGCAGCGCAATCCCGAACTCGTCTATTGCGCCATATCTGGCATGGGACTGCACGGGCCAGATGTTCGGAAGCCGGCCTATGACGCCGTTGTCCAGGCGAAGTCCGGATTCTGGAGCCAACTCGTCTCGCTGGATCAGCCAGAGGCGGTCGGGCCGACCATCATCGACCAGGTCACCGGGATTTTCGCCGCATACGCAGTGACCAGCGCACTGGTGAACCGGAACGTCACCGGGTCCGGAAGCAGGGTTTCGGTGAGCATGCTCGAGTCCGCGCTCGCCTTTCAGCCCCTCGCAATCGCGGATTTTCTCGACAACGGCACGACGGCCGACGCGTGGTCGCGGGCGCACTACTCGCAGTCCTATGGTTTCCTCACCCAGGACGGCAAACCGGTCGCCATCCACGTGTCGTCCCGGCAGAAGTTCTGGCTGGGCCTGACGAAAGCGCTGGGCCGTGAGGATCTGGCATCCGATCCGCGGTTCAGCACCGCCGGTCGGCGGATCGAAAATTATGATCTTGTCCATAAGACCCTCGCCGAGGAGTTCGGCAGGTGGCCCCGTGCCGAGGTTCTCGAGCGTCTCTACCAACACGATGTTCCGTGCAGTCCGATCAACGACATCGCTGAGGCGCTCAGCGACCCGCAGGCCGAGGCCCTAGGCGTCGTGCGAGAGTTCGATGCCACCCCGGGCGCGGCCGGCGGTCGATACGTCGTGACCCCCGGGACAGGTGAGGAGGGACCACGCGGAGGGGCCCCGGCGTACAACGGCGATCTCGCCGCCGTCCTGAACCAGCTGGATTACCCGGAGGCCGAGATCGCTCGGCTCCTCGAAGGCTGATGGAGAGCGATCGGGGGCTCGACCGTGGATGACACTCGCTATCCGACATCGCTGGGCATGTCGCACGCCGACCACATCACGCTGCTCGGCAAGGACATGGCCGGCGAGCTGATGGGCCAGGTTTTTCCTTCGGGGAGCTCGCATTCTGGCTGGTCAGCATGCGCAGGCCGACGCTTGGCGAGCTCCGGCTCTTCGAAGCCACCCTGGTGGCGCTGGCCGACCACGGGTGCACCCCGTCGGCCACCGCCGCGCGCCTCACCTCGCCGCTCCTCGGCGAGCTCGCCGAGCAGGCGGATCGTGGACGAGGGCCTACCTCGCCATGGGGGAGTGGTCGCGCCCGTGGTCAGCGCAGCAGCTCGGCCGCCGTCACCTCCGGCGCGGAGATCATGGCGTCGTGTCCGGTGGCGAGTTCCCGCCACTCCCAGCCCTGCCGCCGCACGATCGTGTGGCCGGAGTGGATCACGGGGTAGGGCGGGTCCGTGCAGCAGATGTAGGTCACCGGCACTCCGTTGCCCAGCGGGGCACGCAGCCCGAACGACTCGCTGAAGGTGCGCAGCGGCTGCGGGGTGAGCCGGCGGCCCACCCACGCCGCGTCGTCGGGGTCGGGGTCGGGGGTCGGTCAAGCCGAACGCGGTGGCCGACGGCATCGGGTAGGCCAGTCCGGTCGCGGACGCCTTCACCGCCGCTGCGCGACTCTCCGCCCCTTCGGGCGGAAAACCGTCGAAACCGCGCTCGCCCGGTTCCACCACAAGGCCGTCGAGCAGGACCAGGCGGCGCAGCCGGTGCGGTACCCGGTCGGCGACGCCCAGCGTGACGAGCGCGCCGAAGCTGTGCCCGACCAGCACGACGCTGCGCAGCTCCTCGTTCTCCAGCACCGCGACGATGTCCCGCACCATCGTCGCGGGGCCGACGTCGGCGGTCAGCAGGTGCGCCCGCTCGCCGTGGCCGGTGAGCGTCGGGGTGAACACCTCGTTGCCCGCCGCGCGTAGCAGGCGGGCGACCCGGATCCAGCACCATCCGCCGTGGCCCGAGCCGTGTACCAGCACGAAGGGATCGCGCTGTGCTGATGGTTCGCCGGCGGCCCCGCTCATGACCCGAGTGTGCCAGGGGATCAGGAAACACTACAGCAGAGCTGTGTATCTACTGGCTCACACTTCACTGTCCCAGCAAGAATCTGGATTTATGCACAGCTAGCCTGTGTACATGTTCGAAGTTGAGCCTGACCTGTCCGACGCGGCCCACGAGTTGCGGCAGAGCGTGATGCGGCTGTCCCGGCGGCTGCGCCAGGAACGGCCGGCGCACGGCATCGGGCTAACCAAGATGACCTTCCTAAGCCATCTCGACCGGGCCGGCGCGGCCACCACCAGTGAGCTGGCCGCGGCCGAGGGCGTCACCCAACAGTCCGCCGCCCGCCCGGTTGCCGAGATGGTAGAGGCCGGCCTGATCTGCCGCGAGCCCGATCCCCGGGACGGCCGGCAGGTGTTGCTGCGCCTGAGCCGGAGCGGGCGGGAGCTGCTGGCAGCCGATCTGGCGCAGCGGGACGCCTGGTTGGCCGAGACAATGGCCGAGCGGCTGACCGACGTGGAGCGTGGCCTGCTGGCGCTGAGTGCCCGGCTGCTCAGCCGGCTGGCCGGGACGTCATGACCCGCGCCGAGGAGGACCTGTCCACCCCGTCCAGCCCGGCCCGGCTGCGTCCGTTGTTCGTCTTGGCCATTGCCCTGGGCACGGTGTTGCAGCCGCTGAACTCCTCGATGATCGCCGTCGCGTTGGTGTCCATCCGGACCGACTTCGACGCCGGTGCGGCCGTGTCCTGGCTGGTCTCCGGGCTGTACATCACCACTGCGGTGGCCGCCCCGGCGATGGGTCGGCTGGGCGACCTGGTCGGACCTCGTCGGGTGTTCCTGGCCGGGATGGTGCTGACCGGGCTGGCCAGCGCGGCCACTCCGTTCGTCCCGGGGCTGGGCTGGCTGTTCGTCATCCGGGTACTGCTCGGAATCGGCACGGCCGCCCAGTACCCGGTCGGGGTGGCACTGATCAGGGCCGAGTCGGATCGCACCGGCGCCTCCCCCGCCAGCGCGCTGGGGCTGCTGGCGATCAGCACCCAGGTCTCGGTGGCCCTGGGGCCGAGCCTGGGTGGGCTGCTGGTCGGGGCGTTCGGCTGGCAGGCGGTGTTCCTGGCCAACGTGCCGTTGGTGGTTATCAGCGGTGCGCTTGCGCTGCGCGCACTGCCGGCCGGGCGGGCGTTGCGGGACGCGCACCTGATGCGCCAGCTGGACCTGCCCGGGATGGCCGCGTTCGCCGTGGCGATGACCGCGCTGATGGCGTTGCTGCTGTCCATCACCACCGGCGTGCGGTGGTGGCTGCTGCCGGTGTTCCTGGTTGCCGCGCTAGCCCTGGTCGGCTGGGAACTGCGCACGAGCGCGCCGTTCCTGGACCTGCGTACGTTGGCCGGCAACACCGCGCTGACCAGCACCTACCTGCGCGTGGGGCTCACCTACACGGCGTTCTACCTGATCTTTTACGGGCTGCCGCAGTGGCTGGAGCAGGGGCGTGGGCTGAGCGTGAGCGTCACCGGCCTGGTGATGTTGCCGCTGGCCAGCTTCGGTGCCGTCACCGTGCTGGCGGCCGCCCGCCTGGAGCGCCGAGGTGGCCCCCGACCATTGCTGATCATCGGCTCGGCCGCGTTGCTCATCGGTGGCGCGCTGCTGGCCGGCATGCTGCACTCCCACACCTCGATCTGGTTGCTGCTCGCGGTGAGCGCGCTGCTCGGGCTGCCCAACGGGTTCAACAACCTGGGCAACCAGACTGAGATGTTCCGGGCGGCGGACCCGGGCACGGTCGGCGCGGCGTCCGGGCTCTACCGCACCTCCCAGTACATCGGCGCCAACCTGGCCGCCGCCGTGCTCGAGCTGGCCTTCGCCGGCCCGCCCTCGGACGCCGGGATGCACCGGGTCGGCCTGGTCGTGGCGGCCGTCGCGGCGGTGCTGCTGGTGGCCGCGGTGCTCTCCGGCCGGCGCCGCAAGCCGATCCCCGGCGAGATTCAGCCCGGCGAGATTCAAACGCCCCTAATGCCCGCAACCACTTCATCCCGCCGGACGACTTCGCCGTGGCCGACCTCAACGAGGTGGCGGCCCTGGTCGCGTTCGTCCTCATCGCCGTCCCGGTGAGCCCGGTTATCGGTCTGGCCGCGCGCCGCGCTGTGCTGGGTGGCTCCCGCAATCGGTCGCGAGAGGCCCCTCCGCCGGGCTCAGTTAGGGGGTCAGTTCGCAAGGGTGCGATTGGGTACACTGTCGTTCATAGGCAGGAACGAGCAGCACGAATGGACACATCCGCTAAATCTGAACGCCATGTCCTCCAGCTCGTAATGCGTAGGTCCGGGGTTCGACTCCCCGAGGCGGCTCCAGGTCAGAGGTCTCTCTGGCGATCTTGACCGCTCCACGTGGAGCTATACGTCGAGCCAAACCGGGCTTACCGTGGCTCCATGACCAGTTCGGCGGGGGTGCGGAAGAGGCAAGGAGAAGCACTCCTTACCGAGCGGCTCGCTTCGCGTGCGTGTCTACGCTGGGATCGACCCGATCAGCGGCAAGAGCCACTTCCTGACTGAGGTCGTTCCAGCGGGGGCCGAAGGCTGCGAAGGAAGCCGAGAGGGCCCGCACTCGCGATACTGGCGCTGACCGGAAACCTTCACCGCGTCTGCCGGCTCCATGTGTTCGAGCACATCGGGACGGCGACGGGTGGAGGCCTTTCGCCGTGGCACTCGATGCCGTCGGGCACCCGCGGTGAGTGCCGGACGAGCAGGGCTCAGCCGTGACGCAGTGCGGCGATGATGAAGAAACACAGCAGCTCATTCTTCCCCGCCGCGCCCGCCACGACGCCGAGGTTGGCGTCGCCGGGCAGCTGGTCGTGGACGATCCACGGCTGCTCATGGGCCCGCGATGACCGAGAAGTGTGTAGCTCGATCGTAGACGAAAGCGCGGTTCCCTCCCCCGAGCCGGAAGCGGAAAGCGGAAAGCGCGATCAGGACGCGCCTCCGTCTATCGTCAGAACAGCGCCGGTCGTGAAGCTGGCGCTGGGGCCCGATAGGTACAGCGCTGCACCCACAACTTCGTCTGGATTGCCCGCTCGGCGAAGGGCCATCGTTTGACGGCGCCGAGCAAACTCAGACGATCCCGACCACGAACTGCTGAGATCGGTAAGGAATGGGCCCGCCATTATGCAGTTAACCCGTACGGTCGGCCCGTACTCCTTAGCGAAGGCCGTCGTCAATGCATTGAGCCCAGCCTTCGCCGCCGCATAGGGCGCGATGTGCGGTTGCGGGCGAATCGCCGCGATCGAACTGACGTTGACCACGGAACCTGGGCAGCCCTCCTCGACCATCCGGGAGGCGACCAGCGACGTAAGCCGAAAGGGGCCCTTTAGATTGACGGCCAGTACCTTGTCCCACAGCTCCTCGCTCGTCTCAACTGACGACGGCGCGAGTGGAGATAGGCCCGCATTATTAATCAGGACATCAATTCGATCATGTTCTGAGTACACATCGGCAACCAGATTCGTACAGTCCTCCCACCGGCCAACATTCATAGGGTGACCGGTGGCATGACCACCAAGTTCACGTAGCCTCACTACCGCCGCTGCGCAGGCGTCCGGCTTACGACTGGCCACCGCGACCGTGGCGCCCGCGGTGGCAAACCCGGTCGCCATAGCCTCTCCCAGGCCCCTTGTACCGCCGGTGATCAGGACGACTTTATCCGTGAAGTCGTGCTGCTCCACTGGCCCCATGTTGGCTCCTATCGCTAGCCGGATCCGGAAGATTAACCCTACCTACCTGGCAAACCCCGCTACAGTTGGTATCACGAGTATTCGTGACGTCTTGTACTTATCTCGAGCGTCGGATGACCATCTGCCTTTCAGGCGCCTAATACATCGATGTCCCCGAGCAATCCGAACGTCGAACTCTTAAACGCCATTCAACCACCCGGCTGCCCGCGCAATCAGCCTTATTGCCGCTGAATGAAGGCGGGTGCCAACTGTATCTGGGATCAATCCGGCACTAGACCGAGCATACGATCCCTCAAGAATAATAGCAAACCTGTAGCAGGCCAGAACCGCGTACCAGTCGATATTCGACAAATCGCGAGAGGTATGACGGGCATAGCGACTGACCAGCTTGTCCGCCGTAGGGAACCCGGCCCACGGGAGTATCTGTCGCCGACTTCCTGGCCGATCACCTTGCGGATCAGGCCATGTTGCGAGCACATGCCCCAGGTCCAAGAGAGGATCTCCAATTGTCGAAAGCTCCCAATCCAGAATGGCCGCAACCTCTGAACTTCCGTTGCTAAACAGAACATTCGAAAGCTGGTAGTCGCCGTGAACGATGCCCGGCTCGAAAGCGCGAGGCTGATTGCGTTCAAGCCATGCGCTAATCTCGCTAAGGCCGGATAGGTCTCGGTAGCCGTCCCAATTCGTATACTGTCCGTACCCCTCCAGCTGAGACTGCCAGCGAACAATCTGACGGTCCAAATAGCCTTCGGGTCGGCCGAAACCTTCCAAGCCAATCGCGACATGGTCGACTTGACCAAGCGTCGCGATGCCATCGACGAAGCTCAAACCCATAATGCGACGCTTCGAAGAGCACGCCGCCTGCGCCGGCGGCATATCGACCGTGACGTTAAAACCACCAATTGAGTCCATGAGGTAGAATTCCGTGCCGAGAACCGCAGATTCCTCGCACATCACGATGAAGTGGGCGTGCGGGACGTCCGTGTCGGCAAGTGCCGCAAGAACCTTAGCCTCTCGCCGCATGGTCATGTTTCCTCGCCTGCCACTATGGATCGGCGCCCGCCGCAGCACGTATTCGCGTCCGTCGCGAGAGAACCGTAATATAATGTTCTGCGTGCCACCAGCAAGCGGCACGAGGCTTTCGATTGGTCCGTTGCCGAGGCTTCGACTGTCCATCCATTCGCGAAGCGCGACGACGTCAGTTGACTCGCTCCCAGCTTCATTTTGTTGCACCACACAATCCCCTATATATCATGTTTGCGAGGAATACCTTGGCGAGGATCTCCACCTCGCCGGGCCCCGACGCGGCCACTGCTGGGCCGATTCCAGAAGTCGCGACGGCGAGCGCGCCAGCCGCGCCAGTGCGGCTCGGTCCAGCTGATCAGCCCGACCAGAGTTGTGGATTACCTTCGGCTTCGAAACTTCGGTGTGCCGGTGGCGCTCGTTATTCGCCAGAGCGACATAGCACACCTCGGGCCCATCAGCGTTACGGCGATGGGTGTCCGTAGGTACATACTGCGGTTCATACCAGCCCCAACACCCCACAACACGTGTTGCCACGGTTTCTTAGGCTCTCGCGCTAGTCAACACCCCACCTGAGCAGGAACAACAGTCTCGATCAACCCAAATCTGCGTACGAGCTGCGGAAGTCGGGTCAGTCGAGCACGGGATTTGTGATGCGGTAGCGCAGTGGTAGTTGTTTCAGGCCACTGACGAAGGTGCTGGGTATGCCCAACACTGGGCCGGCCAGCTCGACGTGGTCCAGGCGAGGCAGCAGCTCGGTGAAAATGGCTTGTGTTTCCATCCGGGCCAGCTGCGCGCCTAGACAGAAATGCACCCCAGCGCCGAAGGCAATGTGTCGGTTGGGCTTGCGGGTGATGTCGAAGGTGAACGGTCGGTCGAACTCGGACTCGTCGCGGTTTCCCGAGGGGTACATCAGCAGCAGCTGTTGCCCCTGTTCGATCGGGACACCGCCGATCTGGCAGCCCGCGACGGCGGTCCGCATGAACTCCTTGACCGGGGTCACCCAGCGGATCATCTCCTCAACCGCGCCCGGCATCAGGCTCGGGTCATCGCGCAGCCGAGCCAATTGGTCTGGGTGCCGCAGCAGCGCGTGCATACCCCCGGCGATGGTGGAGCTCGTCGTATCGTGTCCGGCGGTGGTGACGATGACCAGCAGGCCGATGGCGTCCTGATCGCTGAGGTGTTCCCCGCCGACCCTGGCATTGGCGATCGCGGAGGCTAGGTCCTCGGTCGGACTTGCCCGCCGGTCGTTGATCAGCGCCTGGAAGTATCCGAAGAAGTCCCTGGCAACCGCGAGGAACTCCTCCGGCTTGTCCCCGCGTCGGCGCTGTGGGTCGTCGACGCCGAATGTTTCCTGGGTCAGCCGCAGCATCCGGGGGTAGTCGCCCTCGGGCAGGCCAAGCAGCGAGAGAATCACCTGCAACGGGTAGTGCACCGCCACGTCGGCGACGAAGTCGCATTCCCCACGCTCGGCCATGACATCCACGTAGCGCCGTGCCTGCTGGTTGACGTTGTCCTGCAGGACACGCAGCGTCTTTGGCCGGAACCAGTCGGCCGCGATCGACCGAAGCACCTTGTGGTGCTCGCCGTCCATGTCGATCAAGGTGCGCAGAACCTGATACAGCTCGGCCTGCTGCGCGTCGCGGCCCGCGGTCCTGAGGAGGGGGCGCGGAAAGTTGCGGAAAACCTGGTGGTTCTTCTCGACCTCCAGGATGTCCGCCCGCCGCGTGATGACCCAGAATGGG
>DATAZN010000361.1:0-4677 GCA_036272035.1 Mycobacterium sp. | reverse complement strand
TGCGAAGACGATGAGGCCGACTCCACCGAGCAGGCCCTCTAGCAGGATAGCGGTCTTACGCTCGATGCGGTCGGCGACCGCGAACAAGGCGACCGGCCCCGCGAGCGGGGCAAGACTGATGACGCTGGCGATGCGCAGGGCCTCCTCATGCGCGAGGCCTCGGCCCACCAAAATGGTCGGCACCCAGGACTGGAACCCGTAGAGGCAGAAGACCAGTACACCGAAGGTGGTCCCGAGCACTGCCAGCCGCCTGGCGTACGTCGGCTTGAAAAGCTCCCGGAACGAGCCCTGCGGCACCTCCGGTCGAGGAGGCGCGACCGGAGGCAGCGGCCCGCGGCGTTCGGCGACACGCTCCATCTCCCGCACCACCGAGTCGGCCTTCTCGGCCTTGCCGTGAAGTGTGAGCCACCGAACGGTATCTGGGAGGCCGAGAGCGACTGCGACCGCGACGATGATGCCGACCGAGCCCATCACGAACACCCATCGCCAGCTTCCCGGGCCGCCCGAGGTGATGCCAAGGGCCGCGAACGACGTGGCCGGGGCGCCGAGAGCTCCGAAAAACATCATGACCGTGAAGAAGCGGCCCCGCGATACCCGCGGGAACATCTCGCTGATATACACCATGATCACGCCGGTGGCAGCCTGTACTCCGATGCCCGTCAAGATCCGGCTGACGAGCAGCATCTCGTAGTTCTGTGCAATGGCCGACATCAGTGAGAATACTGAATAGAAGACGGACGCCCAGATCAGTACCGGCTTGCGTCCGAACCGGTCGGACAAGCGCCCACCACCGATAGCACCGACCATCATGCCGATGAAGACCGCAGACGTGATGACGCCGATCTGGCCGATGCTCAGGCCCCATTCAGCCCTGATCGAGGGGGCCAGGGAACCGAAGACAATATTGTCGAAGGTCTCAATGAGATAGCCCAGGCCCAATAGTAGAATCCACAGTATGTGAAAGCGGGTGGTCGTGAGGCGATCAAGCCGGGCGACAGGGTTAACAACCTGCGTAGTCTCTCCGGCGCTGGAGTAGTTCATTGCTTGCCTTTCGCATCATGTTCTATTCAGCGGTAGCACTTTGTGGAAGCCGCCCCGTCGGCTTCGCACTCGAATCCAGGTTGGTCGCCGGTTAGTTCGCCGATCGGTTGGCCGGCAGTCGGCTGCGATCCGGCTGCGCCCGTCGGGCGCCGTTGTCTGTGTAATCTGGATGCCATGACCGACACGGTCCCGTCGGACGGCGTCGCCTGCGTTCGTCAACCTGGCCCCGGATGGTGCGAGTACGGGGCCAGTTACATGGGGGACGAGATCGCTTCGGGCGCGATTGCTCCGGGCACACGGGTACGACCCGAAGATGTGGCCTCCGAGCTTGGTATTTTCCCGACGCGGCCCGTGAGGCGCCGCGGGCGTTGCGTTCGGAGGGTTTCCTGGTACCGCAGCCTCGTCGTCGATTCGCTGTCACCCCTGTTGATGGAGACGACATTCGCGACATGTACTTGGCGCAAGTGATGGTTGTAGTCGAGTAGTTCTGCTCGTCGCTCAGGCCGACGCGCAGAGGACTCTCGAGATCGGCGCCACAAGGCAACTCCTTCTTATTTCCGAACGGACAAACGATTGGTAATCAGCGGCAGGGAGTCGACGAAATCTCGGCAGCGGCGAGCAAGCTAGCGAGAGCCGCGCTTCGGGCCAGCGCTCGCCCCTGCACTCGTCCTGCTTGTGCCGCGATCGCGCGCCGCGACGGGTCCAGAGGATTCGCCCCGATCGCATCGACGCTCGCCTCGTCCGGGACGACGACGAAGCACCGCGTTGTTGACGGCAGCGCGGCAACCTCGTCCCAGACCGTGGCTCCCGACCGGTACCGGGCTATGGGTGCGATGACGATCGCGCTGCGGAACGCGCTGGCCAATCCGGCGTTGGCCGCGGACACCATGCCTCCATCGATCCAGGTGTGGCCGCCTGCCTCGACGACCGGCCATACCCCCGCGACTGCCCCACTTGCGGCCGCCGCCTCAAGGAGCGACAACCCCGAACCCGAGGTCAAGATGTGCAGCTGGCCCGTTTCCGCGTCGATCGCGGTCATCGCGAGGCGTTGCGGCCAAAACTCAGTACCCAGACGTGCCCGGACGACCTGCAACCGAGACCCGGGCGTGATGGTGGTCGCGGTTCGGGCTAGTTCGCCGAATAGCCGACCAGCTAGGGCGGCATCGGTGCCCGACTCCTCCAAAATGTCGCCGTAGGCTTGTTGGAGTTCGGGGTCAACCGACGCCGACACTTCTGCAACCGTGGCCGAAACCTGCCCGGTGAAAGCAGCCCCGAGGCCACCCTCCTGAAGCCACACCGCCCCGGCGAACGATCCAGCCGACGTGCCGATCACTTTGTCTGCGATTGTCAGGTCGACTCCGGCATCGTCGAGTCCGGCGAGCAGTCCGATTTCCCACGCCAGTCCAGCGACGCCGCCGCCGCCGAGGATCACTCCGAAGCCGGCTTGAGCATCGGACGCCGCGTGCGTGCCAGTCACGCTGTCGCCGCCTCGAGGGAACCCGCATTCCCGCTGGTGGCCAGACCTCGACGGTTGCGCAAGATGAACTTGTCAGGCTCCGGAACGCGAGTCATGTTCCAGAACTCACCGGGCCAGAACGGGTTCACCAGGACGACGCGACCGGCCTGATTCCGGTAATAGGTGTCCGCGGACTGGTCGTGCGCCCATAACAGGGTCTGCATTCGTCGTTCAGCGACTTCGTGGTAGCGGTCGTGGGCCTCTTGGGTCACCTCGATCGAGGTCGCGCAGCTGTTCACCATGAGTGTGAGCGCCTCGAAGGCATAGTGATTGCTGACCTCGACGATGAAGTTGTGGCCTGACCCGCCGGTGGCGACACCAGTGTTGGGACCGTCCTGAACGAACAGATTCGGGAATCCCGGGACGGCCCCACCGAGGTACGTACGCGGATCGTCGCCGGCCCAGACCCGGCTGAGCTTCGCACCGTTTCGACCGATGATAGCGATCTGCGACAAGTAGTCCAGCGTCATTCCAGTGGCCCAGATGATGACGTCGACTTCGATGAGACGACCGACGTCGGTCAGGATTCCTTCTGGAACTACCCGTGCGATCTTGGCGGTCTCCACGTCGACATGGTCCTGCGACAGCGCATAGTAATAGCCCTCATCCTGCGAGAAGTCCCCCGGATCGAAGACGGGACGCTTCGCGCCGTAGGAGAACTCGGGTGTCACCTTCTTAGCAAGCTCCGAGTCAAGCCCGAAAGCCCGGTCAATGTAGGCGAGGCACTTGAGTCGAGCGGCCTCACTCGCCTCGGTGACCGAGTAAGGATGCTCGGCCCACCAGCTCGCGTCCACCAGCTTGGTCTCGACGGAGTACTTGTTGATGTGAAGTAACGCCGTCAGCCTTGACCAATGTTCGAGGTACGGCAGCTTCTGGAGTAGCCAGCGTTCGTCGTCACTGGTCGTTCCGTTGCCGTACGGGTTTGGGCTCACCCAGTGAGGTTGCCGCTGGAACACAGTCAGGTGATCGACCTTGCCGGCCAACGCGGAGACGACCTGGACTGCGGCCGCGCCGGCTCCGACGACGGCGACCCGTTTGACTTCGACCCCAATATCGCGCCATTGGACCGTGTGAACCTGTTCGCCGGCGAACATTTCACGCCCATCAACGTCGGGGTACTTTGGGCGGTTCAGCAGACCTGCGGCCGTGACGACAGCTTCCGCACGCACCGTCAGTGTCTGCTTTGTGTCGCGACGGTAGATGGTGAGTTCCCACTGCTGGCGGTCCTCGAGCCATTCCATGCGCAGGACCTGATGCTGGAGATGGACGTGGTCAAGCACGCCATACTCCTCGGCCATCTCCGTCAGGTACGTGCGGTATTCGTCGCCCTTCGGATAGATTCGGCTCCACGCCGCCGACTGGTTCCACGACAGGGAGTAGGTCAGTGACTGGGTGTCGACTGCGACACCGGGGTAACGCTGCGTCCACCACAGGCCCCCGACACCTGATTCCATGTCGTAGATCTCGTAGTCAAAGCCGCGCTGAGTGGCCTTGACTGCGGCATCGATACCCGCCATGCCGGCACCCACGATCGCGACGTTCAACGTGCGCGAGACCGCGTCCGCCGCACGTGGGGTGACAGCGTCCGGCTCGAAGCCAGACTGCTGCAGGTACATCCCGTGGTCCCCAGACCCGCAGTTCCATCCTCCCGACACGAACTCGGTGAGCGGACCAAACACGCCGAGGTCCTCTAGTTGCTGCCCGGTCATGTACGGCGGCTGGTCCTCACGACTGAGCGCCTCGACGATCAGTTCCGTGAGTTCGCGATGAGCGTCGGATCGTTCGTCACTGACTTGAGCGTCTCCGTCGACAACAGCGGTGATCAGCTGGCGGATCCGCGGAGCGGTCAGGCGGCTGACGTAACGCTCGACGAGCGTCGTATCGCCGGTGACGTGAACCGCGACCGGGAGAAGCAGACCGGGGTCGACCGCCGGCAGTCGTCGGCGCAGCTCATCGGGATCCAGCATGACCTTCTCCGGGTAATGCGTGGAACGCTGAGCAGCTTGTTGAAGCGTCACTATCTCTCCTTCTCGTCGTGCACCCGATACGTCTTGGTGATCACTAGGCAGCGCCACGCGAGCTGCCTCCATCTACGGGGATGACGGCTCCGTTGATGTAGC
>DATAZN010000360.1:0-9622 GCA_036272035.1 Mycobacterium sp. | reverse complement strand
ACCCAGACCCCGAGTTCCACGACGTTGATGCCCTCCATCGGTCCGGCCATGCCACACACCATGCCACGGTTGGTCCCACGCGATGCTCGAGTGGTCACACCTCATCCGCGTACGCTCAGGCTCCATGAGCATGGTCACCGGGCATGGGCCGCTGAGCAGTGCTCCGGCCGGTTGGTTTTCGCCGAAAGTGCCGGCCGGCGTGGTCTATGTCGAGCCACATCCCCGGCGGGTTCAGGCGGTGAAAAACGGGCGCACGGTGATCGACACCGAGCATGCGTTGCTGGTGCACCGGCCAGATCGCCCGCTCAGCTATGCATTTCCTGCCGACGAGGTCATCGATCTGCCCAGTGAGTCGGTTTCGGAGGCACCCGGATTCGTCCTCGTGCCGTGGGACGCGGTGGACATCTGGACCGAGGAGGGACGCACCCTGGTGCACTACCCGCCCAACCCGTATCACCGTGTCGACTGCCGCCCGACAAAACGGCGGCTGCGCGTCGAGGTGGCCGGCACAACGCTGGTGGACACCGACGACACCGTGATCGTTTTCGAGACCGCCCTGGACCCCAGGCTCTACGTCGATCCCTCGCATGTGCTGACTAGCGTTCTGCGACAGACGGATACGTCGACCTACTGCAACTACAAGGGGCACGCCACCTATTGGTCGGCAGTTGTGGGCGACGCGAAAGTCGAGGACGTGGCGTGGAGCTACCTCGACCCGCCACCGGAGAGCTCGAGTATCAAGGGGTTTTTCAGTTTCGACGCCGGTCGTGCCGACGTTGTCGCCGCGTTGCCGGAGTCTCAGGACCTCGGCGGCGAATAGTTCGGCCGTCCCAGCCCCAGGGCGTGCTGAGCGATCATGTTGCGGAACACCTCCAGGGTGCCGCCATAGATACCGACGGGTGAGGCCAGCCGGAAGATGTATTCGGCACCGCCGTCATCGACGGCCCCTTCGGTGTCGACCGGCAGCGCTGATGCAGTGCCCAGGATGTCCATCAGGTCCGGTGACACGTCGCGCATGGTCTGCGCGTTGGCCACCCGGCCGAACATCCCCGGGGTACTCAACGCCGCTTCGGTACGAGCGACGCTGCGGCCCAACCGATATGCCACCGACGTGTCGTCGAGCGGTCGGCGGCCGTCGGCACCCTGTTGCGTGACCACCGCCGCAATCGCATCGATCGCCTCGGCCATCAGCGTCAGATGCTCGCTCATCACCGCGACCCTTTGCAGGCCGTCGTCTTCGGCTTCAACGGTGCCGTGCTCCACGTCGAGCGCACCCCGCAGTACTCCCCAGCCGCCGTTGACCGGACCGATGCGGTACTTGTCGTCGACCCGTACGTCGCTGTAGAAGACGATGTTGGTGCGGTCCCCGTCGATGGTGCGAATGGCCTGGATGTCGATGCCGGCGGAGTCCAGCGGGACCAGAAACATGGTCAGGTTCTTGTGTTTCGGTGCATCCGGATCGGTATTGGTCAGCAGGAAGACGTACTTGGCGTTGTGGGCGTTGGACGTAAACATCTTGGAGCCGTTGATGATCCAGCCGGCGCCATCACGGATGGCGCGGGTCTTACACGTCGCCACGTCAGAGCCGCCCTCCGGTTCGGTATAGCCCAGGCACAGCCGGATCTCGCCGGACAGCACGCCGGGCAGCACCTCGTCGGTGAGTTCCGGCGGCCCGAACTCGCGGACCATCTTCGCGACCACGGCGGTAGTGCCCCAGTGGAACCACGGCGTGTGCGCCCGACCGATCTCCAGATCCCAGATCCGACGGCGCAGCGAGTTGAAGCCGCCGTCGGCTTCGTCCTTCCAGTCGGCAGCCAGATAACCCTCGGCGCCCAGCGCCAAGTGCACACCCTCGTCGAAGTTCTCCCCGGTCTCACGGTCCCGGCGGATCACGTCGTCGGTGACCACGTCGACCAGGAATGCCCGCAACCGATCGCGGAATTCGCGGTCGGCGGGAGAAAGCTCGACAGTGGAGAAATCCATGAGTGTTATAGCCGCGCTTCGGTTTTGATCGTGGAATCGGTAGTGCGTAGTGGACGGATCAGTGCGTCCTGGGCGAACGAGGCGATCAGCTCGCCCTCTTCGGTGTGCACGGCGCCACGGACATACGACATGCCCGCACCCACCTGAGTGCTCTCGTGGGTGTAGAGCAACCAGCCGGTCCATGTCACCGGTTCGTGGAAGCTCACCGACACCGTCATCGGCGCGGTCGACACGGTCAGGTGCGACTGGGCGGTGCCGATGCCCTCGTGGGCGCGCATCGTGGTCGAAATGCCGAGGTGACCGGTGAAATACCCGATCAGCGCCTTGGCCAGATCGTCGCGGGCGGGGATCGGGTCATAATGCAGCCAGGCGAACAGCTCCGGCGGCCCGACCTCGTCGGGACTGTTGATGTCGACCACGTCGACCAGTCGCAGTTCCCTGCCGGCCATCGGCATCGCCCCGTCGTTAGCGTCGGCGGGCGCGGCCACCTCGGGACGCGGCAGGTGGTGGCGGATCACGTCGTCGGACGGCACATCAAGCAGCGTCGTCACCGTGATGGCGCGACGGCCGCCCTGTGTCACGCTGACCACCGCGGTCGCCGTCGAACGGCCCTCGGCGACCACGTCGATGTCGAACTCAACCGGGGGGCCGACCACCACGGCGCGGGCGAACACGGCATGTACCGAGCGCACTGACTTCTCCGGAAACCGTTTGGCCACAGCGACGATCACCTGCGCGAGCACCTGAGTACCCTCGACCACCTGACGTTCGTCCTCGGCGGCGATGCCGGTATCGGCGATAAACCGGCCGTCGTCGGCGGGGCGCGCATCGAACAAATCCAGCAGGCCGGCGACCGACCAGTGCGTCTGCTCAGAGTCTGTTGTCACGTAGCGAGAATGACATTCTCGCTAAAACTTGTAAAGCCTTCCGCTCGTCAGGAAGCGTCGACCACCAGCGTTTTGAACCGGTCGACTACTTCCAGCGCGTGCACAAGGCTGTCGCCCGGCAGACCCACCTGCACCCAGTTCACGCCGAGCTTCGCCAGCCGTTCGAGGCCGGCCAGGTACGCGTCGGCGTTGAAGTCGTCGTCGGCCGGGCTGCCGCCGTCAAAATTGCTGAAGACGATGTCGATCGCTGAGGCATCGCGTCCGGCCTTGTCGAGTCGGCGGCGCAGATCGTCGATGCCGTCCGCGAGGGCTTCCACGGAATCCATCGAGGCCGTGCGCGCGGTCTGGGCCAACGCCGGGGGCGCCGCGAAGGGGCACCATCCGTCGCCCTTCTCGGCGACCCGTCGCCGGGCGGCTCCGGTGTTGCCGCCGATCCAGATCGGTGGATGCGGATCGCTCACCGGGGGTGGATGCGCGGTGATGCCTCGGGCGCTGAAGTGCGCGCCCTCGAAGGTGACGTCGTCGGTAGTCCAGATGGCCCGGATCACGTCGAGTGCCTCATCGAACAGCGCGGCGCGCTCCTCGAAGTCCACGCCGAGGGCGGCGAACTCACGCTTGAGATAGCCGACGCCGACAGCAAGGGTGAACCTGCCACCGGACAACAGGTCCAGCGTTGCGCCAGACTTGGCCACTACGAACGGATTTCGGTACGGCAGCACCACGATGTTGGGTATCAGCCGCAGCGTGCTGGTGCGGGCGGCCGCGTAACCCATCGCCACGAACGGGTCCAACGCGTCGTGTCCCCCGGCCTCGAGCCAGCGCTGAGTCGGTGCGGGATGGTCGGTGAACCCGAAGCCGTGAATACCGGCGGCCTCGGCGGCCGTGGCCACCGCGGCGATGCCGTCGCCCTCGACCAGTTCCGGATTGTAGGGGTGGCTGTGCATTGGGTGGGTGATGGTGAATTTCATCTGCCGCTTTCCTTAGCTGAGCGCCGACGACGTCCCTGCAAAATACTGCGTGACATTTATACGATAATCTGTAAAGCCAGCCGGGCGAACGCCCGGTCAGTTCTATCGCCGCAGAGGAGCGACGACCTTGGGCATCGTGACGACGAGTTCGGAAACGGCCTTCGCGCGCTCCGCCGAGACCATTTACGACTTCGTCACCAACCCGGCGAACTGGCCCAAGACCTATCCCGGCAGCGCGCATATCACGAACCTGCCCGGGGAATTGCCGTTGCAGGTCGGCGACACCTGGCAGGAATCCGGAACCGACGGCGACCGGATTTTCACCTGGCATCTGGCGATCGCCATGCGACCCAAGCTGTGGATGTTCAATTCCGTTGGGCCACTTGGTCATGACCGCGACGGACTCGGCGGCATGGAAGGACGCATCACGGTCCAGTACCAGTTCAGCAGGCCGGGCGAAGAGGTCACGCTGTTCACCCGCACGATGACGATCGAGGCCTACAAACACGCCCCGCTGCCCGACGCCTTGTTCCAGCAGGTCAACCCCGCCAAGATCGACGCCTACCACCAGGCGATCGCCCGAGAATTGGATGCACCTGATGACGGCGATCGTTGAGGGGCTGACCCCGCTGGCGACGGGGTTCTGCTTCGGCGAAGGCCCGCGCTGGTTCGAGGGTCTGCTGTGGTTCTCCGACATGCTCGGCGAAGCGGTGCACACCGTCACACTGAGCGGATCGATGACCACGCTGCCGCTGCCCGGGCATTCGCCGTCGGGTCTGGGGTTCCGGCCCGACGGCTCGTTGCTGATCGTGTCCACCGAAGACCGTCGGCTGCTGCGCTATGACGGCGAAACCGTCGACACCGTGGCCGATTTGAGCGCGCTGGCGCCGGCCGACCTCGGCGACATGGTCCTCGACAGCCACGGCCGGGCCTACGTCGGGTCGCAGGCCTTCAGTGGCGGCGTCATTCTGCGGGTAGATCCAGACGACACGGTCACTGTGGTGGCGCGCGACCTGGACTTCCCCAACGGCATGGCCATTACGCCCGACCACCGGACCCTGATCGTCGCCGAGTCGATCGGCCGGCGTCTCACCGCCTTCAGCATCGGCGCCGACGGCGCATTGACCGGTCGACGCGTGTTCGCCGATGGCTTGGACGGCCCGCCCGACGGCATCTGCCTCGACGCCGAGGGTGGAGTGTGGACGGCAATGACGCTGGCGCACCAGTTCGAGCGGATCACGGCCGGTGGACACGCCACCCATCGCATCGACATAGGCGATCGGGCGGCGATCGCCTGCATGCTCGGCGGATCCGCGGACCGCACGCTGTTCATGCTGTCGAGCAGCGACGCCTACCCCAAACGCCTGATCGGTACCCGGCTGTCCCGGGTCGACACGGTGATCGTGGATACTCCTGCCGCCGTCCTTGGCGTGGAAGGTGAACGATGACCGATTCCTATTATGAGCTGATCGATGACGCCGACCCACTGGGCGAAAAGTTTTGTGCCACAGACCTTGTGCGCAGTACCTGGACGGCGGCCATTCAGCATGCCGCGCCGGTGTCGGCGCTTCTGGTCCGGGCGCTGGAGCGCCGCGCCGCCCGCGACGACACCCGGCTGAGCCGGGTCGCCATCGACCTGTTGGGGCCGGTGCCCGCCGACGGCGACATGTGGGTTCGCTCGAAGGTCGAGCGCCCCGGCAAGCAGATCGAGTTGATCAGCGCCGAGACACTGGCCTTGGGCCCCGACGGTCAGCCCCGCCCGACGGCGCGGGCCACCGGGTGGCGCCTGCAACAACTCGACACCACCGACCTGGTGCACGCCGCCGCGCCGCTGCCGGCTCCGCTGAGTGAGGCTCGCAGCCGTGATCTGGCCAAGAATTTCGATCGCAATTACGTGCACAGCCTGGACTGGCGCTGGCTGACCAAGCCGCTCAACGACGGTCCGGGCGAATCCTGGATCAAACCGACGGCCGACCTGGTCAACGGCGAGACGATGACGCCGCTGGAGCGGCTGTTCGCGGTCGCCGACTGCGCTAACGGCATCGGCTCCAAAATCGACATCACCAAGTGGACGTTCTTGAACAACGACCTCGTGGTGCATGTGCACCGGATCCCCGACGGCGAATGGGTCGGCATCCGGGCGCAGACCAACTACGGACCCGACGGGATCGGCACCACGGTGGGCACCCTGTTCGACGAGGCCGGTGCAGTGGGCGGTATTCAGCAGTCGGTGCTCGTGCGCCGACGGCCGCGGTCTTAGTCCGCCAGTCGCAGGGCCGCGGCGGGGCACTGAATCACGGCCTGCTGCAAGCGATCTCGATGCGATATCGCAGCCTTATCATGATCGATGATCAGCAGTCCGTCGTCTTGCACTGCAAACACGTCGTCGGCGATGGACTCGCAGATGCCGTGGCCGGTGCACTTGTCGACGTCAACTTCGAGCCTCATGGACCCCGGCGCTCCTGCGCCAAGTTCGGTGCGGGAACGGGTGGGATGACATCGACGACCCGTAGATGCGTTCGATCCGATGCGCTGATAGCCGCGGCGATCAAGCGGCCGACGTCGTCGGGCGGCACCTGGCCGGTCGACCGCACGACCGAGGCTCGCACCCCGGTCCCGACGAACTCGGTGTCCAGACCACTGACCCATGCGTCGAGCATCCTATTCGCGCCGTCCGGCGATGCCCCGATCAGTTCCGGGCTGAGCAGCACCACGTCACCACGGCCGTTGTCGATCATCGGCGTAACGAGTTGCGCCACCAGGTGTTGCGCGCCGACCCAGGATCTGTCAGCAATACCGGCACTGCTGATCAGAACGTCGGCGACACCTACCAGATAATCGGCGGACTGCATGAAACGATCGATGGAAAGCGGGTCGGTGAGATCCAGGTGGGCGGCGAACACCGCAGCGCCTCCGGACCGAAGACGGGCGGCGAATTCCTCGCAGATGTGGGTCCGGCGGCCGCCCATCAACACCAGGTGCCCACCGACCGCCAACCGGGCCGCCGTCGCCAAACCGACGGGTGACGAAGCTTCGGTGATGACGACCGTCCTGGACTCGTTCACCACGGACGCCGATCAATCTCGGTCTGCCCGGCTAAGCTCTGGTGGTCAACTACCTCGGGTGGGGCCGGAAAAACCCTGGCCGGGGAACATGGCAGTGACACGAAAACAGCGTGACACTTCGGGTTTATTTTGTAAAGTTTGGTTTATGGAGCAGACGCCGACCCTCGAGGGCGACACCTCGACGCAGCAGCGGATTCTTGCCGCCACGGCCGAGGTCCTCGGCCGCAACGGCAAACGGAAGCTCAGCCTGTCCGATGTCGCTGTTCAGGCCGGGGTATCCAGGCCAACGCTCTACCGCTGGTTCGCCTCCAAAGAGGACTTGCTCTCGGCATTCTCCAAGTACGAGCGGCAGACTTTCGAAAGCGGCATGGGCCGGGCGACCGCCGGCCTCAAAGGTGCCGACAAGCTCGATGCGGCGTTGCGGTTCATCGTCGAGTACCAGCATTCCTACACCGGTGTGCGGATGGTCGACATCGAGCCCGAGCATGTCATCAGCCAGTTCTCGAACGTCATCCCGCAGATGCGCGATGGTCTGCAGCGGCTGATTCCCGGTCCGAACGCCGCGGTCAAGGCGGCTACCGCGATCCGGGTCGCGTTCTCGCACTACATGATCCGCAGCGACGACGCTGACGAATTCTTAGCCCAGCTGCGCCACGCGGTCGGCATCAAAGGCGCCGGTTAGTCGAACAGCACAGCCGCGTTCAGATAGCCGGTCGGGTCGAACGCCGCCTTCAACGTTCGCATCGCCGCGATGTCGGCGGCCTCGCGTGACATACCGACGTAGCGACGTTTGCGGCTGCCGACCCCGTGTTCCGAACTGACGTTGCCGCCGCATTCCGCGATCAAGTCCATCATCGCGGCGTACAGATCGCGCTCCTGCTCGTCGCTGCAGCGCAGCACATTCAGATGCAGGTTGCCCTCGCCGACGTGCCCGAACAACACCCCGACGGCGTCGGACGCATGCCGGTGCACGAGCGCCATGGCGTCGCGCGCGAAAGCGGGTATCGCGGATAGTGGCAGCGACACGTCGAACTTCACCGGCGGTCCGAACAATCCGACCACCTCGGCCAACGATTCACGAGACCGCCAAAGCCGTTGTTGCGCAGCGAGATCAACGCCTACTGCTGGCTCGCCCGAGGCCTGCATACCTTCCAGCACGTCGGCCAGGCGTTCGGTCTGATCGAGGTCGGCCGCCAGTTCCACCAGCAGCAGCCACTCGCCGCGCGCCGGCGGGGTCACCCCCAGATGCTCCTCGGCCAATGCGCTGGCCCGCCCGTCGATCAGTTCCAGCGCCGCGATGCCGTCCATGTCGCGAAACAACCGGCCGGCGTCGACCAGTGCGGCCAGATCGTCGAAGCCGCAGACGGCGGTGACCCGATGCGGCGGATCCGGGTGCAATCGCAGGTCCAGCGCGGTGATCACGCCCAGCGTTCCCTCGGCGCCGACGAACAGTGCCGGCAGGTCGTAACCGGTGTTGTCGGCCCGCACCCGCGAATGCCGTCGCACCACCGACCCGTCGGGCAATGCCACGTCCAACCCGATGACCTGGTTGCCCATGTCGCCGTATCGCACCGTGCGCAAACCGCCGGCGTTGGTGGAGGCCATGCCGCCGACGGTCGCGGTGTCGCGGGCGGCCAGGTCGACGCCGAACACCAGACCGGCCGCGTCGGCCGCGCGCTGCACCGCGGCCAGGGTGGCCCCTGCACCAGCCTCGATGCGGCGTTCGGTGGTATCGACATCGCTCATGGCGCTGAGCCTTTCGGTCGACAGCAACACGTCGTCATGCTCGGGTACGGTGCCGGCGACCAACGACGTCCTGCCGCCCTGGATCGTCACGTGTACGCCGGCGTCGCGGCACAACTGCAGAACGCCGGCCACTTCGTCGGCCGAACCCGGACGCACCAGGGCGCTCGCGTGGCCGCGGTAGCGGCCGGTGTGGTCGACGCTGCGGCCGGCCAGTACGTCGGGATCGGTGTTGACGTAGTTCGCCCCGACCAGCAACGACAACTGCTGCAGCACACTCGCGGCCATGCCGTGGGTCTATCACATCGCCGAGTCACCATGCAGGATGAGTGTCATGCAGCGTGAGGATGTCTGGTTCAACTCCGGCAGCCACCGGATCAGCGCGTGGTTGTACCGGCCGGCGAGCGACGGTGACGCACCGCTTTTGGTGATGGCTCACGGGCTGGGCGCGGTCCGCACGATGCGGCTGGATGCCTACGCCGAACGCTTTCGCGAGGCCGGGTACGCCTGCTTGGTGTTCGACTACCGCAACTTCGGCGATAGCGAAGGGACACCACGTCAACTGCTCGATATCCGAATGCAGTTGCAGGACTGGATGGTTGCGGTGGCCTATGCACGCACGCTGCCCGGGATCGATCCGAATCGAATTGGCCTGTGGGGTACCTCGTTCAGCGGCGGTCACGTAATCGCCACCGCGGCAAGGCTTCCGGGAATCGCGGCGGTCGTCTCGCAATGCCCGTTCACCGACAGCGTCGCCTCCCTGGGCGCGGTGGACCCGCTGATCAGCGCTCGCCTCACGGCGCTGGCGGCGCGCGACCTGATCACCGCACGCTTGGGCGGGATGCCGGTGATGGTGCAAACGGCCGGGCTTCCGGGCGAGGTCGCGCTGATGACCGCCCCGGACGCCTACCCCGGCTTTCTGGGTCTGGTGCCCGACGGCGTCGAGCTGCGCAACGAGGTCGCCGCGCGCATTGGC
>DATAZN010000359.1:0-9032 GCA_036272035.1 Mycobacterium sp. | reverse complement strand
TAGACTCTGGCTGCGGGGTCGGAGTCACGACATTGGCGCTTGCCCAAAAAGGATATGAGGCCGTCGGCCTCGACCTTTCCAGCAGCGCCATCGAGCAAGCTAGGCGCGCAGCAGCCAGTGGAGGTCAGAACGTCGAATTTGGCGTCGCCGACCTCTCGAAATCGACAGGGTACGAAAACTACTTCTATACCGTCGTCGACGGGCTGGTCTTTCATTGCCTGCCCGAGCAGTTGCGCAACGGTTACATCGAAGCGAGCGCACGAGCGCTGCGGCCTGGCGGGAGATTCTTTGCGTTGGTTTTCTCTACCGACGCCTTCCCGCCGAATGCCGACTTCGGGCCACGGCCATTCACCGAGCCAGAATTGCGCGAAACCGTCGGTAGGCACCTAATCGTCGACGAGGTGCGGCCGGCGCGTGCATGGGTCAACGTGCCACGGACTCTGCCCGACGGTTTCGAATACCGCAACGTGACAATCGGGTCCGACGGGCGCGCGCAGCTGCCGTCGTTCCTGGTCAGCGCTCACCGCAGCTGATCCCCCGCCCGCAGGGTTCGGCGGTCGCCACCAACTGGCTGCCGAACCCTCCGCGTGTGTGGGTGCTGTGCGTCCCACCGCCCCCGCGCGGGGAACAATGAGTCCATGACCGACGCCGACGTAACACCCGAACCGGAACCCGGGCGGCGGGTGGCGTTGGCGCTGGGCAGCGGCGGTGCCCGCGGGTACGCCCACATCGGGGTGGTCCATGAGTTGCAAGAGCGCGGCTATCAAATCGTCGGGATCGCCGGTTCGTCGATGGGGGCGCTCGTCGGCGGGTTACAAGCGGCCGAGCGGCTCGACGAATTCGCCGACTGGGCAAGATCATTGACTCAGCGTTCAATTCTGCGGCTGCTGGATCCGTCGATCAGCGCGGCCGGCGTGCTGCGGGCCGAGAAGATTCTGGACGCGGTGCGCGACATTCTCGGCGCCGTCACCATCGAAGAACTCTCGATCCCCTACACCGCAGTGTGCACCGATCTGCTGGCCGGCAAGTCGGTGTGGTTGCAGCGCGGCCCGGTCGACGAGGCGATCCGCGCGTCGATCGCGATCCCGGGCGTCATCGCGCCGCACGTCATCGACGGGCGGCTGCTGGCCGACGGCGGCATTCTCGACCCGCTGCCGATGGCGCCGATCGCGGCCGTCAACGCCGACCTCACCGTCGCCGTCAGCCTGTCCGGCAGTGAGGCCGCCGGCGCCGACCCAGAGCCCCGGCCCACGACCGAGTGGCTGAACCGGATGCTGAGCAGTACGTCGGCGCTGCTGGACTCTCCGACCGCACGCGCGGTGCTCGACCGGTTCGGCGCGTCGAGCGCGGACAACGCAGAAGCGGACGCAGAGGCCGCTCTGGACACAGCGAGCGCCCCGGAGTCCGAGCCTCCCAGGCTCGGCGGTTTCGAGGTGATGAACCGCACCATCGACATCGCCCAGGCCGCGCTGGCCCGCCACGCTTTGGCGGCTTATCCGCCCGACCTGCTGATCGAGGTGCCGCGCTCGGCTTGCCGCAGCCTCGAATTCCACCGCGCGGCAGAGGTGATCGAGACCGGCCGCGAGCTGGCTGCCCAGGCACTGGACACCATCACCTGACGCCGAGGAACGCCGCGACGGCCGCCGCCTCCCGTCGGCCCTGCGCACGCCCGGCATGCGCGGAGGGCACGCGGCAGCGCGGGTCGAGTGCGTTCGAACCGTATGCCGCCAGCGAGTCGTCGTCGGCGAACACACCCAGCGCTGTGCCGCGAAACCCGTTGATCTCCGGGGCCGGTCCGGCGCCGAACGCCGATGGCGCCGATTCACCGGCGGGCACCAGCACCACCGCCACGGCGCAGTCGTCGGCGCCGTCGAGGTTGATCGTGCTGCCGATGCCGCCGTCCATGTAACGCCGATCCCCGATCGTCACCGGCGGCCAGGCTCCGGGTACCGCGCAGCTGGCGGCCACCGCGTCGACCAGATCGACGCGGGAATCGCGGTCGAGCACCGCCAATTCGCCGGTGGCGATGTCGATGGCGGTGAGGCGCAGCACCCGGTCGGGCCAGACGTGCGAGGGAAGTCGCTGCGCGATGACGTTGCGCCGCAACGGCTCGGCCACGGTATCGGCTGCCAGCGCGACCGCCCCGATCCGCTGCCGCTTCTGCACCACGGTGGTGTCCGGGTCCGACAGGGCGGCCAGGAAGAGCTCCATAATGGCCTCGATCCCGACGCCGGGGTCGAGTTCGGCGGACGTCTCGCTGACCTGCCGCGCGAACAGCTCCGCCAGATCGAGGCCGCTGCTGATCTGTGCGACGACCGCCGAGCCGGCCGAAGTGCCAAGCAGCACGTCGGAATCCAGCAAGGCCGCCGCCGCGGCCGGAGACTCATCGGCGATTCCGACCAGAATACCTGTCTCCCAAGCGATTCCGGCGATGCCGCCGCCTCCGAGCACTAGCGCACGTTTGCCTCTCATGCGGTCGGATGCAACGACGCCAAAGCCGTCGGGGTGAGATCCGCGGGCCTCAGTTGATGGCGTGGAGGATCCGGTAGCACCAGATCGCGGCTGATCTGCAAGCCGGCATCGACGTGGATCAATTCCCCCGGTTCGATGAGTTGCCATCGTGCCGCATCGTCCATCGGCTCGGTGGCGAACACAACCGAAGGCTGATGGCGCAGATGTTGCGAGACCGCGCGAATTCGGCTGGTGCGCAGATGGAATCGGTGATCTGGCGGGATTTTGCGACGATCCGATAGGTAGAGCTCGTGCGACTTCGGGTAGCGCATTGCCCAGAGGTCGGTGGCCGTGCTGAGCAAGATATTGACCGCATAGATCGGCACGTTGTCGGCCAACCAGCGCATGGCGTCGACCAGGCCGGCGGTGACGTCATCGCCCCGGGCCCGGATCGACGCGGTGATCAAGGCGAACACCCGCTCGGAATCGGTCTGCCCCAATACCAAGTCGGCAGTGCCCACTTCGCGTAGCCGTTCGTCGAGCACATCGAGGCCTTCGAGCACGCCGTTGTGCGCGAAGATCCGGCCGTCCTGCAGGAACGGGTGCGTGTTGACCACGTCATGCGATCCTGTCGTCGCGTAGCGGACGTGCGCGACGAAGGTGGTGCCGGTCAGGTCGTGGGCTTCGGTGGCGAACTCGGTGTCTTCCCACGCGGCGATCGGCTGCTTGTACACCTGAGGTCGGCCTTGGGCGTCGAATACGCCCAAGCCGCTGCCGTCGGGGTTTCGTCTGCTCTGCTCGGAGAGGTTGTCAGGAGCATCAAGTAGCCAAAACGTCGCTGTGACAGCGTTTGTCCCGGCGTGCAGCCCGAAGAGCCGGCACATCAGCGGGTCAGCTCGGCCGACAACGTCGCCAGCGACTGGCGCGCGTAGCCCTTCCACAATCGGCCCAGCACCGGCAGGAACGGCGCCGCGAGCCTCGAAGCGGCATGAATGTTCCAGCTCCAGGTGATGGTCGTCGCGGTGCCGCTCGGGCCGAAGGTCCACTCGCCCTCAGCCCTGCCGACTAGCAATCCCAGCGGGCCGGTGATCCTGGTCAACGCGTAGCCGAACGAATGCGGCGGGTCCAGACGGGTCAGCTCCTCGTGAAAGCTGCCGGTGGGGCTCAGCAGCACTGTGCGGGTCCGCCCGGCGATGCCCCACTCACCTTGCTGATCCCGGACTTCTTTGACCGGCCCGATGGGTCCGTACCAGCGGCTGAAAACCGTGGTCAGCGGTATCGGCAGGGTTCCAGCGAAGGCGTCGTCGACGCTGACCGGAATCACCCGCGATTGCTTGACAGCCAGAGTCCTTGCCATGAGCGCAGGCTACCGCGAGAGCCCGGGTGCGGCCCGCCCGGTGATCAATGGCAGGTCGAAGAAAGTCTGGATGCCCGCCGGTGCCGCGCAGGTCGCCGGGACGGCGTTGACGCAGTGCGCCGCCGTCGCCACCACACCGGGGTTGCTTTTCAAACCGGCTTCCACACTTTCCGGCTGCCAACCCTTGACCGTGATGAATGCGTCCGGGTTGCCGCGGACCTCGATCTCGTAACGTTCCCCGGCTGGCCCGAAAGACCAAGGCGGATCGAGGTTTTCCTCACCCATCAACCAGTTGACCGTGATCCGGACCACCGCGGCGTCGCCGACAAAGGCCTCCCAGTGGAAGCGACGCCCGGCCACCTGGCCTGGCTCGATCACCCCGATCGGCGAGTCGATCGGCCCGGCCGCCACCGCCACTTCTTGCGACGAGCGGATCTGCGAGTCGGCGGCAAAGCCCAGCCGATCCACGCACAGCCGGACCGACTGAAAGAATCCGCCGTCGAGAATCTTCTGCATCGGCCCGGTCAGCGCCTTGTCCGGTGTGCCGCCGAAGCCCATCACGTAGCGCAGCACATCCGGGGCGCCGTAGGTCCGCAGATCGGAAAACTCCTCGGAGCGAACGAAAGTCACGCCGGTCGACATCACCGAGAGCAGCAGCGGAAACAGCTCGGTCGCGGCACCCGGACCGATACCCGCGCCATGCAGCGTGGCGTTGCCGGCTTGGGCGGCAACCTCCAGCGGTGCGGCTTCCTTCTCGCTGGGGTAGAACCAGCCGACCGGGGTGACGACGTTCTTGCCGGAGTGCAGCAGCGCCGCCACTTCGTCGACATTGGGCAGCAGCGGCGCGTAGATCACCGCGTCGGCGTCGAGCGCGAGAATCTCGTCGACGCTGTTGGTCGCGGTGACACCGAGCGGGGACCAGCCGATGATGTCACCGACGTCCTTGCCGTGCTTGGCTTCCGAATGAACCCAACACCCGGCCAGTTCGAGCTCGGGATGCTCGAGTATGCCTTTGATCGCGGCCACACCGACCGACCCCGTTGCCCATTGAACGACCCGCAGGCTCATAGCTCCCCTTTTCCCACGCGCCACTTACTCTCGCGCTTCGATGACCTCGTAGACATCGTCGGCATACCGAGACCTGATGGTCTTCTTGTCGTACTTGCCAACGCTGGTACGCGGAACTTCGTCGACGAACGTCCAGCGCTCCGGCAGCCACCAGCGAACGACCTTGTCGGCCAAGAACTTCCGCAGGTCGTCAGCCTTGATGCCGGATCCCTCTCTGGCGACTATCACGGCCAGCGGGCGTTCCTGCCAGCGCTCGTCGGGGACCGCGACCACGGCGGCCTCGATCACATCCGGATGCTCGAACAGGGCATTCTCCAGGTCGACCGACGAAATCCATTCCCCGCCTGACTTGATCACGTCTTTGGACCGATCGGTGAGCGTGATGAAGCCGCGTTCATCGATGCGGCCCACATCGCCGGTGCGCAACCACCCGGAGTCGAATTTCGACTCGTCTTGGCCCTTGTAATAGGAACTCGTGATCCATGGGCCGCGGACTTCCACCTCGCCGACGGCCTGGTTGTCATTGGGCAGCACTGTCCCGTCGTCGTCGACAATCCGAGCCTCCACCCCGCATACCGGTTGGCCCTGGGTTGCGCGGAGTGCCCAGTGCTGGTGTTCGGGCGTGTCCGGCGGCGGCCAGGCCATGGTGGCCATCGGCGAGGTTTCAGTCATGCCCCACAGCTGGCGGATCTGCACGCCGTGTTTTTCCTCGAAGGTGCGCATCAGCGACACCGGCACGGCCGAGCCGCCACAGGCGACCAATCGCAGCGACGACACGTCGTGGGAGTCCTTTTCCAGGTGGTGCATGACGTCGTTCCAGATGGTCGGCACCGCGCCGGCGACGGTGGGCCGCAGCTTCTCGATCATGTCGATCAGCGATTTGGCGTCCAGATGGCAATCGGGCAGGACTAGATCGGCGCCCGCCATCAGCGCCGCATAGGGCAGACCCCAGGCGTTGGCATGGAACATCGGCACGATCGGTATGACGCAATCGCTGGCGCTGATCGAGAGGCCGTTGCCGGTACAGTTCGCCATGGTGTGCAGGTAGCTCGAGCGGTGGCTGTAGACAACGCCTTTGGGATTGCCGGTGGTGCCGCTGGTGTAACACATTGCGGCCGCGCTGTTTTCGTCGATGTCTGGCCAGTCGAATTCGTCCGACTCGCCGGCCACGACGTCGGCGTAGCGCAGCACATTCTTACCCGATTCTTCCAGCGCGGCGATGTCGCCGTCGCCGACCGCGATCACGGTGTGCACCGTCTTGAGGTCCGCGAGTAGCGGCGCCAGCAGGTTGACCAGCGACACATCGACCAGCACCACCTGGTCTTCGGCCTCGCCGGCGACGTACACGATCTGCTCGGGGAACAGCCGGATGTTGAGGGTATGCAGCACCGCGCCCATCGCCGGCACCGCCAGATACGCGGCCAGGTGTTCGGAGTTGTTCCACATGAAGGTGGCGACCCGCTGGTCGCCGGTGACACCGATGCGCCGCAACGCATTCGCCAACTGCGCGGTGCGTTGACCAATCTCGGCGTAGGTGTGCTCGCGATAACCGTCGCCGGTGGCCGTGGTGACTTTGCGGGCTCCGTGCACGCGGGTGGCGTGCCGCAGAATGGCGGTGATCGTCAGGGGAAAGCTGTGCATGGTGCTGTACATCGATGGACCGCCTCTGGTTCCGCCTGACTACCGGGGCAGGCCCGCCAAACGCCTGCCCTCGTGGCGATCATTGCACGCCGGACCAATCGCCTGACCGGCGATGTGGTCGGGTCGGCGGCTAGGCCCGCGTCGGCTCGAGTAGCAGCAGGTCGGGCACCGCCCACGGACGTGGAGCGGTTAGCTCGTCGTCCGCAGTCAGCACGTCGGCGGGCGCGGCTGCCACGGCGATCTCCAGGACGGTGACGGTTCCCGCGTAGTCGGCGATGTACAGCCGCTTGCCGTCCGGGCTCTCGATCGCGCACGACGGATCGCCGTCGACCGCGATGCTGCCGATCACGTCCTGGGTGGCGGTAGACAGCACCGTCACATTCTGATCGCCGACCAGGTACGCCCGCTCACCGTCGCGGCTCACCGTCAGCTGAGCGAGGAGTCCGGCGGCGTCGCCGATCTTGTGCGTGCTGGTGATGGTGGAGGTACGGGTGTCGATGATGTCGAGCACCGTGCCGAAGTCAGGGCCGGCGCTACCCACGTAAGCGGTGTTGCCGTCCGGGCTGAGCGCGATATCCCGGATAGGCGAAGCGATTTCGACCGCATTCAGCACGCACTTGTGCACAGCGTCGACCATGACGAGGTGCGCGGTCGATGAGTCGTTGGCCGCGACGTACAGCCGGCGACCCTGCGGGCTCACCCGCACGCATCCGGTAGTCGTTCCAGCGGTGCCTGCGATGCGGACCGAGTCTTCTTTGCCGGTCTTGGTGTCCAGGATCGCCACGTCGGCGCCCTCGACGTCATTCCGCCCGGCGTACAGGTGCCGGCCGTTCGGGCTGACCGCCAGGTCGGTGACGTTGAACGCCAGCGGGTATTCCGCGACGATCTCGTTGGATTCGGTGTCAAAGGCCAGCACCGAGTCGTGCTCCGCCGACACGCTGCCGACAAAGGCACGGCTACCAGACATGGCGACGGCGAACGATTCCTCGACGTCGACAACGGTGAGTGCGAGCGCGCCCTTCGCGGTATCGATCAACGAGACACTGTCGTCGCCGAAATGGGTCGTCATCAGGACGTCGCCGGCAGGGCTGATCGCCATGCCGCTCACGGCACCACGTCCAGCGTTGATCTCGCCTGCCACCGTGAAACCCGGGGCCACATCCAGCCCAGAAATTGCTTCGCTCACAGTGGTACCAGCCTCTACTCGTTGGTCCGTGGTGGGCGGACATCGGGTGTCTGAGCGTGCAACGCCTCGCGTGTTCAAATGCTTCCGCGGACCAAGAACCCAGATCCCTAAGTGGTGGCGCGTTCAGCGCCGCTTCCGGCCGAGTCTAGCGGCTGTAATTGCTTCGAAATGGCGCACTTCTGACGATTGTTGCTCACGTCACTTGGGTAACTCAGTGCGTCCTTAAACAATATTCACCAAGGGGCATCAGTAACCCTTGAGAGCAAACACCGTAACCGGCTTCGCCAGGCACTTCGCGGCCTACGCTAACCGAAAATGACCTGGCACAAGGTTATTCATCAATAAGGATTTCTTAACGTTTACGGCGGAAAGAGTCGTACATCACAAACGGCTAAATGGGCGTATCGCCTGATCGCCGAATTGCCTGCGGGCGGGGGGTAACCGATAATCCCCGCGTGGACCGGCGCGGATCCGGACCGCTCCCAGGGGACGGAGCACCGCTGACGTGAACAACGACGCGCGCGCTGATGTAGTCAGCCGCCAGTACGAGAGGTGGAGGTATCCACCTCCCGTCGAGGACTTGGCGGCGTGGAGCGCAACGAACTGGGACTGGTTCGACCCGGCGCATGCGCACCGCATCTTCTGGCCAGACCGGGACTATCGGCCGGATCTCGACATCCTGATCGCAGGTTGTGGCACCAACCAGGCCGCCGTCTTCGCGTTCGGCAATCCTGACGCAAACGTCGTCGGGGTCGACATCAGCCAGGCGTCGCTGGATCACCAGCAATATTTGAAAGACAAACACGGCCTGGCCAACCTGCAGCTGCATCTGCTTCCGATCGAGGAGCTCCCGACGCTGCGGCGCCAGTTCGACCTCGTGGTATCGACCGGCGTGTTGCACCACATGGCCGATCCGCCGACCGGCCTGAGGGCTCTGGCGGGATGCCTACGGCCCGACGGCGTCATGGCGCTCATGCTCTACGCCAAATACGGGCGAATCGGAGTCGAGTTATTAGAGTCGGTCTTTCGCGATTTGGGCCTGCGCCAGGATGATTCATCGGTCCAGTTGGTCAAGGACACCCTCTCGACCCTGACGGCGGACCACCCGATTCAGAGCTATCTGAAAATTGCCTACGATCTGCGTGACGACGCCGCACTGGTGGATGCCTTTCTGCATCATCGCGCGCGCAGCTACACCGTCGATGAATGCCTCGATTTCGTGGCCTCTGCCGGGCTGGCTTTCCAGGGGTGGTATCACAAGACGCCGTACTACCCGAACGGCCTGTTCGGAGCACCCAGTGGGTTCCAGCCAGCCGTTAATGCGTTGCC